>NZ_CP113920.1:1200000-1500000 GCF_029395535.1 Bifidobacterium sp. ESL0732 | reverse complement strand
CTCTGTTGCCGTTGCTGATTCAGCAGCAACAGAGGCGATATTAGATAATAAAAGAGTTGTGGGCCAACCGGTGAAAGATAACGGTTGGCCCACAACTCTTTTATTGTATGGTGATTGTTGAAATTGCCGCAGTGGTCATGATTGTTGCGCTAAAACCTGATCGACGACCAAGCGACAAGTGACGAGACACTACTTACTTGATGGCGCTCAGCGCCCCGTCCGAACCAATGGTGGGTAGGACGTCCGGATTGCCGACCTTGGAAGGGTCGATGCCGATGCTGTGGCAGAACTGCTCTGCGCTGTGCGAAAGGTCGCCGAACACATCCACCGGCCAAATATGGCCGTCGACGCGGATGGTAGGGGTATAGAAACTGTGATTGCCTTGGACTGTGGTATAGAGTTCCTTGCGTTTCGACGTGTAGTCGGTGACCTTGGTGATGTAGTCCGCGTAAACGTTGTTCGCAGCCTCTTTCGCCACTTCCGGTTTCACCCCGGCCTTGAGCGCCTGGGCCGTGATCTGATCATTGCTGACGTTTTTGTAATGATGTTCATCAGGCTGGAATCCTGGCTCGAACAAAGCCGATACGAATGCGGCCGTATGCTCGGGGTCGTGCGCAGAAACGTAGGCTACGGCACTCGCCGTGCGCGTGGAATACTGTTTCGTCTCAGGGGTGTCGAGGAAATTGACCACATGGAATTCAAGGTTGATTTGTCGGGCTTTTTCCATGCGGTTCAGCGTGGGCTCTAGCTGGCGCGCAAGTTTGCCACAGTAGGGGCAAAGGAAGTCCTCATAGACTTCGACAGTCGGTGCTTTCGAATTGTATTGCGCTTTGGGATAAGCTCGTAGGCCACCTTTATCGGTGGCGTTCAGGGGTTTGCTTGACACCTGCTGCAGTTGCTCATACGATTCCTGCAAAGCTTGGGGAGAGCTTTCGTCGACTGCTTTCTTGTGGTTCTTCCACACCGTGACGCTGGTAATAGTGATAATCACCACCACAAGTACCGCAGTGACGGTCAGAATGATGTTGCGTAACCTGCGTTCTTTTTTGTGGTGAGAGTCTGTTGTCGCATCGTTTGATAAAGCCGTTTCGGTTTCTGCGCTCGGCTCGGCGTCGCTCGGTTCTGGATCCTTGACGCTTTCGTTATTCTTCACTGGAATTCTCCCCATTGATCTGAATGATGGAGATACGGATTACTACATAATCCATATATTCATCGAATTCGAAATACGACAAAAGTTTATGCTTACTTTTTTTGCACGTCAAGTAAATACGATTTACTCAAAAGACAAATAAAAGACAATTTATATATATAAAACAGCACTATTACTGGGATAAATAGGAATATATTGGTAGAATTCGTCTTCATAAAATTGTTATATTTATATAATTTTCTGAATTTAAATTTATCATTCTATGGCAAAAACAAGCAACTAAATAAGGCAGGCAGTGATGAAAATCACAAAGTAATGCAGAGCAGTAAGAATACCTTCTTGCCGGAATTTACATCTTGCATCGCACCAGTTATAGCTTCGCCATACTCAGGATTCGGCTGAGGTGTCTGCGCCGATTGTCGGCAACACGTCGGGGTTACCGACGTCAGCTAGTCTCAGCCCTAAGTTAGTGGTGAATCTCTGCACGATTTTGCCGTCGTTGTCACTAGTGTTGAGTGCTGATATCTTGCCGTTGATGAGGATGGTGGGAGGGAAGAAGCCCTTGGTGCCGTTCAATGTCGTAAAGAGCTCTTTCCGTTTTGTGTCATACACTGTCGCCTTGCTGATGAACGACGAATAGGGGGCTTTTACTGCTGCTTCGGCGACATCGTGGCTTACCCCCGCTTTCGTCGCCTGTGCCACGATCTGCTCATTGCTGATGTCTTTGTAGTGAATGGCGTCAGGCTGGAAGCCTTTTTCGTACAAGGCTCCAACGAATGCCGTTACGTGTTTCGGATCGTGTTCGGATACGTAGGCGACGGCGTTTGCGGCTCGCGTGGAATAACGGTTGGTCGAAGGAGTGTCATACAGATTGACGATATGGAACTCCAAATTGATTTGCTGCGCCGCCTGCAGCTTTTCCAAGGTTGGAGTCAGTGCACGGGTCAGGTCTCCACAGTAAGGGCAAAGGAAGTCCTCATAAACCTCTACGGTCGGGGCGTCGGGATTGCGTTCGCTCTGACGGTATGCGGGCAGTCCTCCTGCTTCGGTGGAGTTGGTCGGTTTATCGTCGACCCGTTGCAACTCATCGTAGGCCTGAGCTTCGGTTTCCGGGAGTCCTTGCTTTGATTCCTTGCCTTGATTGACGCCAATGGAAATGCCGATGACCAAAACCAGCACCATGACGATCAGTACCGCGATGCCTCCGATGATCAATTGATTGCGGCCGATGACGCCGCCATTGTGCTTTACGACAGGATTGTTTTCGTGGACGGTTTCGGGAGGTGTAGAAGTGAGGATCGACGGGACCTTTTTCTTTTTTGCCTTGAGCGACCGGGAATGCTTGCCAACAATAGTCATTTCCTGATCACCCAGTTCCTTTCCAAAGCCATTCCGGACGCTGCCCAATTGTCGGTTACATCACTATTCTGAATTTTATCGCCTTGTTCCGATAATCGTGTGTTTGCCCAAGATAAATATATTGCCAAACTCGAAAATATGACCGTTGTGAACGTGTACCAGGCGCAAAAGCGCGATAGATTGTTGCCGGGGATGTATCAAACTCGCATGAAGCCAGTTTGAATCCGGAACCAAGCTCATCCGACCGATAAAAGTATCGGTTCGAGTGTTCAGTCAGCACTTCGGGGCTAAAAATATAGAGGTCCTTAAGTTCTCTAAGCCTTTTTAGGCTCTTCGTTTGCGCCAATGGAAGGCAGAACTTTGTGGTTGCCCACATCCTTTGATTTGATGCCCAGGCTGTGCTCAAAGTCGGCAACCATCGTGTCGTACTTTCTGCCGCTCAAGGACCAGATGCTTCTGTTGACGCGAATCAGAGGGGTGCCGAAACCTCCTTCCGGATGCAGTGCGTAGTCGCACAATTCCGGACGATACAGAGTGGTGTAAGTGCTTGCTTTGTCCATGTACTCGGCGTAAGTGCCTTGCATGGCTTTTGTGGCTACGGTCTTGTCTACTCCGGCTTTGACGGCCTGGCAGATGATCTGGTCATCGCTCACCGGTTTGTAGGCAGTTTCGCTGGGCTGGAAGTCCTTGGCAAAAAGCTCGGAGACGAAGTCCATCAGATGGTCGGGGTCGTTGTCCGCGATATAGGCTGCGGCGCTCGCGGTGCGCAATGAATAATGATCGGTCGATTGGCCGTCGAGAAAAGTCACCGGATGCACCTCGATGTTGACCTGCCGTGCCTTGTTCATTTTCTGCAATGTGGAGTCCAAGGTGCGATTGAGCTCGCCGCAGGAGGGGCATAAGAAGTCCAAATAGATTTCCACGGTCGGCGCGTTGGCGTTGAGCTTGACCTTCTTGCAAGCGTAGAGGCCTGCTTTGTCTGTTGCGTTTTCAGGCTTTTGTGCGACCGCCTGCAGCTGCCTGTAAGCAGCGGAAGTGGTCTGGCTCTTAATTTGCACGGATTTGTTGTGTTCTTTGAAGCCGGTCACGCCGATTATCGCCACCAACGCAACCACGACGAACATCACGATGGCGCCGATCAGCGTCTGTTGTTGGCGTTCTTTCGCTGCTATTGCCGCGGCTTTGGCCTCCGCGGCCGCCTTGGCTTCGCATCTTTGCTCGGCCTGCTTCGAAACGGTCCGTTCCTGTGCCGCCCGTTTCGTTGCGGACTGTCCCTTGCCATGTTTGTGTGACATCGTGCCTAGCTTCCTATGTTGCTTCGTTGCGGATCTGAATCGCCGTAAATTGCGGCGAATATAATCGTAACCTGTCTAAATTATACAAGTGATATTGAAGTTTTCGACATTTCTGTCATACTTTAGGTCGAATGAAGATTTCTTGACAGTATTTGACTGAAATATTTAGACAGAAAGTATGAATATTTCATCCTGCAGAACGATGGCGCGAATGTTGTAAGCCTGTATTCTTAGATTCCAGCAAAGGCTATCAAATCGTGTGCCGCCAGCGTCCTTTGAGAATCGTGACGGTGCTCGTGACCTCTAAATTAAGACAAAAATTAATAAAATATATCGAGACAAAAGCCATTGGTATTTGCGACTGGCAGTCGTGAGGGGGAATGGCTGATTGAAAGAGAATTTCAACATGATGAACAAGAACATGAATGGCCTGGCCGCACTTGCGGCAAGCGTTCCGACCTTACCGTTGCGACCGGTGTCCGTGCCTCCTTCGCCTCCGGCCGAGGGCAAACGACATGTCTTCACTGGGCATGGCATATATGATGGGGAAGCGATGACAGAAAATACTGACGGAATGAACCACCATGCTGTTGCGTCGGCGCCTACGGCCAATGCCGCCGAGGTGACGGCAGGAACCGCTGATTCGGCGGCTGTAAACAGCACTGACCAATCAGTCCGACTGGCTGAATCGAAATCGGCCAAGCCGGCCTCTTCAGGTTTCTGGGGCAAGATTCGTTCCGGGCGCTTGGGGCTGACGACTTTCGACATCAAGATGATTGGTGTGGTGTTGATGGTGGTCGACCACGTCCACCAGATGTTCGCCTCACAAGGCGCACCAAGCTGGCTCGACTGGTTCGGCAGGCCCGTCGCCACCTTGTTCTTCTTCATTAGCGTCGTTGGCTTCTCTCACACGCATAGCAAGAAGGCCTATATGGTGCGGCTTTACGTGTGTATGGCACTCATGGCCGTCATGGATTACGTGCTGCAGCAGACGATTAACTACGACGGTGCCCAGCTGGTCAACAATATCTTCCGAGACCTCTTTATCGGCACGATTTTTATGGCCGCCGTCGACTGCTTCGAGGCCGCCTTTAAGAAGCGCGACAACAAGGCTTCGGCCGGATTCGGTGCCGGCGTGCGTGGCGGAGACGAGCGTACAGGTTCGGCGCATGGAGTCGTCAGTCGCAATTCTGCTGCTGTAGGAGTTGCAGCTAACGGTTCCGTAGCCAGCCAGAACGCAATGCCGGCGAACAGGCATGCCAGCAGCGTCACCCGTGGGTTCCGGGTCAAGAAGACCGTCGAAGGCTTGTTGTTGATGGCTCTGCCGTTCATCCTTTCATTGGCGCTTCTGCCGTTCATGAGCCACGTCAATGGCACCGAAAGCGGCGTGATGCTCTGGACGTTGCGCGCGCTGACCGCTTTGGATCCCGCGATTCTGCTGGCCGAAAACACCGTCATGGTGCTGCTTATCCCGGTCATGTACGCTTTGCGCAATGTCAAGCACAACCTGGTTTGGCAGAGTGTGGCTATCGCCGTGGTCGCGGTTTGCTATGCACTCGTTGGCCAGAGCCAGTGGATAATGATTTTCGCCATCATCCCGATTCTTCTCTACAACGGAGCCAAAGGTCGTGGCGACAAATACTTCTTCTATATCTTCTACCCCGCTCATATCGCCGTGCTCTATGTGCTGGCAAGTCTCATCTAGCGGGCAGAGGATCGAGATTGGTTATATCGTTTGAAGTAATCCAATAAGAGATATTTTTTCTCACCGCTTCTCTAGCAAAACCAGGCGCGTAATCGTGAATCTGCGATTACGCGCCTCGATGATTGAGCGGCCATTTTGATGTGTTCCGCTGACGGTTTGAGTCGTCATATTCGCGACTGAGATGTTACGGAGTGACGGTGTAGCGACATAATCGCGAAAGAAAACTATGGCCTCAATTCTGTAATTACACACCTATGTGATTACAGGACCGTGTGACAGGCTGCTGCTTTCGGTTACAGGTATTTCTGTTGTATCGGAATCGCGTCGCCGTCCGGTCCGATTGCCGGCAAGGTCTTTGGATCGCCGACCTGCTCCCGGTGCAAACCTATGGAATGAATGAATGTTGGCCTCACATCGTCGAGGGTATGAAGCTGACGATACTGCCACATCTTGCCGTTGATGCAGATGGTGGGAGTGGAGAAACGGAACTGGTCCTGCATGGTGACATACAGTTCCTTGCGTCTGGACGTGTACTTCGTGGCTTTGTCGACGTAATCGGTATAGGTGCCTTTCACGGAGTTTTTGGCGATGCTTTCCTTGACTCCGGCCTTGACGGCTTGGTCGATGATCTCCTGATTGCTGACGTCCCGGTTGTTGTCTTTGTTTGGCTGATAGGTTTTATCGAATAGTGCCGTGGAAAAGTCAAAGAGTTTTCCAGGTTGATTCGATGCGACATAGGCGACGGCGCTCGCAGCGCGCGTGGAGTAATGGTTCTTCGTTTTGGAGTCCAGGAAATTGATGGGGTGTAGGTAAAGGTTGATCTGTTTGGCCTCCATCATGTCTTTCATGGACCTGAAAAGGTCTTGTTCCACAATTGCGCAACCGGGGCAGAAGTAATCGACATACAGATCGATCTTGGGTGCTTTCGGGTTGTAGTCGCTGGCTTTGAACGCAGGGAGCCCACCGTCTTTGGTCATGCCTTTCGGTTTCTGCGCCAGTTCCTGCAACTGCTGGTAGTTGCGTTGCTCGCCGTATTTGCCGTTCCAGACGGCGTAACCACCGGCGACGATAATGACGACTGCCAGAAAAGCGGCGAGAATCGAGAAAATGACGGCTACGCGGCGTTGTTGCACCTTTTCATGAATCTCGAGGGCTTTTTCTTTCACCAGGATCGCTGAGGTTTTGAGGTTGCTGCTTACTTGGTTTGCGGACGCTTCGGTATCGTTGTTGTTGTCGTCGTCATCTGCGGAATTGTCGTTCGTCTCGTCAATCGGGAGATTGGACGCTTCGCCGTTTTCTAGAGGTTCTTGGTTCTTTGCAGGTTCGTGAAGGTTCTCATCGGAGTCTGTCAAATTCGTATCTGTCGCTTCAGGCTTTCGACTGTCGTTGACTTGACCATTGCCTGTTGCCATGGCGCACCTCTCTTTGACCTGCTGCATACTGTGATAAGAATCTCATTTAAATCCCTTTAATATTCTACTAGCTTCTCTGTCCAAACACCAATAATCTCAATGTCTGAGTCGCTATTTGGACGTGTTTACGATTAACTGAGTGCGATATTTCAATCGTTTAATATTTTGCGGAGTGTTAAACTTGCTTTATCTTCTGTTTTTTTGGTTGATGGTAATCAGATTCGTGCCCATATGAAAATCCAAGCGGAGTCATGATCTAAGCTTTTAATAGTAAGATGCTTGAAAGAGCCAAGAAAGAAATCTTGATTTTCCTGTCTTTTTGACCAGTAAACTAGTTATTGCATTTTTATAGTGGTACTCTCTGACGTACATAAGCCTAAAATATGACGATGAGGTGATTATATGGCGGCTTGGAATGTCCGATATTTAAAAGCGGCAAAAACAGACATTAAAAAGCTAGGGGAGCCGCGTGGAGAACATGTGCGTAAGGCGATTCGGAAGGTCTCTACCAATCCTCTACCATTTACTGAAGGTGGGTATGGAAAACCTTTAGGGAAGAAAAGGGACATCAATTTAACTGGATTGATGAAAGTGAAATTGAAAAATGACGGGATAAGGATTCTCTATTCTTTAGAAAGAACTGAGAAGTCCATGACCGTTGTCATTGTTGGAGTGCGAGACGATGAAGCGGTTTATCGAGAAGCGGCGAAGCGATTGTAAACCTATGTAATTCGATGTATGATTTAAATCCTTATATGATGTACAATATGGATTACAAATTTAGGAATGAGGATATGATGGGAACTGCAACTCTTTTAAATAATCTTGTTTCTGTCAGTGATTTTAATCATGGCAAGGCAAGTCAGACGTTCAAACGTGTACAAGACGATAATCCGGTCATTGTTTTAAAAAACAACAAGCCTGCGGCTGTTATCGTCAGTCCTGACGATTACCGGCGCTTAACCGAAGCGGAAGAAGATTTCGTACTCTATCAAGAAGCTATGGAAAGATTAAAGAATGATGACGGTACACGGCTGACTGAAGAGGAAGTGTTTGGCAAGGAGCCGGAAGTCGACGACGGCTATGAACCGGAATTTGAATAGAGAGGAGAGCGATTATTTGACTGTTTTAGTTTTAGAAATATATGAAAGTTGGATTTATTAAATTTTTCCAAGCTTTAATTTGACTAAAGTCGTGCTAGACAGATCTTTCAGGATAAAGCTGCTCTTTTAACTTGTTTTTTAGTCTCAAAATGTGTTAGATTTTTCATATGAAAGTCGGTAATGACAGTCTAGAGAAAAGAGAACCGAAACCTTTCCTTCGTTGGGCCGGGGGAAAGCGGTGGTTACTTGATTCTCTTGATGAAATGATGTCAGACTTTACTTTTAAGAAGTATTATGAGCCTTTTCTGGGTGGAGGATCAGTTTTTTTCCATTTAAAACCTAACAGCGCTTTTTTATCAGATCTTAATAATGATTTGATTACAACTTATGTAGCCGTTCGAGACCGCTGTGAGGAAGTAATTAACAAGCTTCTTCAATATAAGATAACTGAAGATGATTATTATGATATCCGTGCTTCTGTACCGAATAACAATATAGAACTTGCTGCCCGTTTTATCTATCTGAATCACACTTCTTATAATGGATTATATCGTGTAAATAAAAAGGGTCAATACAATGTTCCTTATGGAAAGAAAGATACGGTTCATTTTGATGTAGAAGGTATCAGAGCGGCAAATATTGCATTACAGGGAGTTTCATTAAAATCCTGTGATTATCAAGATACGATTAATGAAATCGACAAGGGCGATTTTGTTTTTCTTGATCCTCCTTACACCGTTTCACATAATCATAATGGCTTTATACAATACAATAAAAAGCTTTTTTCTATAGATAATCAGAAAGAGCTAAGAGGGTATATTGAAAAGCTCGATGAGAAAGGTGCTTATTTTCTTCTTACTAACGCCGACCATTATTCTATTCGGGAAATTTTTAATGATATTGGTAATAGAGGACCAATGGAAGTAAAAAGATTTTCTGGCTTAGGCGGGATAGGCTCAGTGCGAGAAACGAAAACTGAATTAGTATTTAGCAATTTGCCTTTATAAAGGAGTAATCAGATATGAGCAATCAGGAATTTTGGGATAACCTTGTAGCTGGTAAGGATCTAAATCGTGTTTGCAGACAACGCTCTAATGATTATCAACTTTTGAAGTATTCAGTTAACGATCGCTCGATGATGGAAACCCAAGGTTGGGATTGGGTTAAGGATTATGGGGATAAAAAGCATTGTCAAATGAAAAAAAGGAAATTAGATTCTGAGATCTTTGAAAATAGAGTCTGGATGATGCTTTATCGTATGGGCTTTCAAAGCTTGAACAGGGATCAAAGCTTTAATATTCAATATGATAAAGGTGAGGGTAATCAGCAGCAAATCGATGTTTTTGCTTTAGACGAGGAGACTGCGTTAGTTGTCGAATGCAAATCCACGACAGAAGAGGGAAAAAGAAGAAACTTCAAAGAAGAAATTCAAAGCTTTAATTCGGTGCAGCCTGGTATCCGAGAAAGCATAAAAGAGCGGTTCGGAACAGTAAAAGTTAAATTTATTTTTGCGACGAATAATTATTTATTAAATAAAGAGGATTTAGAGCGTTTAGATAAAGCGAATATTGCATACTTCGATGAAAAAACAATAGAGGATTATACTAAGTTAGCCAAGCAACTTGGTCCTGCTGCCAAGTATCAGCTTCTTGGAAAATTGTTTGCAGGACGCCGAATACAAAATATGGCATCAACTGTTCCTGCCATACGAGGTAGTATGGGTGGACATACATACTATTCATTTTCTATTGAGCCTGAACGATTATTGCAAATAGGTTATGTACTCCATAGGAATGATGCAAATTCTGAGGCAATGCCTACTTATCAAAGAATGATTAAGAAATCACGGCTCACTCAGTTGCGAAAATTCATTGAGAATAAAGGATACTTTGCAAATTCTATAATAATTAGTCTAGATTCTAAAAGAAGCTTACAGTTTGATTTGAAGGCAGCTGCGAAGGAAACTGATAGCCAAACGTCTTTGGGGATTCTTCACCTACCTCAGTGTTACCGTTCTGCCTATATTATTGATGGACAGCATCGTTTGTATGGATACTCCGGCACCAAGTATGCAAAAACGAATACCATTCCTGTTGTTGCTTTTGAAAATATGAATCAAGAAGAACAGGTAAAGCTTTTCATGGATATCAATGAGAACCAGAAAGCTGTACCGAAGCAACTGAGGAACACTCTTGACGCTGACTTGCTGTATGATTCTCCGAACTATCAAGAAAGGCGTAAAGCTCTTGCGCTACGGATTGCTCTAAAGTTAGGCGATGATAGTGATTCTCCATTGTATGGAAGAATTATTACTGGTGAAGAATCAAATGATTCAAAACGTTGTGTAACGATGGATATGATTCTCAAAGCAATAAAAGAGTCTGGTTTCCTCACAGAATTTAGGGACAATAAACCTAGAGGAAAAGTAGGTCTATTCGATAACGCTGATGGTGATAACTCAGTAGCTTATAATGCATTAACCCCATTCATAAAAGGAGTGCTGAACTTTTTTGCTGAACAACTGCCGGAAGAATGGGAAAGAGGCAAAAGCAATGAAGGGCTACTAGCGATGAATAGTGGCATTTTTGCTTTAATCAGGATTTCTTCTGATGTCTTGAAAATAATTTCTGATAGAGATGGTTCTATGCCGTTATATCAGAAGACTAGCGTTTTACTTGAACGGTGTTCTCCCTATTTCAAATATATAGTCGATTTTTATAACACAATGACACCGCAAAATCGTCAAGAAATAAAGCAGCAATATGGGGGGAATGGGCCAATAAAACATTGGCGCTACTTGCAAAAAGCAATATTTGACAAGTGTCCTCAATTAACGACGGTTGAATATCAGGAGTGGTGGGAGAAAAATTCGAAAGAGTACAATGCGAATTCTCAACAGTATATTTCTGAAATTTCAAAATCAATTACTGGATTAATGCATAAGCAATTAGTTGAGTTGAATGGAAGAGATGATGAATCTATTGTTCCTATTCACGTTAGAGAAAAATATCTTGTCAAAATCGCTAAAAAGAATGAAGCGAGTTCTACTGAAAATGTATCGATTTGGGATTATTTGAATTTGAAAGATTATGCGGAGATTGCCATAAGTGACGGGCATTGGCGTGATACTTATTCAAATTTATTGACTTTGCCTAAACGGGAAAATGAAACGAAGAAGGCAAAGAAAGAAAATGAGGTTCAATGGATGAAACTTTTACAATCAATTTCAGACAAATTGAAAAATCCGGGATACAGTGTTTCGAAAGTGGACTACGAATATATTCAACGTATTCATGAATGGTGTATGCAGAACTATGGTCAAAATAATGCTTAGCACAATCGATTAAAGAGATTTAGGGATATTAATAATTTCTGAATGCTTATGGAAGTAGACTTGAATAAAAGGCTAGATTGATTGAAAGGAAAACAAATGGCAGAAGAAAACAAGCCGGAACCGGAGAGCTTTAAGCTCGATCACACCAAGGTGAAGGCGCCGTATGTGCGCTTTATCGACACCGAGACGGGGGAGAAGGGTGACGTCATCTCCAACTATGACCTGCGCCTGGTGCAGCCCAACGAGAACGCCATCCCGACCGGCGGCCTGCATACCATCGAGCACACCATCGCGGTGCTGCTGCGCGAGCGCATCCCCGGCTACATCGACTGCTCGCCGTTCGGCTGCCGCACCGGCTTCCACCTGCTGACTTGGGGCGAGCACAGCACCGAGGACGTCGCCAAGGCGCTCAAGGAATCGCTCGAGTTCATCGCCTACAAGGCGACCTGGGACGACGTGCCAGCCACGGACATCAAGAGCTGCGGCAACTACCGCGACCACAGCCTGTTCACCGCCAAGGAATGGTGCAAGAAGATCCTCGATGAGGGCATCAGCTCCGACCCGTACGTGCGCAAGGTGGTCTGATTGCGGCGTCAGCTTTGCGAAAGCGGGCTGAAACATGATTGGAAGCGGCATCTGACGATTGGCGTCGATGCCGCTTTTGTATGCCATCGCGTTGTTGAGGTTATAGGCCAAATTTCAATCGCAGACAACGCTGTTGACTTGCGATTCCGTTGTCGATTTTGCATCTTGGCTCTCGGCATCGAATCTTCCATCGTGATAATTGCCTGTGGTGGTGTTAGTTTGGTACGGGAATAAAGTCGCTGGCAGGTAGGCGGCCGCGTGGTTTTTTAAAGCAGAGGTATGAGTATGGCTGAAGGAAAGACGATAGACAACGGGAACAAAACAGCTGCAGCGGAAGGCGTCTTGACCGGTTCCATGCGTGTGCGCCGAGCGAGTGAAGCCGATTTCGAAGCGATCATGGCTATCTTCGAACGGGCCCGTGAACTCATGCGACGCACCGGCAACCCTAACCAGTGGGGCAAGAGTTGGCCTCCCGCCGAACTGATACATGAGGATATTCACGGTGGTCATGGCATGCTGCTGGTCGATTCCGAAGGCGAGGGCGGCAACGAGCGTATACTCGCCTATTTCGCGATGTTCCTTGGGGCAGAGCCGACCTATGCGCACCTGACGGAGGGCGCTTGGCTGGACGATGACGAATACGCCACCATGCACAGGCTGGCCTCGTCCGGTCTCAAAGGACATACCGGGGATGTGTGCATGCGATGGGCGGCCGTGACGTATAAGAACGTGCGATGCGACACCCATCCTGACAATAAGGCGATGCAGCACGTCTTCGAAAAAGCCGGATTCCGGCGTTGCGGGATCATTACGGTCAGCGACATGGGCGATCGCGGCAACACGCGCATCGTCTATCAGCGCCACGACAAGTGATTTGGGCCGGCGGCCAGGTTTGTGCAGGTAATCAGTTGGTATTCCCGCGTGTCCATGTGATTGTTCCGTATCGTCTGTTTGCCTTCATCACTGTGGCGCGCGACAATATGAACTATGACTTTGAACGCACTGCCTGAATGGCCTTTTTCTTCCACACTTGGCAAATCGAACTACACCGCGGCGCTGCGGCGCTACCCGGGCCAGGCCATTGTCGATCTCAAGGCGATGCGAGACAATATGCGGCACCTGGTTGAGGTCGTTGGCGGGCCGAAGTCCGGCACCGCCGTGATGGGTGTAGTGAAGGCCGACGGATATGGGCACGGGCTTATTCCTTCCGCGTTGGCGGCGCTCGCGGGCGGCGCGACGTGGCTTGGAACAGCACAGCCGCGTGAAGCATTGTTGCTACGCATGGCCGGCATCGATTCGAGCCGCTGCCATATTCTCACGTGGATGTACAACGGGCACAACGCTCCGCTCATCGAGCTCATTGCCAGCGATATCGACATTTCAGTGGGTTCGCTCGACGGCATCGACGCCGTGGCAGCCGCCGCACGCAAACTTGGCATGCCGGCACGTGTGCATGTCAAAGTCGACACCGGTTTCGGACGCAACGGCTTCACCGCCGAAGGTTTTCCGGCAGCGCTCGACAAACTCGTACCGCTCGCCAAAGAAGGGGTGCTTGACATCGTGGGGCAGTGGAGCCATTTCTCCGTGGCCGACGCACCTGACGTTCCCGAGTTCGTGGAGGCGACCAACCAGCAGCTCGAGAGTTTCAAACAGTTCACCGCGCGTATGGAGAAGGCCGGCATTCCTCCGCGTATCCGCCATATCGCGAACACCGCCGCCACGCTTTCGCGCCCGGAAACACATTTTGAGCTGACCCGACCGGGCATTGGTCTTTATGGGTACGAAGCTGATCCGGCTATGGGAACGCCGTCAAATTACGATCTGAAGCCTGCGATGACCTTGCAGGCACAGCTGGCCACGGTCAAAGGCGTTGAGGCCGGGCATGGGATTTCGTACGGACGCACGTATATCACCGATGAAGTGACCAGCACCGCGATTGTGCCGTTGGGCTACGCAGACGGTATTCATCGTTCCGCCTCCGGATTCGACGAATCCGGCGCGAAGCATATGAAGAAGCCGGGTGGACCGGTGCGTGTGATGACTTCCGAAGGGCCCCAGCTAATGCGTGTTTCCGGTCGCGTGTGCATGGACCAGTTCATCCTTGATCTGCACGGAGACTCGGAGAAGTTGGATGTGCACGAAGGCGATACCGTAGAACTCTTTGGACCAGGACGCGGCGAGGATTACGCCGAACCGACCGCCGACGATTGGGCGCGTGCCGCCGACACCATTAGCTACGAGATCTTCACATGTCTGCGTACGCGTATTCCACGGCTCTATCTGCATGCTGCCGAAGTGCTTGAGCCTCAGGATATGAGCAAACTCAGCCCTAAGGCGTTGCTGTAAACGTGGTTGTAATGTCATTGCAGTGGCATTGTAGCGACACTGGTATGGTGAGATTGTAGACAATATTTACAGCATCTTATGTTGGGCGGTCGTCACGAATTGTGGCGGCCGCCTTTGTCTACGCTTGATATCCAGTCCGCATGAGGTCAATGGAGACAAGGCGGCATGTCGATTTGCATGAGAGTGCGGCTTGTTGTCGATTGAGCGGCAAAGTGGGTTTTGGATAGCGAAAGTCCAAAATAGCGAAACACCGTCAAACGGATTGAGATTGCGTTTCCGTATCATTAGTTATAGTCTTAATGACTATAAGTGAGAAACAAACGTTTCTATTATTTCCGAGTAATCGAAGAAAGCAGACGAAAAGTTGATGGATCTTCTGGAACGGGCTCGTGGCGCATTGACCGGTCTGGCAATAGGCGACGCGCTGGGAATGCCGACACAGAGCATGTCGCATGCCTCCATCGTCAAAGCTTATGGCGGACCGATACAAGACTTTCGTGATGCGGTTGACGACCAGCCGATTGCTCCTTCGATGAAGGCGGGGTCGGTAACCGATGACACCGATCAGGCTTTCATTCTGGCCCATAGACTGATTGAAGATGGCGGCGATCTCGACGTCATGGCGTATGCGCAGGATTTGCTGGCTTGGGAGCAACGGATGCGGGCGAAGGGATCGCTGGATCTGCTCGGGCCTTCCACCAAGGCCGCTCTGGAAAAGCTTTCGCAGGGCGTATCGCCTGAATTGACAGGTAAATATGGCACCACCAACGGCGGCGCCATGCGGTCAGCACCGGTCGGCATTGCGTTCGCGCCCGGTGAGGCTTTGTGTGCTGCGGCTCGCCGATCCTGCATTGTCACGCACAACACCACACAGGGGATTGAGTCCACCACGTTGATTGCTGCTGTGGTGAGTTTTGGGCTCGAAGGTGGAGATCTTAAAGACAACATGCGTAAAGCGGTTTCTTTGGTGCTTGGGTTGAACCATTTTGGCTCTTGGAGTGCCAAGGCTTCAGTGGTTGCGAGGGTGAAAGCTGTGCTCGGTTACCTTGATTCGGCCTCTGGAAAGGCTGCTTGCTGCGAAGACGATGACTTTGCTGCATTCCTTCGCGATATCGTCGGCACCAGCGTCGAGGCCAACGAATCGGTTCCCGCTGCGTTCGCCATAGCCTATAGATTTGCAGACAAGCCGTTTGAAGCCTTGTGCCTCGCGGCGTCACTGGGAGGGGACACGGACACGATGGCTGCGATGGCCGGGGCGATGCTTGGCGCTGCGTATGGGCCTGACGTGTTCGGCAAGGAACAGGTGCAGAAGGTCGAGAAGCAAAACTCGATCGATGTGGATGGGGTCGCTGCCGGATTGATTGCGCTGAGAAACCGCGGTGAGCAATGAACGTCGTCGACCATTCCACCGTTTTATCGTTTTCGGGTAATGGTTTGCCGACGGATAAGCATTCTTTGCAGGGCTCGGTGATTTCGCTCGGGCAGGCGATAGTGGACGTCTCGATGCAGATCGACGCCATCCCGAACCCCGGTGAGAATCTCTTCGCGGATCATAGCCAGACCGTGGCCGGAGGTTGCGGTTTCAATGTGCTCTACGCGGCTCGGGCGATGGGAGCAAGAGCTTCTCTCGGCTCTGCATTGGGCTCTGGCCCTTGGGCTGATGTCCTCAAAAATGCGCTCTCGCAAAACGACATCGAGCATACGGGTATGAACCTGAAAGGCGAGGACTCCGGTTTCTGTGTGGCGTTGACGGATAAATGCGCCGAACGCACATTCATTTCCACGCGTGGTGCCGAATGCCATGTGCCGAAAGCGGCTTTCGATAAGATTCATCCCAGTGGCAACGACGTGGTTCATCTCAGCGGTTTCACGCTGGTCTCTGATACGGCAGCAGCTTTGTTATCGTTTTTGGGCAGGACTCGGCAACAGCGTTTCACGGCGGTTTTCGACGTTTCGCCTGTCATCGGCGAAGTCGATTCGGCGACGTTGGAGCGGATGGTTGAATATCGGCCGATATGGACGTGCAACGAGAGCGAAGCCGATTTGCTGGCGTGCAGAATGGGAATGGTGAAAGACCATCCCGCGAAAGATTCTTTTGATAAGACGGCGAAAACGTCATCCTCTCAATATCGATTTTCAAGTATATTCGAACGCTACTCGCGACTTGCACAGGCGCTGAATGCACCTCTCGTCGTTCATTGCGGCTCTAAGGGAGCGTGGTTGTGTCTGCCTGGTTTTCCTCCCCAGCTGATTCCCGCTTTTCCGGCTCAGGCTGTGGACACCAACGGTGCCGGCGATTGCCATACGGGAGTGTTGTGCGTGTCGTTGCTGATGGGTGGGAGCTTGCGCGAGGCCGTATCGTTGGCCAATCTTGCGGCCTCAATTTCGGTCGAAAGTAGGGGCGCGGCTACCTGCCCGCCCCTGCTGCGCATTGTATCGGATGTTCACTTCAAAGAAGCGCTTTTGTGTGATGACACACGGTCTTTGCTCGATAGATTGTCCAGCAAAGAACAACAGGAAGGTAAATTATGAGTGATGAAGGGAAAAGTTCGTCGCTGAGCGTCGAGGAACAAGGCATCGACGTCATCGACGAATCCGAACGAAAAGGCAAGCCCTCGAGCCTGTTCTGGCCTTGGTTCGCGGCCAACATCTCGGTGCTTGCCATGTCGTACGGAGCGTGGGCTTTGGGCTTCGGAATTTCGTTCTGGCAGGCGGCGGTGACCACCATTATCGGCGTGGTGGCCTCGTTCCTGCTGGTCGGCATCGTCTCGATCGCGGGCAAACGCGGCAACGCGCCGACCATGGTGATCACCCGCGCCATCTTCGGCGTCAAAGGTGCAAAGGTACCTGCAGCGATGTCGTGGATTGCGACGCTGGGCTGGGAGATTTCTCTGACGGTGACGGCGGTGCTCGCGATGGCCTCCACACTGCAGAAGCTCGGCATGGGCTCTGGGCCTACGGCCAAGATCATCTCCGCTGTCGTGGTCGTGGGGCTTGTGGTGGTGGCCGGCATCTTCGGCTATGACCTCATCATGAAATGCCAGCAGGTCATCACCATCGTCACGGGAATCGTGACCATCGGCTTCTTCATTCTGGGCTGGGACAGCATCGATTTCTCGAAGATCGGCAGCGCTCCTTCCGGCGGTCTGCCGGCGATGCTCGGTTGCTGCCTGTTCGTAATGACTGGTTTCGGCCTGGGCTGGGTCAACGTGGCCGCAGATTATTCGCGCTACCTGCCGCGTAATTCCTCCAATACCGGCATCGTGGCGTGGACCACGTTCGGCGCTTCCATCGCCAACGTCTTGCTGATTATCTATGGGCTGTTGCTTGCCGTCTCAAACGGTTCGCTGTTGAAGCAGGTCGGTCTCGACCCGGTCGGCGCGATGGCCTCGATTCTGCCGACATGGTATCTGGTGCCGTTCACGCTGGTGGCCGTGCTGGGGCTGATGTCCGGGGCAATCATGGACAACTATTCCAACGGTCTTGCCCTGCTTTCCTTCGGTATCAAACTGCCGCGTACCGTGGCCGCCGCCCTTACCGCGGTGCTGACCGTCATCGGCGTCATTTACGTAACCTTCTTCTCCGAGACGTTCATCGGACCGTTCCAAGGATTTCTGATTACGCTTGGCGTGCCAATGGCCGTCTGGGCCGGCATGTTCGTGGCAGACGTGTTGATGCGCAAGCGCGATTACGACGGTGCAGATCTCTATGATCCTGCCGGTCGTTACGGATCATGGAACATCAAGGCACTGGTGATTCTGGTCGTCGGCACGGTGCTTGGCTGGGGTCTCGTCGTCAATTCGTCGGCGAGCTGGCTGAGTTGGCAGGGCTATCTGCTTTCTCTTTTCGGCGGAAAATCCGGTATCTGGGCCCAAGCCAACCTCGGCGTCATCGTGGCGCTGGTGGTCGGCCTACTCGGAACCTTGATTTTCCAACGTGGTGACATCAAGCGACAGGAAGGAATCGACTGATGATTGACGAGAATGAATGGCTGGTGGTTGTGGACCGTCAGAAGGTGTTCGCACAAAGTGATTGGTCGGATTGGGCGTGTGCTGATGGCACTTATTATGCCACCGACGAACCGTTCCAGCGTCTGGCCAAAGCATACGGCGACCGGGTGGCCTATACCCGCTATATCGCTCCCGACAAGCCGCAGGACGCATGGATTGACTATTTCAAAGACTGGCCGCAGTTCCTCGTGCCGTCGGATGACCCGATGTATGACTTCACCGACGAAACGGCGGAACTCGCCAAAGGCCATTCCGTAGTGAGCAAGACGACGTTCGGCAAGTGGGGAACTGAGCTCAAAAACGCGGTTCAGGGCGCCAAGAAGATTGCCGTGTGCGGGGTGGCGACCGACTGCTGTGTTCTCCAGACTGCGTTGGCCGCCGCCGATGACGGTGTCGCCGTCAGGCTGGTTGAGGACGCTTGTGCGGGCAGCACTCCTGAGAATCAGAAGCTGGCCATCGAGACGATGAAGCTGTTCACGCCGCTGATCACAGTGACCGATACCAAGGAATTGCTGGGCTGAGTGCCGGTGTCTGTATTGCTGCGTTTCACACGATCCGAATTTCTTTCATACAAGAATAGGAGATATCCCCTCGTGTCGTAACGATGCATTTCTTGAACAAGAAAAAGCCGCCTGTCATAACAAATGATAGGCGGCTTCCTGCGTTTCGATAATGATTCGTGATGTGTTCTCGCAATCGCTATTGGGCGCCCGTGTGATGTGGGCTATCATCGAATACATAGTGTGGAGTTCGATTGGCGATGTTCGCAGGCTGGCGGGATGGCTTGGTTTTAAGCGGGAGGTACAAGATGGAGACGGCTGATGGTGAGGAAGTGCTTACAGACGAGGGATACGATGCCTTTGACGAGGAGCGTTGGGCTCCCGAACCACCAAAATCCCAGTCCCGCACCGCCTTCCAGCGTGACCGTGCGCGTCTCATTCATTCTTCAGCCCTGCGCAGGCTCGGCGCGAAAAGCCAGATTCTTGTGGCCGGAACCGACGATTTCGCGCGAACCCGGCTGACGCATACGCTTGAGGTCGCCCAGATCGGCCGTCAGATCGGTTCGATGCTCGGCTGTGACCCGGACGTGGTCGATTGTGCCTGCTTGGCTCACGACCTCGGCCATCCGCCCTTTGGTCACAATGGGGAACGGGTGCTGGCCGACATCGCCTCGGGCATCGGCGGTTTCGAGGGCAACGCTCAGACCTTGCGGTTGCTCACGCGGCTGGAACCGAAAATCTTCCATGCGGACGGTCGTTCCGCAGGGGTCAACCTGACGCGTGCCTCGCTCGATGCGGCAGTGAAATATCCGTGGACTCTTGCCGAGGCCTCACAACACCCGAAAGGGGAGCGGAGCCTGAAATTCTGCGTCTATCCGGATGATGTCGACGTGTTCAATTGGCTCAAAATCGGCGCTCCGAAGGATGCCAAGCCGATGGAATGTCAGGTCATGGACCTCTCCGACGACATCGCCTACAGCGTCCACGACGTAGAAGATGCCATCGCCACCGGTGCCTTCAACCCGCTTGCCTTGGCCGATTCCCGCGTTCTTGATGGCATCGTGAAGGTCACCCGTGAATGGTACGGCAAGCAATGGGACGCCGACGAACTGCTCGAAGCATTGCACCGCTTGAAAAAGTGGCATATGTTCCCCTCGCACTTCAACGGGTCGAGAGAGGCGCTCGCGCAGCTGAAGAACATCACCAGCTCGCTGATTGGCCGGTTCGCCAGCTCCGTGGAACAGGCGACGCGTGAAAAGTACGGGCAGGGCCCGCTGACGCGCTACAGCGCCAATGTCGTCATTCCCGACGAGACCAATTATGAAATCGTTGCTCTGAAGGGCATTGCCGTGTACTTCGTTATGGCGCCGCGTGAACGCGAGCCGTTGCACGATCAGGAGCAACAGATCGTCACCGACCTGGTCGACGTGCTGATGGCCGATTCTCCGCGACCCTCCGACGCGTTGGAAACCGTGTTCATCGAGGACTGGAACGAATCCACCAACGACGACGAACGTCTGCGCGTGGCCATCGATCAGGTGGCCAGCCTTACCGACGGTTCCGCGATGACTCTGCATTCCTTGATTTGTTAGCATCGGAAGGCTGGTCTGTCGGGCTGAAAGTTACCGATAGTCAGTCGTTTACAAGCCTAAAATGGCTGAATCGTTTCTCGGTTCTGCCGGAATCAAGAAACCTTGATTTTTATTTCTGCAGGTTCATTTTGATTGTCCCCATGCATAGCGCGCGGTAAGGTGAATAGTTATGGCTGGAATGATTCTCAAAGCGGACGTAGAAAAGGTGCGTGCCACAGCGGACCTTTACGATATCGTGTCGTCGACGGTGACGCTCAAAGCGGCGGGCACCGGTACTTTCATGGGTTTGTGCCCCTTCCACGACGAGAAAACCCCCAGCTTCAGCGTTCGTCCCTCTCTTGGAGTCTGGCATTGCTTCGGTTGTGGACTTGGCGGGGACGTTTTCGCCTACGTCGAGCATCGCGAGAACATCGATTTCCGTGAGGCCGTGGAACTTCTTGCCGACAAATATCACATCGAACTGCATTACGAAAAAAGTGATGGCAGCAGGGAAGAACATCACGGCTCCAAGCGTGCCCGCTTGCTCGAGGCCAACGAGGAGGCGCAACGCTTTTTTGTCTCCCAGATCATGACACCGGAGGCGCTTGCAGCTCGAAAGCTCTTGGGTGGCCGCAACTTCAGCCAGGCCGATTGCCAGCGTTTTGGCTGTGGCTATGCTCCGCAAGGTTGGGATAATCTTGTCCGGCATCTGGCGAGCAAAGGATTCACCCAGCAGGAGATGCTGGACGCCGGCCTCGCACGTCAAGGGCAGCGCGGCATTTATGACTATTTCCGTGGTCGCGCCACATGGCCTATCCGCGATTCCACAGGGCGTACGCTCGGCTTCGGTGCCCGCAAGCTTTATGATGACGACAATATCAATGCCAAGTACATCAACACTCCCGATACACAGCTTTACCGCAAGACACAGGTGCTGTACGGCATCGACCTGGCCAAATCCAGCATCGTAAAGAAACGCCAGGCCGTCATCGTCGAAGGCTATACCGATGTGATGGCCTGCCATCTGGCCGGCATCGACACCGCCGTGGCCACCTGCGGCACGGCGTTCGGGGAGGATCACGCCAAAATCATCCGTCGTCTGATTTCCGACGATTCCTTGGGTGCCGTCCAGCTTGTCGGCCCGTTGAAGGTCGAAGGCCAATCCCTGAGCTCGCGTATCGTTTTCACCTTTGACGGTGATGCTGCAGGGCAGAAGGCTGCCATCCATGCGTTCGGCTTGGATTCCGCATTCCTTTCCCAGACCTTCGTGGCCGTTGCCGACAACAACCTTGATCCTTGCGACCTGCGCATCCAGCAAGGCAACGAGGCGGTTCGCTCGCTGATCGACCATGCCAAGCCACTGTATGATTTCGTCATCGACACCGCTATCAATCGCTTCGACACCTCCTATACCACTGGCCAGATGGGTGCGGTGAAGGCCGTGGCGCCTTTGATTGCCCAGATTCGTGACCGTTCCTTGCTCGACATTTACACGCGCAAGGCGACTCGTCGCATCGGCGTGGACCTCGACATCATGCGCCGTGAAGTCAACAATGCCAGAAGGCGATTGCATGTGCGCGAGGACGATGCATATGCGCCAAAACGCCGAAACGGCAACGGCCCTGATATGTATGGACGAAGCAATGAAAACAGCTATGCTAATCCGGCGGCGCGTAAGGCCTTGCAGCACCGCGATGCTGCCGATCAGGCCTATTTCCGTGTCGATGACGCCGTGTTCATCTGCGAGCAGCAGTTCATGGCTGTGCTCATTCAGGTGCCGCGCGCCATCAACGGCAACGCGTTCGCGCGTCTTACCCTTGCCGATTTCATGACCCCGGTTTTCCGCACGCTGTTCCAGGCGATCGCCGCAGCCGGCGGTCTGCCCGACAACACCACGCCGCAGGGGCTTTGGATGCACAACCTCACCAAGGCCGGCGGGCCGATGCTTGAGCAGGTCATCAACGAGCTGGCCGTCATGCCGCTGCCATTGCCGGGTGGCGACGATAAGAACGGCAATGCCAACGATGCGAATGTCGGAGAAGCAGCCATGAATGGTGCCGATGTGCCCAATCCGGCCGCCGCCCAGCTCCGCGCACCGACCCCGGAGGAGCAACGCTACGCCGCGGAACTGACCGCACGGCTGCTTGATGTAGGCTATATGCGCCGTATCGGTGCCGCCAAGCGCAAGATGGCGCAGATGCCTGACGGTGAAGAGAAAATCAGAATTTTAGGGGAGATCACCAATATGGAGACCGCTCGAAAGGATTTGCAGGCTCAGGTCTACGGCAATGCCGTCGCCTGAGTGCGCTGTCGTCCGCAACGTGACAAGCCGTAACAAATTTCTTCGATTTTTTTTAAAATTTTGGTCGCCTTTGTATCGCACAAAAGAGGCCAATGAAATCTAGGATTTTTTCTTCGTTTTTCCGTACTGTAAATTGGAATGGTCGCTAAAAGCCTGTTTTTTCGTACTTTTCTACTCTGAAATACCCATACAATAGAAGTTAAGAGAACGCATACACGTATTGCTGTGCAGGCTAGGTTCTTGCCGGCATGTGTCTTCGTCGGCCGTCATATCGGCTTTGTGATGGATGGGGAAACTGGATGATTGTGATGTTTGGGTGTGCCATGTGGCAATGGCGTTTTTCGATAGGACTGCATCGATGAGACGCGGTCATGATGTCAGATATTTCCGTCTCCCGATTCGGCTGGTGTATTGATGCGCAAGTGGATCGTCAAGGAACTGAAAAACGACACCATTTTGGTGGTGGCGACGATACTCGCCATCATTTCCTGTTTTATCGTTCCACCGGACCGTCAGTACCTTGGCTACATCCATATGAACACCATTTCACAGCTGGTTTGCCTGATGCTTGTGGTTTGCGGATTCCAGCGCATCGGCGTTTTCCACATCATCGGCACTAAGCTGCTCGAGCACGTGCATACCGAAAGCGCTTTGGTAATCGCGCTAGTTTCTCTAACGTTTTTCTCGGCGATTTTCATTACCAATGACGTCTCTTTGGTGACGTTCATCCCCTTTGCGATTTCCGTTTTGGTGATGGCGAAGATGGAAGACAAGGCCGTCCTGGTGGCCACGCTGATGACCATTGGTGCCAATACCGGCAGTATGTTGACACCTGTCGGCAACGCTCATAACCTTTATCTCAAATCCGTTTCCAAGATGCCGACTTCAGAGTTTCTGACTGTGATGGGGCCGTTCTCGTTGGCTTCCGCAATAATGCTTCTTGTTGTCATCCTCGTCATGTTCCGCCGTCGTAGCAGCCAGGCGGATTTTGCAGGGCTTGGGCACAAGGGCATTGAGCAATCGCTTTTCGCGCCGCAAAGCGACGGGAAGCCGGATGAGATCCGCGTGCTCAACTACGGCGCAGGCTATGGCGGCTGGCGTGCAATCGTTTATGTCGTCTTGTTCCTGATCTGCATTTTCACAGTCAGCGGTTCGATTCCGCTGTGGCTCATGTGCGTTTTGGTGTTCGGCGCGTTCCTGGTCTGCGATCGTCATGCGTTCCTCAAGGTCGACTGGACTTTGCCCCTCACTTTCGTGATGTTCTTCATCTTCATCGGAAATATGCGCCGTGTGCCGGAGTTCTCAAATTTTGTGGCCTCGATTGTCAACCAGCACCCGATGGAAGTCGCCGTCGCCTCCAGCCAGCTCATCAGCAACGTGCCTACTTCCATCCTGCTTTCCGGCTTCTGCAGCCAGTGGCGCGAGCTGATTATCGGCACGAACTTGGGTGGGCTGGGTACGTTGATTGCTTCGATGGCATCACTGATCTCCTACCAGCAGATCGCCCGCAAATATCCTGATAAGAAGAGTCATTATCTTCTTGTATATACTGTGGTCAATGTGCTGTTCTTGGCGGTTTTGCTTGGGTTGGCACTGATCATCAACTGATTCAATACAAATATATTAAGTGTACCGGTCTGGTGGGCTCATTGTCGATAAAATAATTGAGTGATTAATGCCAACGTCAAGGATTCGGAGTTAGGCGAGAGAGTATTTGGTGGCTCGTGAATGTCCGACTTGCTTCAATTTGCCCTCGTTCACGAGTTTTTTCAATACATAAGAAGTCTGACCTTCACTGGTACCAAGGCCGGTTTGGATTTGTTTTCGGCTTAAAGCCGTTCCGCGTTGCGCAATGAACGCCATGGTCATTTCGTCAACGGACTCAATCTTGAATTGCTGCGATTCCGTGCCGACCGGTTTCGATTTGTCATAACTCGGAGTGATTTGTGCGGTGTGGTTGATCGGTGATTCCTGAGAGGTGTTAGTGTATGACTGCCATGATTTTTCACTAGCAAAAATTAATGAAGGCAACGAAGTTGCGCTTAACACGCGGCTTCCGGTAAGAGCTTCGGCAGGAATAGTCGTGAAAAGATGGCCGCCTAACGGGAACGTATAGCGTTTCGCTTTGCCCGACCCATTGTCGGGATTGTTGTTACCATCATTGTGCGTTCTGCTTTCCGGGTCATCGGTACTGTCGTCGGCAAGATGGGGCTCTGGCAGCTCAGAATCCAGTACGGGCTTCGGCAGAATCATCGCCACCGATCCAGGGCCGACACGCAGCTGCGGACTGGCAAGGCTTTGCGAGTAGGCATCGAGGATGCGTTGCACGCCTGTGCCGTAGTTCTCGCTCAAGTGCAGGGCTTCGAACACGTCGGCAAGCCAATAGTTACGTGACTCGCTTACACCGTTGAGCAAATCGTTGACCTCGAAACCGTCGACCAGACCGCCGGGAGAAACGATTTCGATACTGGAGTCGAAAATGCTGATCAGAATAGGCCCGTTCTTGTCGTAATCGCGGTGCAAAACGGCGTTGACCAGCGATTCGCGCAGAGCTGTCTGTGGCCATGCATTTTCGAGGTTGTGCTGGTTCAGAAACATCATCGTGGCGTCAATCTGGTTCAAAACCGAGCCGGAAACGTTTTTTCGTTCTTCTAGATTCGTCTTGGTATCGCCTTCGAATACTGCACATTTGACGAGATAGGGGCATTGGTCGGAAAGCAGTAGTGCCGTATTCGTAGCTTGCTTCTCGACGTCGAAAAGATGTAGCAGCATCCGGTTTTCGTCGCACCATTTGATTCCTGCTGAAGCAAATGCAGGTTTCGCGTATTCAAAGGTCAGGTTCTGATTCGCGCTCACACGATGGTCGAAAGGAAGTGCCGCAGAAAATGGCCCGATGGTCTGTCGGGCTTCATCGTAGTCAGCTGTATGGGGCATTCCCTCGTCCGTATCCATGACTCGAGTTTATCGTCACTTTACGACACGAATAGCAGGTTTCCATTGCAATTCCGCCATATTTCCGCACTTGCGTAGTCGCTGTACCGCATTCTTCGGCCATTCTTCGTATCCCCCAATTGACATGCCGAACATCGGCCATTTCCGACTCGATATAGTCGCGGCCTAGGGGAAAACAATGACTTTCGGCACTGGGCACGACGCCGTGAGATGTGTGAGGATGAAACCATGAGCACACAACGTACTACAATATATCAATCTTCCGTTGATACAGGGTCTCAGCGGACGGACGGATCAGTACCCTCGGTCATGGCCGATGGTCTGTCGATGACGGTCTCGCCGCGCAAAGGCGATTCGGTCACGATTCTGAAGGATGTAGATTTTCGCGCCTATCCCGGCCAGATGACGGCCATCGTCGGTCCGTCCGGATCCGGCAAGTCGACGCTGCTCTATTGCCTGGCCGGTCTCGAGACGTTCACCAAAGGCACGGTCACGCTGCTCGGCACACCGATCAACGGTATGAAACCCACGAAGCTGACCAAGTTTCGTCGCAACCATATGGGGTTCGTTTTCCAGTCCTATAACCTGGTGGCCAGCATGAGCGTGGAGGAGAACCTTGCGTTGCCATTCACGCTGCGCGCCTCCCGTTTCCCTCGCAAGAAGGCGCAGAGCATATTGGACTATTTCGGCTTGGGGCGCCAGCGCAAGGCTAGCGTGACCGAGCTTTCTGGGGGCGAGCAGCAGCGTGTGGCGTTGGCCCGGGTACTCTTGACCAGCCCAGATATCATCTTTGCCGACGAGCCTACAGGTGCACTGGATCAAGTAAACGGACGAAAGGTGATCGAGGTGCTGCGCGATGTGGCGAGAGATCCCAAGAAGACGGTCGTAATGGTGACGCACAGCCCTGAGATCGCCAAGCAGTGCGACCGGATCGTCGAGGTGCGCGATGGCAGAATCGCGCAGGCTGCATGGTCCGATGACCCTCGTAGCGAGGTGAACGCATGAAAGGCATATTGAAGGACTTGAAAGCCGCGCCGCTGGTCTGGGGTGCGGTTGGCTTGGTGCTGGTCATGGGACAGTATACATTGTCGCTCTTCATGGCGTTGCAGGAATCGCTGAAACGAGCCTGCGATGCCGGCTGCACCGGTCCCCGCCGTGACATCGCCGACATGATCGACCTGCCGATGTTCTTTCTGATTGTGATGTTCGTCTTCGTGGTGCTCTGGGTGGTCTCCTCGGCCTTGAAACAGCGTCGACGTCAACTGGCGCTGTTGGTGCTTCAGGGCGCCACGCCGGTCCAGCTGCTGATACGTACGATTGTGGTAGTCGCGGTCTTGTTCGTGCTGGCGAACGTGGTGGCGTTCGTCTTGGTGCCGCCTGTTGCTCGGCGTTTCTATTGGTTCTACTTGCCGATTTTGCAGGACACGGGGAGTTTCCTGCCCTACGTCGGTACGGGCGTGTATTCGGCCTTGGTCAAGGGGGCGGAGTTCGGCGGGGTTACGGTGCTGGTCGGTACGGTGTTCACCATGCGTTCCATGGCGCGGATCAGCCCGATCGAGGCGTTGCGGCAGTCGCAGAATCCGCCGCGTCGCCTTGGTGCCCGCCGTTGGACGTTTGTCGTGCTGCTGCTGGCGGCGGCTGCGATGCTGCTCTCCCTGTCGAGTATGACGCTGAAGCGTGCGAGCCGCGCCGCGATCATGGCGGGCAAGGCCGTTTCCGATTCGACCGGGACCATGCTGCTGCTGACCGTCATTGGCGGCATGTTCCTCATGGTGTTCGCGCTGGCTTTGGCCGCGCCTGCCGTACTGGGACGGTTCACCTCATGGTGGACGTCCATTCCTGTGCCGTCTGCCACCTGGAGGCTGGCCGGGCAGCAGTCGAGTGGCCGTATCGACCGGCAAAGCGGCACGGTGATGCCCTTGGTGATCGGACTGGCCATGACGATGACGGTATCCAGCGCGATATCCACGTCCGCTTCGACCATGGACCATGTCGCGCCGGGAGTCAAAGGGTATGAGGCCGCAGGACTCGACAGGATCCTCGCCATCTTGGCGCCCGCGCTGGTGGTGGCTTTGGCAGGCGTCGTGGCCGGGCTCTGCATTTCGGCCGGCGAACGCAGGATCGACGCCGCGTTGACCTACGTGGCCGGTGCCGAGGTCGGCCAGCTGCGGGTTCTGTCGTTCCTGGACGGCGCGATCATGGCGGCAAGTGCGGTTTTCCTTGCCTTCATCATCACGAATGTGGCGTTGCTTTCCATTGATTCCGGCCTGTTGAAACTGGTGGGTGCTTGCGTGCCGAACCT
Source organism: Bifidobacterium sp. ESL0732 (assembly GCF_029395535.1). Taxonomy (NCBI): domain Bacteria; kingdom Bacillati; phylum Actinomycetota; class Actinomycetes; order Bifidobacteriales; family Bifidobacteriaceae; genus Bifidobacterium; species Bifidobacterium sp. ESL0732. The sequence goes on along the minus strand of NZ_CP113920.1, from coordinate 1,472,071 downwards.
GCAACTGGCCGGTTGGCTCGGCATCCTCGTCATCGCTGTTGTCGTAGGGGCCGTGGCCACGGGCGTTCAGGGAATGGCCACCCGGTATCAGGACTCCGTGCGCATCATCGCCTCCGCAATCGGGGAATGATGCATGGCTGATGTTCAGGGGATAATCGGAATGTCCCGATTATCCCGTCCGTATCGGGGTGCTAGTCCAGCGTTCCGTTGAGTAGTGCGGTCAGTTCGGTACGGTTGCGGACATTCAGAGCCGAGAAAATGCGGCTGACATGGTTCTTCACGGTTCCGGTCGAGAGGAACAGTTTTGAGGCGATTTCGGAATTGGTCATGCCTTGGGCCACGAACGAGGCGATTTGCTGGTCCCGTGGTGTCAAAATTGAGGTTGATGGATTCTCGGCGTTGCCGTTGTCGTCGGTGTTACCGTCATGATCGGAGTTGTCGGATTGTGCAAGAAGACGGATGACGTGTGCCGTGGCGCTGGCGCCGATGACCTTCCCTCCGGTAGCCGCGGTATGGATGGCGGCGTTCAGCTCGGAAGTGGAGACGTCTTTGAGCAGATAACCCACGGACCCGGCCTTCATTGAGGCGATGAGGTTGTCATCCTCGTCGAAGGCTGTCAAGAGGATGCATTTGATGCCGGGATAATCGGCGTGCAGCCGGGAGATGAGTTCCGTGCCGCTCATCTGCGGCATACGCGCGTCGATGAGCGCGACGTCGATGGAATCGAGCGTGGCTTTGTCCAACGAGAGCACTGCTTTGCCACTGAGTTTCTGTGCCGCGATTTCTACGTCGGGCATGAAGGAGATGAGTTCGGCAAGGCCGGTCAGGATGAGCTCCTGATCATCCACGATCAGCAGGCGAATGCGCTTGTTTGTCCCGGCCATTGATGAAGCGTCCGTCATTTGTGTGCCGTCCTTTCCGCTTCCGCATCGCCTGTCAGCGGAACCGTCAGGGTCACGCTGGCGCCGCCGAGTTCCTGTGATTCGCCGAGGGTGAGTGTTCCGCCCGCTTGCCGGGCGCGTTGACGGAGGGACGCGAGGCCGAAACCGTGCTCGATGTCTTCGGCATCGATGCCAGGTCCGTCATCCTCGACGCTCAGTGTTGTTTCTTCTCCGCCGACGATGATGGTCAGATTGACTTTGGTGGCGTGGGCGTGGCGGACAGCATTGGTCAGCGTCTCCTGCATGGCTCGGAATACCAGGGTTTGCATATCGGCATTGAGTAGGTTTACGCTGCCGATGATGTCGGTGTGCATCGTAAGACCGGCGTCGGCAAAGGAACGGGCCATCGCCTCGATGGAATCGTTGGTGAGTGTCTGGCCCAACGCCGAGGGGTCGAGCGCCCGTGCCATTTGCCGGACTTCGGACAAGGCGTCCTTGACGATGGCGTCGGCTCTGATGATTGGTTTGTTGATGACCGCCCGTTCGTCGTCGGTGAGGTTTTCGACGCTGGCTGAGGCGTTGAGCGCGGATTCATGGGCGTAATGCATGGCGGTGAGCTGTTGGCCGATGGAATCGTGCATCTCACTGGCCATGCTGGCGCGCTCGCGGGAAAGCGTCAGCGACTCGATGGTGTCAACGTCGTGCGCGAGCTGTGCATTGGCCCGTTGGAGCTTCGTTGATTGGGTGGTATAGACCATGAACAGAATGCCGGCGAGCAGTATATACAGTGCCATGACAAGAAAATACATGCTGTGATAGCTGGATAGGTTATTCAACCTAGGTGTCAGCACCCACATCAACGGTGCCGACACCACAATGGCGACGTAGCCGAAAATCGGACCGAAGAGCAGCGAGGCCTCCGCCTCGACGATGTAGGTCAGCAACTGCCCGCCGTGACGCATAAACGGCGACGCCCAGATGCACACGGCGATCAAAGCCAATGCGGCAACACGTTGCCAGACCAGTCTGGGAGCTTTGAGCATGGCAACATAGAGCAAGAGCGCGAGTGCCGGTTGCAGCCACAGCAGCAGGCGACGACCCATATACGCGGAATCGGGGAACTGACAGACGAATCCCAAAGCGAAGATCAGTACCGAATACCTGGGAAACTCGCGTGCCGGTGCGCTCAACATGGTGCGGAAACGAGATGATGCAGACTTGACCGGCAACGAGTGCTGGCTTTGTGTTGCGGCTGTCTTTGCCTTGGTATTGTTGCTCATCCTGGCTCCTGAAGTAATGATTCCAGTCTAACAAAGAGGCTGCCGGTATTCGTGTCTGTTATTCGATTGCAAATCGCAGGGCGAAAACGCTCATTCCGCGTTACTGCTACAATATTTACTTGGTGTTTGGCCCCGTAGCTCAGTTGGATAGAGCAACTGACTTCTAATCTGTAGGTCGCGAGTTCGAATCTCGCCGGGGTCACTTATGCAGGTGCGGCGGTGTCGTGGGTGGCAAAGCGGAAACAGTGAACTATCGGAATAAAGGATTTGGCAATGGCAACGAAACTCAACAAACGACAGATCAAACAGCTCAAGGCGCTGGCAAGCAAGATTTCGCCGATGCTGTGGATAGGCAAGAACGGGGTCACCGACGCCGCGGTCAAGCAAGCCTCGGAGACGCTCGAGTCTCACGAATTGCTCAAAGTCGTGGTACAGGATGGCTGCCCGGTCGATGAGCAGGAGGTTGGCGAGACCTTGGCCGGCCAGATCGGTGCGCAGCTGGTACAGGTCATCGGCCATCGTTTCGTGCTCTACCGGCCTTCGAAGAAGCCAGGAGCCGAGAAGATCGAGCTCGTTCGATAGTCATAAGCCATCAGACTCATGCCTTGTATGCCACCGGTAGTCGCCGGTGGCATTTTTTGAAAAGAATCGTACGTTTCACGTGTCGTTGGCAGTCCAGTTTTTTTCGCAGCTGCCGCGTAGAGTGGGAACCGGGTTTGTCCCCAAGGATACCGGAGGTATCATGGCAACTGAAACGCCACAAGTAGCAGTGATTATGGGTTCGGCAAGCGATTGGGAGACGATGCGTCACGCTTGCGAGACCCTCGACCAGTTCAATGTCTCCTATTCAAAACAAGTCATTTCCGCCCATCGCACGCCTGATCTGATGGCAGATTTTGCGCATAACGCTCGCAGTAACGGCATCAAGGTCATCATCGCAGGGGCCGGGGGAGCCGCGCATCTTCCGGGTATGGTCGCCGCGCAGACCACGTTGCCGGTTATCGGTGTGCCGGTGCAATCCCATGCGCTTTCCGGCATGGATTCCCTGCTCTCCATCGTCCAGATGCCCGGCGGCGTACCGGTGGCGACGATGGCCATCGGCAATTCTGGGGCTACGAACGCCGGTCTTTTGGCCGTGAGCATGCTGAGCGTCAACGACGATACGCTGGCCAAGGCGCTTGAAGAATATCGTGAGCAGTCGAAGAGGAAGGTGGCACAATCCAATGCCGAGCTTGTCTGAGGAAACTAACGGTAAAATCGAAACATTGATGCCAGGGGCGACCATCGGCATCATCGGAGGCGGGCAGCTCGGGCGCATGATGGCGCTTTCCGCGCGCTACCACGGCTTCCGTATCGGTGTGCTCGATCCGACACCGGATTGCCCGGTCGCCCAGGTCGCCGATTTTCAGGTCACCGCCGATTACGACGACAAAAAGACCATCCGCGAGTTGGCGGAACGCAGCGATGTGCTTACTTACGAATTCGAGAATGCAGATGCCGACGCCATCGATGAGGTGCGCGGCAGCGTCGCTGTTCCGCAGGGAACCGATCTGTTGCGTGTCACCCAGGATCGTGTCTTCGAAAAGCAGTTTATTAACGATCACGGTACCGCTACCGCTCCTTGGCGTCAGGTCGACGACCTTACGGGACTCGACAAGGCCATCGAGGAAATCGGATATCCCGCAGTGCTCAAGACCCGTCGCGGCGGCTATGACGGCCACGGGCAGGTGGTGCTGCACGGGCCCGAAGATCTGGCCAAGGTTCATGAGCGCGACGAAAAGCAGGGGACGTTCCCGCCGTCTGTCTTGGAAGGTTTCGTCGATTTCGCTTTCGAGGCCTCGATTCTGATTTCCGGCAACGGCAAGGAATTCGTCACGTTCCCCATCGTTCGCAACGAGCATCGCCACAATATCCTGCATCTGACCATCGCGCCGGCGCAGGTCAGCGACGAAATTGCAGAAGAGGCTAAGGCGCTCGCGCTGCGCTTGGCCAAAGGCTTCGAACTGGCAGGCACGCTTGCCATCGAACTGTTCATCACCAAAGACGGTCGTGTGGTGGTCAACGAGCTCGCCCCGCGCCCGCACAATTCCGGTCATTACACCATCGAGGCCTGCTCCATCGACCAGTTCGACGCCCATATCCGCGGCATCGCAGGCTGGCCCCTTCCGCAGCCAAAACTGTTGAGCCCGGCGGTGATGGCAAACGTGCTGGGCCAGCACGTAGCCCCGACGCGCAAGTTGATTGGCAAGCATCCGGAGTGGTATGTCCATGATTACGGCAAGGCGGAAGTTCGTCAGGACCGTAAGATGGGCCATATCACAGTGCTCACCGATGATACGAAGCGTACGGTCGAGGAGCTTGAGGCTACGGGTTGTTGGAACGATTTGCGGCAGTAAACCGGTATCGTTTCTCTCCCTTTGTCGTGTTATCCGCTTTTGTGCGAAGTACTGTTACGAACTGGTCGTGTTTGCGTTCTGAGAGGGCAAAGGCCTTTTCAAGTCGTACAAATATAGGTAAAATAGTTTTATCTGTGATAGGACTGTCTTGGATATTTCCGTATTCAGACAGTCAAGCGATAGACCTGAATGAAAGAGGCTTGAAACGGTGACGACCTACGATCAACCGGATAAGCGACGTTCCATGAAAAGGATGCTTGGACGCGGCGGCAGGCGCGGCAGCCAGCATACTTGGCAGAAAGACGCCGTGATGAAGGCGCTTGCAGGTTGCGACGATTTCGTTTCCGCGCAGGATCTTTACAGGATCTTAAGCGAGGACGGTCAGGGCATTGGGCTTTCCACCGTTTATCGGCAGCTCAACGCGCTGGCTGATGACGGCAGGGCCGACACCATCCACCTGAACGATCAGCAGATGTTTCGTATCTGTGAGGATGGTGAGCACCATCATCATTTGGTCTGCGAGAACTGTGGTAAGACCGTGGAAATCGAACCACCCGAGCAGTGGGTGCGCAAGGTCGCCGAAGAGCATGGTTTTACGGTCAGTTCGCACACGTTGGAGGTCTTCGGATTGTGTCCTGATTGCCAAAGGCTGGAAGGTGCGGACTGAGATCAAAGAATAGATTTGATTCTTGAGTTTTATATTGCGTTTTTCGATTTTTCAGGAATCGGTTATCGAATAAAAAAGGAGAGTAGCCAGTCGTACTGAGTTGGCTACTCTCCTTTTCGTTTCCTTTGCGGTTACTGGTGCTACTTACTTCTTGTCGTTTTTGTCCGTTGCGGTCATGGATTTTACAATCTCGACGACCTGTTTCGGCTTGAGCTCGGGCACGTAAGCGTTGACCACGGCAATGCCGATTTGTGCGAGCTTGGCAGAATCGGGATAGCAGATATAAATCGGGGCTGGGCTGGGCTGGAACTTCTTCTTGAAGAAGAACAGCGACTTGAAACCATAAGCCGGCTCAAGCACGTCGGCTGCAATCTGCAGGGCATGTTCGATGATTTCGGTGCCGCTGGGGGAGTCGGGTTTTGATTTAGTTTTGTTTGTAGGTTCGGAAGCTGAAGGGGTAGTGGACTTTTCGTTCTTGTCATCCTCAGGGGATGATGCATCTGCTTTGCTCTTTGCCGGTTCGTTGCCTACAACGTTGCCCGCAGTCTCGGATTGGGCCGTGGAAGCTGCCACACCATTGGCTGCGTTGGTGTCGCCGGCCTTAACAGTGTCTTGCTTCTTGTTCCTATCCTTATTCTCAGATTTGTCGGCCTTTGCGGTTTTGTCGTTTCTGCCGCTCTTGTCGCCTTCTACGGCTTTATCGGCAGCGGCAGGAGCTTTCTCCCCCATGCCGGCCAGCGGAGCCGCCGAAAGGCTCATGAACTCCACGGCATTTGCCGGGTCGTTCTCGCCTTGGTCGCGCAGCCGTTCGGCCATGCGGGCGATAAGGAATTCCATGATGCCATTGGGGCTGTCAGTGCGATGACGCATGAAGTCCAGCGTCCAGCCGATGACCCGGCCATCACGATAGGTCGGCAGCCAGCTCGTGACGCCCAAGACAGTGTCTTCGGAATCAACTGCATACAGCAGCGCAACGCGGTCGTCGCGCAGTTCCTCGATGCCACCGAGCGTGAATTTCATTTCAGGCAAGGCCTTGAGCTGTGCCCACTGCTCGGAGATGTCCACGATTTGCTGGTCGATGTTGAAACCTGCCTGGTCGTAAGTCGTGAGCACATCGGTGATGCCGTCGCGTTTGGCCTTGTTGATGGCGGTTCGGATGTCCTGCCATTTCTTGCCGCGTGTCTGCCATTGGCTGGGGTCAAGGACCATTTCGGTACCGACCTGAATGGAGGACCATCCCATGTTTTCGAGTTCCTTGCGTTGGTCGTCATGGACGGCATAGAAGGAAGGCGACCAGCCTTTTGCGGCGCAGAAGGTGCTAAATTCGCGCAGATCGTTCATATATTCGTTCGGATCACCGAAGGGGCCGGTGACGGTCAGAGCGATGCCGTGCAGCACGCGATAAGCAATGGCGGAACGGCCGGTGGAAGAGAACCAGTAGTGGTTGCCTTCCCAAGTGGTCATGAAACTCATGGATTCGCCGCCAAGGGCGATCAACGCTTCGGCCTTCTTGCGGTCGCGCTGATCGGGAGTGACGTTATCTCGGAACCAGAGGATGAAGACGATCAGTACGGTAAGCCAGAAGAGGACCGTCAGGCCTTCGCTGATCAATGTGGAGATTGTGGTCTGGGGGACAATCAGAGCTGTGGACTTGCGTCCGCCGAAACCGGTCGGCAGAAGCCTTCGCAGCATGTCCATGATCAGAAGCTTGACAGTGGGCCGGGGCTTGAAGTCCTGAGGCATGGCCACAGCGAAGCCGATATAGACGCCGCTGGTGATCAGCAGCATGCCGACCATGGCGATAATGCCATTGCGAACACGGGCTGTACCGGTGGAAACGCTGAAGTGAGGCAGTTCTCGAAGCATCAGAATAATCAGCACCAAAGGCGGAAGAGCGGTGGTGATGAAGGCCGGCATAAAGTTGTATTTAGCGGCCATGTTCGGGCTGATCGGTGTGACGGTAAGTGGGAAGACAACATAATAAATCACGGAAAATACGACGGCCGCGCCATTGAGCACGATGCTCACCCAAGCCGCCAATCGGCGTCCATGGTAGAGCCCCCAAGCCACCAAAGCGAGGGCGGCGATGGGCAATAGCATGTGCAACCAGAGACCAGCGATGGCCAGATGCTGACGAGTGGCGACCAAGCGCATGCAGCTGGTTACCGACTGGTTCACGCTGCAGGAGGTCAAAAGTGAGGAATCGCCCCAGATGGAAGAGGTGAAGAGGCCGAAGGTCGTCAATGGGCCGAGGTGTGAGGTGGAGGTCAGGGCCAGCAGGGGGCCAACGGCCAGCACCAGTTGGGCGAACGCAAAAAGTCGACGGATTTCATAATTGCTGCTGTTGGCCCACTGAATGTGGTCCTTGATCGGGCCGTGCATCAACAGGCCGGTGAGCTGGCCGACAATCGCGGCTCCGAGTGTGCAATAGTCGCCAGGGTTGCCGCTGAAAAGCAGGAGTGTTCCGATGACGGTATAGCCGAGAAGGAGGATGCGCCGCCGCCATAGTACGGATTCGTAAGCGCTTTCGGCCATCAATGCCCCGATGATGATGGTCAAGGGGGAGAGTAGTACGGGCAGGCGTTCCATGCTCTGCCAATCGTGCATGGCCATGTCCACCAGAACACAGACCAAAAGACCCAGTGTGGAACCGATAATGGCGCTGAACAGTGCTGCAAACGTTGTTTTCAAAGCCCCAAGCCGGGATTGTGCCACGGCCAGGATGACGACGATGAGCAAGGTGTAGATGATGAGCATCAGGGGGCTGCGAACAAAAACTGCAGAGCGAAGAATCTTCGTCAGCCAAGGGATGATGTCCTGGCTGTGAAGCTGTTGCTGGAATGGGCCGCCCGGTTTTCCGCCGTTGCGCATACGTCCCAAGAGAATTTCGGTGAGGCTTATGTTGCGTCCATAGGCCGGAGCGCGCAGATGACGTATAGCCGAAGAGACCATATCAAAGATGTTGACGACAAGGAACGCTGCGGCGACAAGGATGGCGAAAAGATGTCCACGCATCCAGCTCAGCAGGTCATGGCCGAGTACCGTCCAGCTTGAGGGGCCGCCCTTCCTGCTTTTCTTGTTTTTCGAGTCTTCGTGATTGTGCATGCTCAATGGCTTTCGTTCTTCGCTTCGTTTGACCATCATATATGATTTGATAACAAACCGTGATGGATTTTCTTTTTAAATAACGTTTAATCTTCGAATTGGTTGGTATTGCCTGTCACCACTTCCAGCAGCGGATAGGTATCGATTCCTTTGCCCGTGGCTCCCAGCCCGGTTTCGGTGCCGAAGAGGTCTATTTGTGCGGTCATTCCTGCGTTGACGGTGTGCCAGTCGTGTCCGGTGCCTTTGACGATTACGGTGGTGACCGACATTCCCGCTTTCATGGCCGCCTTGGAGATGGCTTTCTGGTTCTTTTGTGATTTCGAATCGACTTGGCCCGCGGCAGAGAACCATGTCTGCTTTGAAGGTGAGTTGCGTTCGATGATCTTGATCGGGATGTGCTTGTCGAAGGCTTTTTCATCACCGCCGAAATATTTCTTCACCGTGCTCTCGTGAGATCCGGTGGTCGGTTCAATCTCGCCACCCGCGGAGTAAATATGACCGTAAAGATCAGGATGCGCCGGCCCCAGTTGCGTGGCGCATGTACCACCCTGCGAGAATCCACCAATCAGCCATTTGTCAGGCGACTTCTCGACGGGAAGATTGGACTTGATCCAGTTGGTCACGTCGCGGGTCAGGTAGGTTTCCGCGTTGCCTTCAGACGTATCGGCGCACAGGGAATTGTGTGTCAATGAACCGTTCTGGTCCGGGGAAACCGCAATCGGTGCCATTCCATAGTGTTTGGCGGCGTAGGCATCGAGTTTTTGGCCAAGCCCCCCAGCCATGAAGAAGCGGTCCGGGGTGCCGGGCTGCCCTGCCATGACGATCATGACCGGTAATTTGGGCGGGTTCTTTGTCAGGGCTGCCGGTGGAAGATAGACGTTGGCTGTGCGGGCCTTGAAATGAGACTTCGTGGCGGGAATATCGATCGAATGGACTTGCCCTTGTTTGGGCATCGTCGGCAGCTTGCCGTCCTTGCCCAGCTTTTCCCATTTTCCGACGGTGTCGGTGGATTTGTCGGTTGCCTTGCCGACAATGCTGGGGTCCAGTTTGGAGAATTGGTTATGGCCGAACAACGATCCCAAGGTGGTGTATTCGCCGTAGGTGCCATCAACCTTTAGCGCGCAGGTAATCACCGTAAGAACAATGGTGATGATGGCAATGACACGACGGATTTTTCCCGAATCGATACATGCTGCGACGAGCGCTGAGATTACCGCAAGCCCGTAGGTTATGCTCGTCTCCACTATGCTTCCCAGGCTTACGCCGAAAACCATAAAGACATCGGAAAGAAGCCAAACTACGAAATAGCCGACCAAACCTCCGACAACACCCCACCCTAGCTGCCTTAAAAGAGGGTCAAGCCAGCCATCCTTGGATTTCAAGGCAGCGACGATGACCAGACCGATAATGGTTGCCACGAGCAGGGAAATGGGTAACCAGCCCTTGAGCAATTGAATATTGAAAAACCAGTCCATCGTTTCCTCTGTCGCGTAAAAATCTTCCGTCATGATTCTAGACTCATGGCAACGCCAGTAACAATCAGTCGCAGGAATGATTCCAGATTCGTTCGGACTTTCCCAAGAAAGATATAGTATCGTGTCGTTATGATTATTGAAAACGTTGCAAGAAATGATATGGATTTTTTCTGCGGGTTTTCCTTGTGAAAGCCGGAATATGAGGTTTTACGGCCATTCTCCGCCTGTTGCAGTCGAGATTGGCCAAGCATGCGGGAGACGAATACCGCAAGGGAATGTGATTGATTAAAGGAACAGCAGATGGACGAGTCTGAAAAAACGAAATTCGCTGAGAAAAAAAATTCACGTGATATGCACGATGGGTTATCGCCCGAGCAGGAAGTTTCCGAAAACAGGAACGACGGTCACCAAAGCAAGGTGAAGACAAAATCCGGAGGGCTGCATATTCCAGGCTGGGTCTATGTGCTCTTGTTTGTGGTGTTTGACATCATCATGACCCTCATCCTGCAGCAGGGCGTCTCCCAAAACGACACCCGTGTAAAGCTCGCCAGTCCGCTTACCGGCGTGTGGGGCATGATTTCCAAGATGTGGGAGAAAGGCAATTTCGTCCTTGTCCTGAACCTGCTTCTGCTGGGATTCATCTATCTCGCTGTAATCATGTTGTTCAATCGCTTCTGGATTGCGACACCGGTCATGTTCGTTTTGATTATGCTCATTTCGATCATCGAGCATTTCAAAGTGAGCGTTCGCTATGAGACGATTCTGCCTTCCGACCTGAGCTTTGTTTCCAATGGGGATGCCGGGTCGATCATGAGTTTCATTCCGTCTGGTTCCGGTGGGCTCATTACCGGCGTTGTCATTGCGATGGTATTGGTCGTTGCTTTATTTGTAATACTTAATCATCTCGATGTGCGGCATGGGAAAGTGTTCGGTTTCGAAAACCATAAAGCAGCCAACGATGTCAGTAATCATACCGGAAACCATGAAGACACAGATAAAAGCGGTGTCAACGAGAATAATGCTGATAATAGGGAACGTGCCAGCAGAGTAAAAAGCAAAAGTCTTGGTGCCGCCCTACGCATCCTTCTGATTGCCATTCCGTTGCTTTTGGTGACTGGGTTCAGCTATCAGGTCGGGCAGATCAATACTTTCACCAATTCCTTTGCGAAAACGATGGGCTATATTCCTTCGATGTGGGATTCCGTCTACGACGCGCAGCGCAACGGTCCGCTGGTTTCGTTCCTAGGTCAGGCTCATCCGAAAGTCATGGACCAGCCCAGCGACTACAGCGAAGCCACGATGAAACAGGTCGCGAAGCGCTACTCGGCTGAAGCCACCAAAATCAACAAGACACGCACCACTAAGATGAATGATAGCAGCGTGGTTTTCATTCTTTCCGAATCGTATTCGGATCCTTCGCGTGTACCGGGGCTCAAACTCAACCATGATGCTATTCCCAATACCCGCGAAATCAAGGAGCACACGACCGGCGGCTACATGCTTTCCTCCGGCTACGGCGGCGGCACCGCGAACCTCGAATACATGAGCCTCACCGGGATGTCGATGACTAATTTCGACCCGTCGCTCACCAGCCCGTATCAGCAGCTTATTCCCGGAGAAAAGTGGACGCCGACCGTCAACCAGCTGTGGGGGAGCAAGGAGCATTCCGTCGCATTCCACCCCTACGAGCCTTCGATGTACCTGCGAGCCAACAACTATAAGAAGTTCGGTTTCTCGCACTTTTATTCGCTGGAACCGCCCGAGGTCATCGCTCATCGCCAGAAGATCGATTCCTCGCCTTATGTTTCCGACGCTTCGGCTTACCAGAGCGTCTACGAAGCGATGAAAAAGAACTCTTCGAATGAATTCGTCCAGCTGGCCACGATGCAGAACCACATGCCATATCACAATTGGTACAAGGGCAACGATTTCAAGGCCGAATCCACCGATTCGTCGCAGCCACTCGGCGCCGACGAGAACGAGTCGATTAACACCTATGCCAAGGGTGCAAACATCACCGACAAGGCCACCGCCAAGTTCCTGGAGCAGATGGATTCGCTCAACAAGCCAGTCACCGTCGTCTTCTACGGTGACCATCTGCCTGGTATCTACAAGACTGCTTCGGCCGACCAGAAGAACTCGCTGGCGCTGCATACCACCGACTACTTCATCTGGTCGAACAAGGCCACTGGCCGGCAGGGTTACAAGAGCCCGGACGGAACCTATTCCTCACCTAACTTCTTCATCGCACAAGCTGCCGAACAGAACAATGCCAAGGTCACACCGTTCCTCGCCTTCCTCACCCGTCTGCATGGCAAGGTCTCCGCGATGGAACCGCCTGTGGTCAACCAGATTCAGGGTTGGTCGCGCATTCCCGAAGGCCAGCCGATCTACCTCGACCCCAACGGCCATCCGATGGTTGCCAGCGATTTCGACAAGGAGACCAAGCAACTCATGCACGATTACAAGCTCATCCAATATGATGTCACCGCCGGCAAAGGCTATCTCAAAGACGCCGGCTTCATGGGCTGAGCCGTTAAACGGATAGTCCAGTCGACTATCCGTAGGCGAAGTGAGCGCGGAATATCGTGCGAAGGCGAAATCTTTGATTTTGTTCGTTCAAGTCTACCGCTGAGAATATTTATCCCAACCTCCAATTCTCGAACGTCAAAATATGCCATCAATCAACTTTAAGTCGATCATTCCTGGTTCTTGATAGCGTCGAGGGCGGGGATGCGCACGGCCTTGTTCGCCGGGCCGAAACCGAAAATCAGGCCGATGACGGCGCAGAAGACGACGGCCGCCACGTAAAGCCACCAGGGGATGATGGAAAGGTTCGTGGACGCTTCCTGTCCGTCGCCGATCATCATTGGACCGGCAGCGTTTTTGGCGATGACATTGATACCCAGTGAAGCCAGACCGCTGAGCACGCAGCCAATCAACCCGCCGAGTATGCCCAGCGACGCCGCCTCTGCAAGGAACATCAGGCGTATGTCGCGCACGGAGCAGCCCAGCGCCTTCATGATGCCGATTTCTTTCGTGCGTTCGGTCACCGACATGATCATGGTGTTGGCGATGCCGATAGCCGCCACGAGGAACGCTACCGCGCCGATGCTGCCCAGTGCCAATTGCATCAGATTCGATTCCTTTTGCGCCGCCTTGCGTGAGTCTTCGCTGGAGTTGGTGCTGAATCCCTCGGCGTTGAGCGCATACTGCACTTGTTTGACGTTTTCGATGCTGTCGACCTTGACCAACGCGCTCGAAGAGGCGGGTATGGCTTCGCCGCCAGTTGAGTCAAGTGTCTTGCGAAGTTTCTCCAGGTCCTGCAGATCCATCAGGAAGCCAATGTCGGTGGAATTTCCGGCGGCGACGTTGCGTTTCAAAGAGCCTACCGCGTTGAATTTGTAGATTCGGCTTGTCGGTGCGCCGGCGTTGGAGCTCGATGCCGGGGCGGAATCTATGCCGGTTGGTTTTGTGTTTGCGCCGGAGTCCCCGCTGGATGATTTTGACGCCTCATAGCTCATTTTCAGCGGATCGAAGAACGGCTCGTCGTTGGAAGGCTCGCATTTGCCGGTGGCCTCGTTGTATTCGCAGCCCATTTCCGGTGACATGCGCCTTTCCTCGCCCGCCCCACGGAACTTGTCTTTGAACGCATACGCCGTGTACTTGCCCGCCAGCACCTCGCCGCTTCTCAATGGTTCTCGCCCCGCGGTCAGTTGAAAGCCCATGGCCTTGAGCTGCGCCATGTCGATGCCCTCGAAGACGACGTTGCTGTATTCATCGGTGGTGTAGCGGCCCGAGCCTGTGCTGACGTTGACGACTGGCTCCAACTGCACCTGTTGGGTCGCCGCCACGACATGGTCGATATCACGGAAATTACGGACGGTGCTTTTGGTGATTTTCGGCGCGCTGCCGGAGGCGTTGGAAGATGATGAAGACTCTGGATAAGAGTCCGGGTGGTCCTGTGAGCCGCTCGATACCGAGATGAGGGTCATGTCGCCCATGGCTTTGAGCATCTGCTCACTTTGGACGCTCATACCTTGCCCCAGTGAGATCATGATGAGAATGGAGCATGACCCTACGATCACACCGAGCACGGTGAGTACGGTTCGTGATTTGCGGCGTTTGAGATTCTGGCCCGCGAGTCGTACGATATCGCTGGCTTTCATCATTGGTCCTCATCGCGGCTTGAAAGGCTTTGTGCGGATGTTGAAGTCTGTGGCTCCTGCGTATCCGCGGGTTTTAAGATAACGCTATCCGCGTTGGACGATGCCGGAGACGTACCGTTCCCGGCGACAGGCTGTATCACCTGTGTTGGTGTGCCGTTGGTCCCTTGCGTATTTGCCGGTGGCAGAGCGGCGAAGGTGGTATCGGCGGATTCACCGTCCCAATCGTCGTCGTCATCATCGTCATCGGCGAGGGCGGCGAGCCTGGCTTTTTTCTTGCGATGGCGGTGCACCAATATGACGATCAGCGCGATGACGAGCACCAGTACGACGACGCCGATGATGAGGAAGGGCAGCGGGTTGGGTGCATGCTGCTCCTGGGAGGCCATGGCCTCTGGCGGCGGAGCTGGGGCCTCTACCTGCAGACTGACCGGAAACTCCTTGCTCTGCGGTTTGCCGTTGGAATCCTCGTAGGAGACCTTGAGCTTGGCGTCGAGCTTGCCCGTGCGCTCCGGGGTGAAAAGGTAGCCGATGCTGCCGTTGGCTCCGCTAGCCACGTTGCCGAGGTACTGCGTGGGCGTGGCGGCCTTGAACCCTTCGCCCTCCAAGGTGGCTTCGAGGTTCGAGACGTCGCCTTTGCCTTTGTTGACATAGGCCAAGGTGATGGTGGCCTCCTCGCCGCGGTGTGTGGTCTCGGGAATGGTCGGGGCGTTCAACTGCATGCGGTCGGGCTGGCTGAGCGGCACCGATACCTTGATGTCGGCGGAAGCCGAGGAACGCTGGTTGTTCTCGACATATTCATAGGTGAAGTGGATCGAGATCCCCTGAGCGCCGGTCTTGGCGTCGGCCAGCGCCTGCATCGGCACGGTTTCGGTCAGAGAATAGCCGGCCGCAAGGAAGTCGACGTAGAAGGTGTTGGTGCCTCCCGCGATGGTCAGCATGTCGCCTCCGTCGACGGTGACGACCATGTTCTGCACGGCCACCTGGCCCTTGTTCTGGAAGGTAAAGCCGAGATTGAAATTACCTCCGACCGGTATCGAGCCGTCGCCGTAGGTGAAGTTGGTTATGATGATGTTCGGCACGGGCCCGGCCATCGGCTCATTGACAGTGGCACCGCTGTTGTCGCTGCCGGATTTGACTGTGCTCGCTTCCGTCTCGTCGGCATATGCGTAGCGTTGCGGCGCCAGCAGCACCGAGCCAAAGATCAGGCAGATCGTGGTCACGATGGCGAGCAGCACGGAGGCGAGGCGACGGAAGGAACGTGCCGATAGGGGACAAAGGATGGCTTGGCTGCCTCGGTTGCCGCGGGATGGTTGATGCGCCGCGATGGTGGCGGCCGCACCTTGGATATCTGTTGCTGGTCGAGGAGAGGGGATGGTGCGCTTGTTCATGATGACTCCTTTGTCTGGTTGCGTTCTCGCTGAATCCTGTGGTGAATTGCTGTCTGCCTCGCTGTGTTTCCCTGTCGCCGCGCTACGCCGGGTGGCCGGAATTCGAAGTGACGAAGTCGGGGGTGGCGTTGGTGGTGTCGCTGACGATATGGCCGTCGAGCAACGTGACGATACGGTCCGCGTATGCCGCCATATGTTCGTCGTGTGTCACCAGCACCAGCGTCTGGCGATAGTGTCTGGCAAAGGTGCGCATCATCGTCATCACTTCGACCTTGGTTTTGGAATCGAGGTTGCCGGTCGGCTCGTCGGCGAAGACGACCTCGGGATGCGCGATGAAGGCGCGGGCGATGCCCACCCGCTGCTGCTGGCCTCCAGACATCTGCGAGGGGAAATGCTTGAGGCGCTTGCCCAGCCCAACGCGTTTGAGCATCTTGCTCGCCTTGGCTTCGCGTTCGGTCTTGCCGACCCCAGAGAACATCAGCGGCATCGCCACGTTTTCCACGGCGGTCAGATGCGGCAACAGATTGTAGGACTGGAAGACGAAACCGATGTGTTGTTGGCGGAACACAGCCAGTTCGCGCTCGCTCATCGTCGAGATATTGCTGTGCCCGATGCGCACCGAACCTTTCGTCGGTTTCTCCATGCCGGCCATCTGGTTGAGCAACGTCGATTTACCTGAACCGGATTCCCCGAAAATGCAGCAGATCTGCCCGCGCGGAATATTGAGGTTGATGCGTGCCAGGGCAACCACCTTGTCGTCGTCGACCGCGTAGACCTTGCGCAGGTTATGGATGCTGACGAACTCGGGAGGCCTGTGTGGCGGTGGTATGGGTTTGAGGTCGACGCCTGTTCTGTCGTTGCCTGAAGTCTCGAGATTTGTCGCCATTGTCCTGCCCATCTTCATCGACTGCCGATGCAAACATCCGGTATTTCAATAAACTACAGGAATTCCACCAATTTCGCAATCGTCTCTAAGGATGACTCGTTTTGGGAAGTATGGCCTCATCTAAGATGTCGGTACAACCCATGGGCATATAAGTTGCCAAAATAAATGAAATTGGCAAAGTGTTGAAGAGACAACATACTAATAGCTCAATTGGGCAGCGAGGCAAGATGTAAATGAACAGACTTATATCCGCCGCGTAAGTGCAAGAATATCGATGTTTTGCCTTGATGCACTGGTCTGTCAAGTAATTGTTTTCAACAAAATCGAATGATATTTGCTATTCAATGTGCTTTGTGTTGTCTGGAACGACGGCTTCCAAAGCTTTGGCACCGATGTCGTGGCGGTAGAAGAAGCCGGTGGTGTTTAGGACGTCTAGAGTGTCGTAAATCTTGGACTGGGCGGCTTTAAGAGTGGGAGCGACCGTTTCGTAGACCAAAACACGGCCGGAAGAGGAGACCAAACCGGTTGTAGAAGCTGAGTCGGTAGGCTTCTGATTTTTGGAGGGCTTCGGTGTTTTCACGCCGGCATAATAGATATGTGAATCCGGGTCGGTGGGAATAGCCGGAACTGGAGTACCCTTCTTCGGATTGTCTGGGTAGCCGTCGGCAGCGAGCACCACGCCCAGGGCTGTGGCATCCGTACGCCAAGTGAAGGTCGGTTGTTCGTCATTTAAGATCGCGTTGATGCCTTCGCCGAGGTCGCTGGTCAAGAGTGGCAGCACAGCTTCTGTTTCGGGGTCGCCGAAACGGGCGTTGAATTCGATGACCTTCGGGCCTTCCTCGGTGGCGATAAGGCCGGCATAAAGGATACCCGTGAACGGCGTGCCCTCGTCGGCCAAAGCCTGGACTGTGGGGCGAATGATGGTGTCGATAGCGGTTTTGACGGTTTCGTCGCCGATTTGGGGGACGGGGCTATAGGCTCCCATGCCGCCGGTGTTCGGGCCTTTGTCGTCGTCATAGGCGCGTTTGTGGTCCTGCGAAATGGGCATTGGCCAGAATTCGGTGCCGTTGACGAAGCTCATCAGCGAGAATTCCTGGCCTTCAAGGAAGTCTTCGACCACGACTTTGAGATCGTCGTTACCGAAACGACGTTCGATGAAGATGTCTTCTAGGGCACCAAGTGCCGTCTGTTCATCGAGTGCCACAGTCACGCCTTTTCCGGCGGCCAACCCGTCGGCTTTGATAACGATAGGCGCGCCGTGTTCGGCAACATATGCTGCGGCCGCTTCATAGTCGGTGAACGTGCGGTAGGTGGCGGTCGGGATGGCATGACGGGCCATAAGCTGCTTGGCGAAATCCTTGGAACCTTCGACCTGCGCAGCGGCACGGGTTGGCCCGAATGCCTTGAGCCCGACCTCGCGGAAATCATCGACGATGCCATGCATCAGCGGCACTTCGGGGCCGACCAGCGCCCAGTCATAGCTGCTTGATTGCATGAATTCGATCAGCGCCGCGTGATTGGACGGATCAATGTGGGTGGTGCGGATGCCATCGAGCTCCATACCAGGGTTGCCGGGTGCGACGGTGACTTCGTCGACGCACGCGCCCTTGAGCAGAGTGGCGGCGATGGCATGCTCGCGCGCACCCGATCCGATGACCAAAATCTTCATACCCATTTCGTGTCCTTTCCGCGGTTCTTACCTTATTCAATTATGTTGCAAAGTCGTGTTTTACGCTGAGCACTTAGTTGATTTTCGAGATTGACGGTGTCTCACAGATCTATCAATCTGTCTTGCAGATCATTTGAATCGTACGCGTTGCTCATTACTGGGTTCTGAGACAATTGAACCGATGACATGACCGGTTTCGCCGACCGATTCAAGGGCTTCGAGCGCCTGCTTCACGTTCGCGGAATCAACTGCCAAGACCATGCCGATGCCCATGTTGAAGATGTTGAACATTTCTTCGTGATCAATGCTTCCGGCCCGTTCGATGATGTCGAAAATCGGCGGAATGCTCCATGTGCCGATTTTTACGGAAGCGGCAAGGCCGGTAGGAATCATACGAGGAATGTTCTCGATGAACCCGCCGCCGGTGATGTGTGCGACGCCTTTGATAAGCCCCGCTGCGAAAAGCGGCTTGAGCGCCTTGACGTAGATTTTGGTCGGTGTGAGCAAGACGTCGCCCAGCGTAGCATCGCCGAGTTCGTCAAGTTTGGTATCCACGCTATAGCCGGCTTCGTTAAAGAGGGCTTCACGTACCAACGAGAATCCGTTGGAATGCACACCTGAGGATTCCAAGCCGATCAGTGAGTCGCCTTCGCAAATGCTTGAGCCGTCCACAATGGCAGACTTTTCCGCGACACCCACGGCGAATCCGGCCAAATCGTATTCGTCTTTGTCATACATACCAGGCATTTCCGCCGTCTCGCCGCCGATGAGGGCGGATTCCGCTTGAACGCAACCGTCTGCCACGCCGGAAACCACCTGCTCCAGAAGCGCAGGATCATTCTTGCCACACGCGATGTAATCGAGGAAGAAGAGCGGTTGGGCACCTTGAGCGGCGATGTCGTTGACGCACATCGCCACACAGTCGATACCGATGGTGTCGTGTTTATTAGCCATTTTGGCGACCATCAGCTTGGTGCCTACGCCGTCGGTGCCGGAGACCAGCATCGGCTCCTTGTAGCCGAGGCTTGCCAAGTCGAAAAGCCCGCCGAAACCGCCGATGCCGCCGACCACGCCAGGGCGGTTGGTGCGTGCGACATGCGATTTGATGCGTCGGACGACTTCATAGCCAGCCTCGACGCTAACTCCCGCTTGTTCGTATGCTTCAGGCATGTTATGCCCTCCTTGTGGTGGTGCTGGTGTTTTGCTCGTTTTGTTCCGATGCTTGTACGCTGCTGTATTCGTTGTCCACGTATTGACTTTCGTATTTTGCGAAACGTGGCAGACGCTCGCGTTCCTCCGGCTTCAACGAGGCGAGGAATTCGTCTTCGTAATCGTCCAACGCGGTGGGGTAGTCGCCGTTGAAATAGGCGACGCACAGCCCTCCGTAAGGTGCGTCGGCGTTGAGGCCAATGGACTCGATGAGGCCGTCAAGACTTAGGAATTGCAGTGAATCGGCACCGATGTATTTCCGGATTTCCTCGACGCTCATGCGTGCGGCGATCAGCTCGCGGGTGGTGGAGATGTCGATGCCGTAGAAACATGGGTATTTCAGTGGTGGCGAGCTGATGCGCATGTGTACTTCGGCCGCGCCCGCCTCACGCAAAAGCTGAACGATGCGTTTCGAAGTCGTGCCGCGCACGATGGAATCATCGATGACGATGATTCGCTTGCCTTTCACCACGCCGCGTACCGCAGAAAGTTTCATTCTTACGCCCTGCTCGCGTAATTCCTGAGTCGGCTGGATGAACGTACGGGCGATATATTGGTTCTTGATCAGTCCCATCTCGTTGGGCAGGCCGCTGGCTTCGGCGTAGCCGGAAGCTGCGGAAAGCGAGGAGTTCGGCACGCCGATGACCATATCCGCGTCGACCGGCGCTTCACGGGCAAGCCGCGCACCCATGCGTTTGCGTGCGGAATGGACGTTGACGCCGTAGATATTGGAATCCGGTCGAGCGAAATAGATGAATTCCATCGAGCAGATCGCCAGTTGGGTTTTGTCGGTGTATGACATGACGCGATAACCGTTGTCATCCACCACAACGATTTCGCCGGGCTTGATGTCTCGCACCAGTTCGGCGCCCACCGTGTCCAGCGCACAGGTCTCGCTGGCCAGTACATAGGCTCCGTTGCTCATCCGCCCAAGCGAAAGCGGACGGAAACCGTTCGGGTCGAGTGCCCCGATCATTGCGTTTTTGGTCATCAGCAGATAAGCGAATCCGCCGTGAACGATGTTGAGCGCTTCCTTCAACTGCTCGATGAACGTCGGCTTATCCGAGCGGCGAATCAGGTGCATCAGCACTTCGGTGTCCGAATTGGAGTGAAAGATGGCGCCTTCATTTTCCAATTCTGCGCGCAGTGCGATGCAGTTGGTGAGGTTGCCATTGTGGGCCAGCGCGATGTCGCCGTCATGGAACGAGAAAATGAACGGCTGGATGTTGTCGATACCGCTGGAGCCGCTGGTGGCGTAACGGACGTGGCCGATGGCGCGGTCGCCGGTGAGTCGTTCGATTTCGTGTTCGTCGTGGAAGACTTCGGTTAAAAGCCCCAGTCCGCGATGGCCGATCAGCCTGCCGTGGTCGTTGGAGACCATTCCGGCGCCTTCCTGCCCACGGTGCTGAAGGGCGTGCAGACCGAAGTAGGTCAGACGTGCGGCGTCGGGATGTCCCCAAACGCCGAACAGGCCACATTCTTCGTGGATATCTTCAAGTTCGAATGACATCTCAGTCCTTCCTTTCGCCTGTTTGGTCGTCGTTCAGGTTATTTGCGTTCATCGGGTCCTCGAATGTTGGCGCAGCTCCAGTGAAATATCGCACACCGGCTTCGAAAATCGGCTGGAATTCGCGACCAGAAACGTTCAAATAAAGTCCGTCGCCACGGCGTTCGGAATGACCCATCTTGCCGAGCACGCGACCGTCAGGGCTGGTCAGTGCCTCGACGGCAGCCATGGAACCGTTGGGATTATCGGCCAGATCCATGCTCGCGTTGCCGTTTTCATCCACATATTGCGCGGCGATTTGGCCGTCGGCTGCGAGCTGCTCGATTTGTTCCGGAGTAGCGACGAACCGACCTTCGCCGTGCGAAATCGGGATGGTGTAGATATCGCCGACCTTGCTGCCAGCCATCCACGGTGAAAGGTTGCTGGAAACCCGCGTGCGCACCAAGCGGCTTTGATGTCGTCCGATGGTGTTGAAGGTCAGCGTCGGCTGGTTGCCGCTGGGCTTGACGATGTCGCCGTATGGTACAAGGCCGAGCTTGATGAGTGCCTGGAAGCCGTTGCAGATGCCCAGCATCAGGCCGTCGCGGTTGTTTAGCAAATCGCGCACAGCATCGGCCACAGCCGGTGCACGGAAGAATGAGGTGATGAATTTTGCCGATCCGTCGGGTTCGTCGCCGCCGGAGAAACCGCCAGGAATCATGATGATCTGGCTGGCTTTGATTTCCTCGGCTAGTTGGCGTGAGGATTGTGCCACGGCCTCAGGGGAGAGGTTGTTGATAATCAGTGTGTGTGGGTCCGCATCTGCCGTCTCGAACGCTGCCGCAGCGTCGTATTCGCAGTTGTTGCCAGGGAACACCGGAATGAGTACGCGCGGCTTGGCCTTGAGCGGATTGCCCTCATAAAAAGCTTGCTGGCCTTTAGCGAAGCTGAAGGTTTCCGTTTTCGTGTCCTTGGTTTTATCGCTGCGGTAGGGGAATATTTCCTCCATCGTGGATTCCCAGACATCCTGCAATTCGCCAAGATCGACAGTCTCGCCGGCCGCTGCGAATTCGTAGTTGGCAGTGGTTGTACCGATAACTTCAATGCTGATCTGTTCGTTGCTTTCCGGCACGTTGGCACCTTCGGCGAGTTCCACGATAAATGTACCGTACGCAGGTTCGAACAGGGCATCGAGGTTGATGTCGTTGTTCAGTCTGATACCGATTTGATTGCCCAACGCCATCTTCAACAATGTCTCTGCAATGGCACCGTATCCCGGCGTCGAAATCGCGAGAGCCTGATTGGTGGCGGTCATTTCTTCGACCAGTGCCAATGTTGTGAGCAAATCGTCGGGATTGGGAATAAGTCGGTATGCGCTTTTGTCGTCATTCGCATTTTCGGAAGTTGCATTGTACCCATACCGTTGCGGTGCTATACGCACAATACGATGTCCGGAACCCTTGAATTCCGGCGATACCGTGCCGTCTATATTTCCGGTCGACACGGCGAAGGAAATCAGCGTGGGTGGCACATCCAGTTCCTGGCCGTCTTGTTCGAAGCTGCCGCTCATCGAGTCCTTGCCGCCGATGGCACCGACCTTGAGGTCTAGCTGTGCGCTCAGAGCGCCGAGCAATGCCGAGGTTGGCTTGCCCCAACGCTCAGGGTCTTGATGAAGCTTGCCGAAATACTCTTGGAAGCTTAGATAGGCGTTTTCTCTGGTGAAGCCTGTGGCAACGAGTTTGCAGATCGATTCCACCACGGCCAGATAGGCACCGGCGAACTGGTTGCGTTGTGTGATGAACGGGTTGAAGCCCCAAGCCATCGCGCTCGCCGTGTGGGTCAGCCCACCGGGAACGGGAAGTTTTGCGACCATAGCCTGGCTTGGCGTCAACTGTTTGCGTCCACCGAACGGCATCAGTACGGTACCTGCGCCAATGGTGGAATCAAAACGTTCGGCAAGACCCTTGTTGCCAGCGATGTTGATATCGCTTGCCAAAGAGGTCAGGCGTTCGTTCAGATTACCGGATTCCCAGGATTGCGGAACCGTATAAT
This sequence comes from Bifidobacterium sp. ESL0732, assembly GCF_029395535.1. Lineage (NCBI taxonomy): Bacteria > Bacillati > Actinomycetota > Actinomycetes > Bifidobacteriales > Bifidobacteriaceae > Bifidobacterium > Bifidobacterium sp. ESL0732. Next base: position 1,449,408 of record NZ_CP113920.1, on the reverse strand, counting down.
CTTCCGCAGGCAACACATGAACGTTTTGATGTTTCGCGGCTCCGTTCGAGGCAAGGAATTCACGGGACAGGTCGACGATGCGCTCGCCGCGCCAATCCATGACCATGCGAGGCTCCGAGGTGACGGTGGCGATGACCGTGGCTTCGAGGTTCTCCTCGCGTGCGTAACGCAGAAACTCGTCCACGTCTTCGTCTGACACATCAACGGCCATACGCTCCTGCGATTCGGAAATGGCCAGTTCCGTGCCGTCCAAGCCCTCGTATTTCTTCGGAACCTTGTCGAGGTCAATCCGCAAGCCATCGGCGATTTCGCCGGTTGCCACGGAAACGCCACCTGCACCGAAATCGTTACAGCGCTTGATGAGCACGCTCGCATCATGACGACGGAATAGCCGTTGCAGCTTGCGTTCGACGGTCGCGTTGCCTTTCTGCACCTCGGCTCCTGATTCGGTGAGGCTTTCGGTGTCTTGTGCTTTGGAAGCGCCGGTGGCGCCGCCGATGCCGTCGCGTCCGGTGCGTCCGCCCAAAAGGATGATCTTGTCGCCAGGAGTTGGTGTTTCACGGCGTACGTTTTCCGCCGGTGCTGCGCCGACCACGGCTCCGACTTCCATACGTTTGGAGACATATCCGGGATGATAGATTTCATCAACCTGCCCAGTAGCCAGCCCGATTTGGTTGCCGTAGGAGGAATACCCTTGCGCGGCGGTAGTGACGAGTTTGCGTTGCGGCAGCTTGCCTTCCAGCGTTTCTGATACCGGAACGCGTGGGTCACCGGCTCCGGTGACACGCATGGCCTGATAGACGTAGGCACGTCCGCTCAGCGGGTCGCGGATGCAGCCGCCGATGCAAGTGGCCGCTCCGCCGAACGGTTCGATTTCCGTGGGATGGTTGTGTGTTTCGTTCTTGAACAGGAACAGCCAGTTCTCGGACTTGCCATCGACGTCTACTTTGATTTTGACCGTGCAGGCGTTGATTTCCTCAGATTTGTCAAGCCCGGTCAGCTCGCCTTTGGCCTCGAGTTCCTTCGCGCCGATGGTGCCCATATCCATCAAAGTCACAGGCTTATTGGTGCGTCCCAGATCTTCTCGAACCTTGAGATAGCGCTCAAATGCGGCCTTGACCACGCTATCGTCGATATCGACCTGCGTCAGCTCGGTGCCGAAAGTGGTGTGGCGGCAATGGTCGGACCAATAGGTGTCGATGACCTTGATTTCGGTGATGGTCGGTTCGCGGTGTTCACCCCGGAAGTAGGTCTGGCAGCACTTGGCGTCACCGAGATCCATGGCCAGCCCACGTTCGGCGATGAAACGCTGCAATCCAGCATCGTCAAGCTCATTGAATCCGTCGATGATTTCGACTTCGGCCGGAACCTTGACCGCAGTTTCCAACGTTTCGCGCGTGCCCAGACCGGTTTCGTGCGCGTCGACAGGATTGATCACGTAACGTTTGATGGCTTCGACATCTTCGTCGCTAAGTTCGCCATAGAGCGCATAGATTTTTGCCGTCCGTACGTCGGGCCGCGTTCCTTGGCTCAACAGCTGGATGCACTGGCTGGCTGATTCCGCACGCTGGTCAAACTGGCCCGGTAGATACTCCATGGCGAAGACCTGTGCGCTGTCCAACTCCGGCAACTCCCGCGTCGCCGTATCTACAGCAGGTTCGCTGAAAACGGTCGGAATAGCGGCTTCGAAAAGCTCGGAATCCAAGCCCTGGGCATCGTAGCGGTTGATGATGCGAACGCGCTCGAGCCCGGTGAGTCCGAGAACGTCGTGAAGTTCCTTGGCAAGATTGGCGGCTTCGACGTCGAAACCGGATTTCTTTTCTACATATACGCGGAAAACTGTTGAAAGCACTGATGGTCCTTAGCACTGATGGTAAGAAGAGGAAAGTGAATAAATATATGAAAACGAGGAAAATGTGGAACAGTCAAAAACGCTCGTACACCAAGGATAATGGTGTACGAGCGATATGTCATTCGACCTTGACTCCACGGCGATCCGCGAGTTTCATCAAACGTCCGTATATCTCCTCATAGGCGGGGATGATGTCACCCAAGTCTCTGCGGAAGAGGTCCTTGTCGAGATGTTCGACTTGCCCGGACCCGTCCTTCAAATCCCAGAGTCTGCAGGTGTCGGGGGTGATTTCGTCAGCCAGGACGATTTCGCCGTCCTTGTTCTTGCCTTCTTCGATCTTGAAATCGACAAGCTTTACGTCGATGTCGTTGAAGATCTTCGTAAGTTTTTCGTTGATATCGCGGGCTTGACGCGAGACCTCAGCCATTTCCTCGTCGGTCGCCAGTCCTAGGGCCACGATGCCGTCAACGTTGATAAATGGGTCATGGAGGTCGTCGGATTTGAAGCAGAATTCAAGGATTGGGCGTTTGAGTTCAGTGCCTTCCTTGATGCCATAACGTTGGGCGAAGGAGCCGGCCGCGGTGTTGCGCATGATGATTTCTAGCGGGAACATCGTGATCTTCTCGTTCAGCTGCTCGGTATCAGAGACGCGACGAATGAAATCCGTCTTGACGCCCTCGGCCTGTAAAAGCCGGAAAAGCACCGTGGTAATACGGTTGTTAAGGCTTCCCTTTCCTTGAATCTGGGCCTTTTTCGCGCCGTCGCCGGCGGTTGCCTGATTCATATATTCGACCCAAAGAACATCTGGGTCATCCGTTGAATAGAGTTTCTTGGCTTTGCCCTTGTAGAGCATGTCCAGTTTCTCCATTAAATCGCCCTTCCCGTAGAGTAACGAGATTTGATTGAATAGGTGAACTTACAACCAAAATATAACAATCGGTGCTAACAAATTCGAAGTCGGTGAGTAAAAAAGTACGACAATCGGCGTTTCTTTTATCCGAGCAGATTTCAGAATTTCGGCTTTTTCTCAAGCAAAAACGACTTTGTAAACTTTCTGTTACATCTCTTTTTCTGATTGAATATCGTGTCTTCTTGCCGTTTTTAAAAAAATGTATGGCGATACTATTTTAAAGAAGCTGCCACAATTTCTCTTCTTGCCAATTTGTCGGGATGCCCATTGATCGTGCGACATCGACTTGCGGAATATCGGCAGGCACGGCAGAAATGCAGTCTTTCAGCTGCGCAATTGGAGTTGTTTCGTTTTCTTGCTTGAGGAGATACATCAATATGGCAATGCCTGCATACATCTTTTTGGACGATGGTCCGATATGCGTTAATTCCGAAAGTTCTGTATTGATACTCGGAGAGACGGTGAGTGCCCGGTTGTAGATGCGTCCATGATGTGCACAAAGATTTCTTATGAAGTTAAGACAACCAAGCCATGATTTCAACGTTGCTTGGTTAAGCTGGTACTTGGCGGCGATATCGGTTCGCATTGGGTAGGGGAGCAGTTCATATAGTTTTCTGAGTGTGCCGAATTCCATGATTTCTGTAGCGGCCCATATTGGGAGTTGCCCATCATATTCATGCTTAAAGTGTTTGATGAAATCTTCGCGTGAATGAGTGCGACGGTCATTGTATTTGTTGATGAAGCTTCCATATTCGATTGGATCCATGGCGGTGTCAAGCAGCGCCGGTTTTAGGTAAAGGAATGGATCTTTACTCCCCACGTCGTAGGCAAGACGTGCGCGCAGGGAAATTTCGAAACAGGCAATAGCGGAGAAAAGCGTCGTTCTCAGCTCCCTATCGAATTCATAGATTCTTAAAACGTCGTTGAAGCGAGAACCTGACATGAAAAAGCTTGACCGTGAATGATTGCCGGAGTCGATTTTCCGGAACATATACCAGAATCCGCTCAGGCGATAATAACCGATACGGGCAAGGCACTCTCTATTTGCATATGCACCCTGCATACCATGAGTCTCGAGTTTCTTGCATTGTTCATCGATAGATAACCACGGTTTATCGTAACGCGGATGCGTTTCTTGAGATTTTGTCGTCATCGTTGGCTCCAAAACTAAAAATGATGACCGCCCCTGAGCCGTATGCACGGCATCAGGACGGTCTTGTATCTTTGAGTATAATATGTTTGATCTAAGCACGCAAGATGGGAATGTCTTTGATTGAGACGGCAATGCCGTTGTCTGCTTGGGGTATAGAGAATCGGTCTCGTGGTGCAACAACCAGTAATTTCTTGTTATTTGTAAATTGTCGAGTTTCCCTGAACTGGGATGGGTTACATAGTCTTTTGTAAACGATACATTATAAAAGTCTGATGAAGTTGATAAGCGATGGGGCAGTTATGAGCGAGAGTGTCATGGAAGAAAATGAATCTGTATGGTATGGGCAAGATCCAGGCATCACTACTGAGCAATGGATGAAACTACTTCACGATTCTTCCCTCGTTACTGACAATAATCTCATTACTCTAAGATCTCTTTTCGAACACCCCGACGGTCTTTCTTGCGCGCAGCTTGCTGACGAGTACGGTCGCGATTGGCATTTCTATCTCAGCAATGTTTCTACACTAGGCGAAAAAGTAGCGAAAAACATTGGACTTGTGGAACCTAATCGGGCTAAGGGAACCTTCGAATACTGGACTGTACTTTGTCTAACTAAGCCGACGGATGAAGGACAGCATGGATATTATATCTATAAATTACGCCCCGAACTTCGTGCCGCGCTTGAGAAAATGGATCTATCGATGTATCCGTTGCGCGCTTCCGAAGATGACGCCTCGTCTTCGGTACCGACGACATCGGGATCATACAGCGATAAGGATTTTCTTCGTGAGGTGTTCCTTTCGGGTGATGCTCTCAAAGAGCTCAAAGGTCTGTTGCTGCGTAAACGTAATCTGATTCTGCAAGGGGCGCCGGGTACGGGTAAGACTTTTGCTGCCAAGCGTTTGGCTTACACCATTATGGGGCAGAAGGATGATATGCGCATCCAGTCGGTTCAGTTCCATCAAAGTACCAGTTACGATGAGTTCGTTTACGGCTACCGTCCCAATGATGACGGCGTGGGCTTTAGGGCTGTACCTGGGATTTTCACGCAGTTCGTGCAGAAAGCCAAGGTTGATCAGGATAGGCCGTATTTCTTTATCATCGACGAGATCAACCGTGCCAACATCTCGAAGGTGTTCGGCGAGCTGCTCTCTACCATCGAGTTCGACCACCGTAACTCGGATGATGCCGTCGTTCTTCCGATCACCGGGCAGCCGTTCTATGTTCCGAAAAATCTCTATATCATCGGCATGATGAACACGGCGGACCGTGGACTCGCATTGATCGATTATGCGCTGCGCCGTCGTTTCGCGTTCTTCACGATGAAACCGCAGCTCGACAACCCGAATTTCAAAAAGCAGGTTGGAAAACTTGGTGATGCAAGGTTATTGAATCTCATAGAGGCCGTGAGTGCCTTAAACAAGGTGATTGCTGAGGATGACGCTTTAGGCGATGGCTTCTGCATTGGGCATAGCTATTTCTGCGATAATGAAACTGAGGACGATGAAGATTTGGCCGCCTCCATTGTCAAGTTCGAGTTGGTCCCCATGATTGAGGAATATTGGTTTGACAATAAAAAGCAGATTAAGCAACAGTCTGATTTGCTATGGAAAGCTGTTCAATGACCGTGAGCGTCGAAGACAGAGCGGACGACCAAAAGCAGCTGACCGCAGAAAACAATGTGGTCATCAAAAACATCTATTACATGATGGCCTATGCGTTCAAGGCTTTACAACTCAACGATTATCGTCGTTTGACAACTGAAGATTTCGACCATATTGACGATCTATTGGCCGCTATCCTGGCTATTGCGATTGGCACTCAGCGGCGTCGCGGTTTCGAACGCGAATATTTACCGGTTCATGAAAATCTTCATACGGTTCGCGGGCGCATCGACGTGTCTTCGACAGCGCGGTTGCAAATGACCGGGTACAACGGATTGGCGTGCGTCTACGATGAGTTCTCGGAAGATACCTACAAGAACCGTGTGCTCAAGACTACAGCGTTGTTGTTGATAGGGCGTAAGGACGTTAATACGGCGAGGAAAGCCGATCTTAAACGATGCTTGATTGCCATGCGCGATGTAGGCGAGGTGGATATTCATCGCGTCGATTGGGCAAGGTTACGTTTTCACCGCAACAATGCGTCGTATCTGCTTCTGATGAATGTCTGCCAGATGGTCATTGAGCGAGAGCTGTTCAATCAAGATGAGGGTAACCGGTCGTTGCAATATCGGTCGAAGCGGAAACTGAGCCAACTCTACGAGAAATTCGTGCTCGAATACTATCGGGTGCACCATCCAGACATCTCCGCTAGTGCCAAAACCATCAATCGCCAGGCTCAAGGGAATACAGAATTGCTGCCGGGGCTATTGACTGATGTCACTTTGCGCAAAGGTAAGCGGGAACTCATCATCGATGCAAAATGCTACGGACATATTCTTGATGTCTATTACGACAAGCCTATTTACGCGCCAAAACATATCAATCAGATTCAAAGTTATGTGCTGCACGAGGCATTTGGCAACGACAAGTTGGTGGATGGGATGTTGCTCTATGCGAAGGTGGGTAATGAAGGCGACCATGACGAGACTTGGTCAGAGCTTGGGCACCGCTTCTCGGTTCGTACGCTGGATCTCGACCGTGATTTCGCTGCCATAGCTGCCGATCTTGACGACATTGCAGCTAGATGGCTTGAGGAATCTGAAGCAAAGTCTGAGGGTGCTATTCTACTGACGTCACGGTAATACCGAGTGTATCCATCACGATGGTGGCCTTGGAGAGTGCCTTGGCTTCGTCTCTGCCAATAGCCAGCGCGACGGCCATGCGACGGTGACCGTTGACAGCCGGCTTACCGAAGATGCGCAGGTCGGTATCGGGTTGCGACAAAGCCTGCGGAATATTGGAGAAAGTCACTGATCCGTTTCCGGTGACTACTATGGCATGACTGGCTGCTACCTCGCCGTGTTTGAGGACGAGCGCAACGCTTTCCTCGGTTACTGGAATACCGAGAACAGCGCGGGCGTGCAGTGCGAATTCGCTCAAACGCTGGGAGATCATCGTCACCATGCCGGTGTCGTGCGGGCGGGGAGAGACCTCGTTGAAGAGGACTTCGCCGTTTTTCAGAACGAACAGTTCCACACCGAACACGCCCCAGCCGTGTTCATGGTTTTCATGCGCGATATCGACCAGTCCGCCCACGGCTTTGCGGGCGATGGCCTGCGCTTTTTGAAGAATGTCTGAATCGACCTTTGCCGGCTGCCACGACTCACGGTAGTCACCGTCTTCCTGGCGCTGACCGATGGGAGAGCAGACAACGATACCGGCGCTGGAGGAGACGGTGAGCATGGTCAGTTCGTAATCAAGAGGGACGAATGCTTCGACGATAACCCTTGAGATTCCGCCGTCTTTGGCGTCTCTTCGTCCGCTCTGCGCTTCCTGCCAGGCCGATTCAAGGTCGTCATCCGAGCGAAGCACAGATTGCCCGTGTCCGGAAGAGCTCATCACAGGTTTGACCACACATGGATAACCAACGGCTTGCGCTCCTGTTTTGAATTCTTCAAACGAACCGGCGAAACGGTATGGGGTGGTCGGCAAGCCAAGTTTTTCGTGCATCAGGGTTCGTAGAGCTTCGCGGTCCATGCAGATTGCGGCGATTTGCGAGCTGGGCACAACCTGAATGCCGTTTGAGGCCGCTTTTGCCAATTCGGTGGTCGCAATGGCTTCGATCTCGGGGATGATGATGGAAGGTTTAGCCTCGGTAATCAATGCGTCGAAAACGGCAGGGTCAGTCATATCCAACACATGGCTTTCCTGTGCAATCTGCATGGCTGGCGCATGGCTGTAGCTATCAGCAGCGATGACGAAAGCTCCGAGCCTCGTCAATTCGATGGCGATTTCCCGTCCAAGCTCGCCGGAACCCAGCAACAATACGCGAGTTTGGTGAGATTCGGACGGATTGCCAAGTGGATAGTTGACGGATGATGATGCGGTTTCAACGGTCATGATTTCATTGTTGCATACGATGACCCCGAGCGAGGCTCCCATCTGATAAATATTGACGAATTATGGAATTGTCGATATTGGGGTCGTGAGCAATGCCAAAGTTTTTGGCGATTATCGGATAAGCTAAATAAGATAATCGCTATATTGAACGTGTGAAATGTCATAACAGTTTTGTCAACGTCCGTTTCTTGCATTTCGATAGCCGCGAACTACGCAACGGGGTTAGGATTGAACCATGCCAGATTCCTCAAACGCCGCAGGCGGTGCCGACAAGCCACTGACCATCGCTCTGGTGGTCGATTCGGTCGGTAACCGCGGCAACGGCACTTCGAATTCGGCATTGCAGTATGCTCGGGAACTTGAGAATCAGGGTCATCACGTTCGGTTGGTTGGCGTTGGCGCGCCGGATTATTCTGTCGAAGTCCACCATCTGCCGTTCATTTCGTGGCTTGCGGCCAAGCAGCAGATGCAATTCGCGGAACCTGATGACGCGGTGTTCCGACGTGCGTTCGCGGGAGCCGACGTGGTGCATATCTATATGCCGTTCAAATTCGGTAGACACGCTCTGGCCGTTGCACGTTCGATGGGCATTCCCGTCACTGCCGGCTTCCACCTGCAACCAGAAAACGTCACGTATTCCGCCGGTCCATTGCGATATATCCCGGGTATACCGTCGCTGATCTATTATCTCTTCGATTTCTGGCTTTATCGTCATATCGGCCATATCCATACTCCGAGCGAAATGATTGCTCGCCAGTTGCGATCTCACGGTTATCATGCAAGGCTGCATGTTATTTCCAACGGATATTCCGTCAGGTTCCGCCCCAAAGAAACTCAATCGGACAATAAGCAGAGGAACAATAATCACGTCAGTAATAAAGACGACGAACGTAGCGAAAATGTGTTTCACATCATTGCTTCCGGACGGCTTAGCCACGAGAAAGACCATGAAACATTGATCCGTGCGGTGGCGTTAAGCAAGCATGCCAAACAGATCGATCTGACCATCTGTGGCACAGGCCCATTGCAACGTCGTCTGCGTCGGCTGGCCAAACGATTGCTGCCGAAGCCGGCTCATATCGGTTTCCATCCCAACGAAGATATGCCGAATCTATTGCGTCAGGCCGATTTGCTCGTCCATCCCTCCATTGTCGACATCGAATCATTGAGCGTACTTGAAGGCATCGCCTCCGGTTTGGTGCCGGTCATCGCGGATTCCCCACTTTCAGCCGCCAGCCAGTTCGCGCTGACCGATTCCTCGGTTTTCCCGGCCCGCAACGTCAAGGCGCTCGCCCGTCGTATCGACTGGTGGATCGAGCATCCGCAGGAACGTGCCGAATGGGGGCCGAAATACGCGCAGGAGGCACGCGAAAAATACGCGTTGCCGCACTGCGTCCGCCAGTTTGTGGCAATGGAGCGTGAGGCCATCGCGGATGCGGCAACGACAAAGTCGCATCGGCACTAGTGAACGTTACTGCGACTAAAAGCACGTAGAATATTGCTTTTCGTCGCGCTGCTTCAGACAATCATGGAGAAAGATGCATGGTGAGCAGCAATGGCCACCACGCTGGTAGACGTTACAGCAGCGCGATGAGCTGGTCGGTGTGCTCCTGCGTGGTCGCCCAGCTGGTGCAGAAACGCATCACCGAATGCGTGTCGTCGTACTTCTCGAGGAAGTCCATGTTGACCTCGGCGCCCAGACGCTTGATTGTCGGTTGATCCATCACCACGAAGACCTGGTTGGTCGGGCTCTCGTAGGCGAGCTGATAGCCCTTGGCCTTGAGCGCCGTGCGGATCTGCGAGGCCTTCTCGTTGGCATTGCGCGCGATCTTCGTGTAGAGCCCATCGGTGAAGAGCGTGTCGAACTGCAAGCCAAGCAGCCAGCCCTTGGCCAGCAGCGCCCCGTGCTGCTTGATTTGGGTGAGGAAATGCTTTGGCGTGTTGTGCTTGGTGAAGACGACCGCTTCGCCGAACAGAGCTCCGACCTTCGTGCCGCCGATGTAGAAGACGTCAGTGATGCGGGCGATGTCCTCGAGTGTCAGATCGGTGCCCTCGGCGGTCAGTCCGTAGCCAAGGCGAGCGCCGTCGAGGAACAGCGGCATGTCGTATTTGTGGGCGACATCAGCGATGGCCGTAAGCTCCGCCTTGGTATACATCGTGCCGTATTCGCTTGGATGGGAGACGTAGACGCAGCCGGGAAAGACCATGTGCGTGTAGTTGCCGTCCGCGTAGAAGTCCTTGCAATACTGCTCGAGGTCGGCCGCGTCGATCTTGCCCTCGTGGCTCGGCAGTGTGAGCACCTTGTGCCCGGTCGATTCCACGGCACCTGCTTCGTGGACATTGACGTGTCCGTTGGTCGCTGCGACGACACCCGCGTAGGCCGGGGTGATGGTGTCAATAACGGTCTGATTGGTCTGCGTGCCGCCGACGAGGAACCATACGTCGGCGTCTGGGCAGCCGCAGGCCTCACGAATCTTCGCTTTAGCCGATTCGCAGTATTTGTCCGAACCGTAGCCGGGCAGCTGCTCCATATTCGTTTCTTCCATCCGCTTCAGGATTTTGGGATGGGCGCCTTCGCAGTAATCGTTGATGAAATTCAGCATGTTGCTCCTACTTCCGCAGTCAATGAGTATGATTCAACCATAATCCCACCAGTGGTTATGGTTAGGGCAAGGCGTAAGCGGATTCTGCTCTCTGTCTTACGGTTGATACCAAGCAAAAAGGGTATTCTCGCTTCTGCAAGAATACCCTTTTCCGAATGTTTCTGAGTCTCGCCCTCCGTTTGAAGAAGCCTGGGCTCTCGATACCGTCTTATTGTTTATCGGTGTTGGTTGCCGTGTCGATTTCGTTGCCGTTGGTGATGCCGCGCTCGTCGTTCATGGTCGCGAAGTTGAGACCGATGAGGATGCCGCCGCCCACTAGATTGCCGAGAATCGCGACGATAATGACGAGAACGGCCTTCCATGCGTTGATGGCTCCGTGCATGCCGAGGATGAGGAACATCGCCGAATCCGCAACGGAATGTTCGAAGCCGCAGAAGGTGAAGACGAGCACTGCCACCACCATGATGACGCACTTGGTGAAATCGTTGGAAAGCTTGCCGTTATAGACCATCAGCATGGCGATGTTGATGCAGAAGTTGCAGAAGATCGCGCGTACGAAGAGGTCGCCGACCCCGCCCCAGGAGTTGAGATAGGCGAGTTTGGCATTGGCCGCAGTGAGCATGACGTCATAACTCACACCCGAAATGATGGTGGAGAACCGCAAGATGATGGCTACGATAAGCGCGCCGAGGAGATTGCCGAGCAAGCACAGCCCCAACAATTTCAAGGATTGCAGCCAGCCGATGCGCTTGTGGTAGGCTCCGACACTGACCACCATCATGTTGGAGGTCAAAAGCTCGGAATTGGTGTAGTAGATGAGCACGAGCGCCCAGCCGAAGGTGGTGCCCGCCAATACTTTGCCGGCAAGCAGCAGTCCCGGCCCACCTTTTGAACTTGCGCCCATAATCACCCAGAAGGCGGTGAAGAAGACGCCGACCAGAATGCCTGCCATCATCGCGCGCTGGATGTAGCGGCCGGTCATCTTGCCGGTCATTGTCTCTTTGCTGTCAAGCGCATCGAGCACGGTTGAGATAAATGCGCGCCCGGGGAACAGCGGCTTGGTCTCGTCCTCGGTCCCTTCGACTTCGGAAATGGTTGTTTTCAATTCGGATAATTTGCCCATGGTTCTTTCTGTTATTCTCTGCTTGTTGATTCATTTCAGGATAAAAGTTCGTGGTTTTATTATGAGTCGGTTTTGTTGCGTATTTCGCTGGAATCCTACGTTTTGTAATGAAGAACACAATAATTTTGTGACGAAAGCCACAGAGTTCGCGAAAGACTCAGAGCCCCGTGTGTCCATATAGTGACAAGAATTCATAAAAAATAAAAATGATCATTCACTAATGAACGCTTTCTTACCTTCTGTCGCCTCGATTGATAAACGACTATCGATTCTGCGTATATCGTATGGCTTGCGAGTGCTGAATGTAGGTCGTTACACTCGATTGCTAACATCGCTGGATTTAATGCATGCGGCGGATTCGTGAGGTTGTTCCCTGTGTTGGTTGAGGACGAAAGTCTTGAGACCGCAGACGCACGAAAAAGGAAAGAGAGATAGGGCAGGTCATGGTTTTTACCTATTACACTCCCAACGAACTTGTGTTCGGCGTAGGCGCCGAGCAGCAGCTGACGCGTCTTTTGCGTCAATCCCATGCCACCTCCATCATGTTTGTATACAGCGGTGATTACGTCTTCGACCTGGGCATCCATGATCTGGTTACCGATGCTGCGCAGTCGATTGGCGCGCGTCTGGTAGAAAACGGGGACGTTGTGCCCAATCCGCGTATCGGACTTGTCCGCGACCTGATTGACGTCGCACGCAAGGAGAGAGTCGATTTCGTCCTCGCGGCCGGCGGTGCGAGTTCGTTCGATACGGCCAAGGCCGTGGGCGTGGGCGTGCCTTACGACGGCGATGTGTGGGATCTGTTTGACGGCACTGTCGAGCCGAGAGAGACTTTGCCGGTAGGTGTGATTTCAACGATTCCCGGCAGCGGTTCGGAGGTTTCCGATTGCGCCGTCCTCCAGCAAGGCGAGGACAAGGAGGCGTTGGAGACCAGGCTGATCATTCCGAAATTCTCCATCGTGAACCCCGAATATTCGCGCACGGCGCCTTATCGTTATCAGGCCGCGGCGGTGGCCGATCTGGCCGTGGGTTTTCTGGAGCCGTACTTCACGCTGCGCGACCATCTCGAATCGGCCGACAGGATTCTGGAAGGCGGATTCCGTGCCGCTCTGGTCCAGGGCAGGCGTTTCGCGGCCGATCCCGATGACTTGGCCACAAGAACCGAGCTGCACTGGCTTTCGACGCTGATGTTCAACCATTGCTACCTGGCCACAGGTTCAGAAAACGATTGGACGACCCACCGCATCGAGCACGAAATCGGTGGCGAATTCGATGTGATACACGGCGAGGGGATCGCCGCGATCCTGCCTTCGATCATCCGTTACGTAGCGCGCCGCAGTCCGCAGCGTTATGCACAGATGGCGGTTCGAGCACTTGACGCCGACCCCTACGACAACACGGAACAGGAGTGCGCTGGCATTCTGGCGGATACGCTTGAACGCCACTTTAAGATGTTGGGCCTGAAAACCAGCCTGCATGAACTTGGCATACCGAGGGATGCCATCAATACGGTTGCCGAGCGTTTGACGAAGTCCGATACGAAGCATGTCGGTAATTATGTTCCCCTGAGCGAGGCCGACGTGCGTGCCGTGCTCGAACTGGCTTACTGATCACAACGGTAATGCCTGTTTGGCATATTGCCGAACAACAGAGGGAGGAGGGGCCCAATGTCATCAATCATTACAATACGCAATCTGACAAAGAAATATCCCAGTGACGACGGTGAAAAAATCGCGCTCAGCGATGTCGACCTGGATGTCGGCAAAGGTGACATCTACGGCATTATAGGCTTGTCCGGTGCCGGCAAATCGACACTCGTGCGATGTATCAACGGGCTGGAACACTACGATGGTGGTTCGCTCGCAGTCAACGGCCAGGAAGTCGCCGAGTTGAAACCCAAGGACTTGCACGCCTTGAGAAGCGACATCGGCATGATCTTTCAATCTTTCAATCTGATGCCGTCGCGCAGCGTTGCAGCCAATGTCGAACTTGCTTTCCGTGGCAAGGTCGACAAGAAAACCCGTCAGGCTCGCGTTACCGAGCTTTTGGATCTGGTCGGCCTGAGCGAAAAGGCCGATGCCTATCCCAGCGAGCTCTCCGGCGGCCAGCAGCAGCGCGTCGCCATCGCGAGGGCTTTGGTCAATAAGCCCAGCATATTGCTGAGCGACGAGGCGACGAGTGCACTCGATCCGACCACGACCAAATCGATTCTCGCCCTGCTGCGTGCCCTGCACGATACGCTCGGACTGACCGTCGTCGTCATCACCCACCAGATGTCCGTGATCAAGCATATCTGCAACAAGGTCGCCGTCATCGACCATGGCACCATCGTCGAGAAAGGCGATGTGTTCGACATCTTCGCAGCCCCCAAAGCCGCACTGACCAAAGCGTTCGTCGCCACGACCTCGAACCTGGACAAGGTCCACGAGCTGCTTGACGACCATTCGCCGCTCGTCGAACCGCAGCCCGGTCAGGTGCTCCTGCGCATGAACTACATCGCCAAGGAGGTATCCGAGGCCCTGGTCTCCCATATTTCGCGTGAATTCTCAATCGATGTCAACATCATTTTCGCCGATATCGACTTTGTCGAGAACGCCCCGCTCGGCGGGTTGGTGGTCATGCTCAAAGGGGACTCCGACAAGATAACCGCAGCGCTCGCCTATCTCAACGAACGCAATATCGGCATCGAGGTGATCGATCGTGCTTGACATTCTGAATCTTTGGTTTCCGAACGTGATGAGCCGCCTACCCGAATTCTTCGATTCGTTTGTGCAGACGATCATCATGGTCGCAGTGGCGGGCCTGATCTCCTTCGTCCTGGCTATCTTGCTTGGCGTCGTCGTCACCGTGACGAAACCTGGCGGCCTTTATCCCAACCGAGGTGTTTTCAACGTCATCGACAAACTGATCAACCTCTTCCGCTCGATTCCATTCATCATTCTTGCGGCCTCGCTGGTACCGATCACGCGCTTCATCATGGGCACGGCCATCGGTACGAAAGGAGCGTTGTTCCCGCTTGTCGTTGGCATCACCCCGTTCTTCGCCCGGCAGATCCAGTCGGCTTTGGCCGGCATCGATTCGGGTCTGATCGAGGCGGCGCAGGCGATGGGCATGGGGTTGCCCGAGATCATCTGGCGCGTCTACCTGCGCGAGGCGATACCTTCGATCATCCGTGTCAGCGTGATCACCTTGGTCAGCCTGATCGATATGACCGCAGTGGTCGGCGTGGTCGGCGGTGGGGGACTTGGCGATTTCGCGATCCGCTACGGCTACCAGCGATACATGATGGATGTCACCATCGCCACGATCATCGTCCTGGTGCTTCTGGTCGGCCTGGTCGAGCTCATCGGCCGACTGCTCGTCGAGATCACCGAACATTGACGAACGTTTGAACCTGCTTCCAACGACTATTCCAACTTTTTCCCAACATATTGAAATATCGAATATCTGACGGCGACCTGTCCTGCAAAGCGCGGTCCGTCAGCATGAAAATATTCTGAAAGAGGCTTTTATGGCTACCAAGAAACAAACCAGAGCCAAGCATCAGCTTTTCGCACTGCTGGCAGTGATACTTGCGGTGGTGCTGGTGGTTGCCGGTATCAACATCTACCGCAACGCCAAGGCCGGCAAGGAGCAGACCGTCACTGTAGGGCTTGTCGGCAATTCCGACGACGCCGAATGGAAGGACGTACAGGCGCGGCTTGATGAGGAGCACGCCAACATCAAACTCAAATACAAGACCTTCCAGGACGGCATCTACGCCAACCAGGCGCTCGCCAACCACGAACTGGATATCACGGCTTTCCAGCATTATGCGTTCCTGCATCAGGAGGAGAAGGAGAAAGGCTACAAGTTCACCCCGATCGGTGAGACCTACATATCCCCGCTCAACCTCTATTCGCAGAAATACAAAAGCGTCAAGGACTTCAAATCCGGCGACAAAGTGGCCATTCCCAACAACACCACCAATCTTGGCCGCTCGCTCAAAGTCCTCGATTCCGCTGGGCTGATCAAGCTCAAAGACAACACCAAGGCCGATCCGACGACCGACGACATCGCCTCCAATCCCAGCGGCATCGACATCGAGCTGAACGATCCGGCCTCGATCATCAACCTACTGCCCGATTACGCCGGTGGCATCACCAATACGAACTTCATCGTCGACGCCGGAAAAAAGCCCGAAGATGCCATCTATGCGCCCAAACTCAAGCCCGGCGATGCCAGCTTCAAACCATACGTCAACATCATCGTGGCCAACACGAGCGACAAGGATAATAAGACATTCCGCAAGATTGTGGAGGCCTACCATACCCAGACCGTCGCCAAGCAGCTTGTCAAGGACCACAATATCCCGATGTTCAAATACTGAGGCTACACGGATTCCCCGGAGGATTCGTCGTCGGCGGCGAAGCTTCTGAGGGCGAGTCGCCTGAACAATCGATAAACCAACCCAACATGAAATCTGCAATGGAGATAATGAAATGAGTGAATCGAATAAAACCGACACGAATGACCAAGCAACGGGAAAAGCGAGCGTCTCAGGTTCGATAGACCGACTGTTTGCCAACTCAAAACAGGGTTTCGGTCTCTCGTCTGCGCAAGACACGCTTCCCAAGGGCGTTTCCACGCTCCCGGCACTTGCAGCCGATCCTTATGTCCAGCAGTGGGAGATGTGGCACGAGCAGCGGCTGGAGGAGCTCAAGGCGCCGCACGGCTATCTTGCGCCTGCATCCATCACATGGGTCGCCAACGGTTCGACGAAGACGATTGACGGCATCCCGGGCGCATGGCGTGCCGAAAACGATGTGTTGACCTATTATCCGCAATCCAAGGAAACACGATCGCAGGCTGTCGATGACAAAGACGAGGGTGGACCTCTTGCGGTAACCAATGGACGAACGGTGCTCGAAGCTCCGATTTCGTTTGCGCCCAGCGCATTCGGCGAACAGGCGCTCGGGTATCTCAACTACGGCGACAAGCGCATCGAAGTCAATTCCCAGACCGATCTGGTCGACCAGGCCACGCACCGTTTCTGGATTCGTGTCAAAGACCCGCGTACTTTGGCCCGACAGCATTTCGACGACATCGACACGTTCCCTCTCGACCCGAAATGGCGAATTCCGGCCGTTTTCCGCCGGGCCGAACCCGACGAGTTCGACATCCACGATTCAGTGGTGAAAACGGTGCTGCAGTCATACCCGCTGCTCGGTTTCGTTGAATTCCAATACGAAAGTGAGGACTACTCGTTGGTCGTCTCGAACGTTTTCGGCCATGCGAGCATCTTCTTCAAAGATTCGACCAACGGCAAAGAAACCTACGGAATCGGCCGTGTGCTGCGGCTTGACGAGCTGAGCCTCGACGAGCTGGACGTGCTCGATTTCAACTATGCCTACAACTATCCCTGCGCGTTCTCCGCCTACTGCACCTGCCCGATCCCCTCGAAGCGCAATACGCTCCCGTTTGCCGTGACGGCAGGGGAGAAGACCCCGGATGTGGATATCGACTTGTGACATGGCTCACAGAACTGAAGGGGTTGATATGATTTTGCGACGCGCCGGTGACTCAAGGTCTTGAGAATCATGTATAGTTCTTATCTGTTGTGCGGATGTTGATTCGGTTCGTTGAACCGGACGGTTTCCCACTTCGATGGTGGCCATAGCTCAGCAGGTAGAGCATCTGATTGTGGTTCAGAAGGTCGCGCGTTCGAACCGCGTTGGCCACCCCATCATGAAAGCCCCACTCCCGTAAAGGAGTGGGGCTTTCCCTTTCTTTAAGAAGGTCGTCGGTAGCTTCGCGTCTATTCCAAATGTATCCTTGTGTGCAAGTGTAGGGGTTATAGACCAAAACTTTGGTGCCGAGATTATTGCTATGCTGTGGACTCGGGCAAGGCCATGCGGATGTGATGCCGCCGTATCAGCCGAGGAGTCGAGTCCCAATCATCAGGGACCGCTTGATCAGGTCGTGGGGAAGTTGACCAATCGGAATGATGAGTTCTGGTTTTGCCGGAAGGGGCTGCAGGGACTTCTCCATCCAGAGTTTGTCATACCAACGGCCCAACTTGTAGCCGGAAGCGTAGTTGCGGCCTACCGGTTTGAAGCCGAGCGCCGCATGAAATCGCGGGCTGGTCAGCGGCAAATGGGGGTCGACGGTAGCAGTATCGGTGCCGCTGCGCTCGCCACCACCTAAAGTCGATGCACTGTCGGTGGGCAGGTCATGGAGTTGTGGCAGCATCCCGTTGATATCGTCCAGTGAATCGTCGCGGCGGACGGTGATACAAGAGAAGAGTTTGACCACATGCTGGGCACAGAGCAGCGGCTCCAAGGCGGCGTAGAGCGCCGACCCTATATGCCGTCCGCGCATATCGGGGTTCAGATAAATAGAGGTAGCGGCGGACCAGCTGTAGGCCGGACGTTCCCCGAGGGCGTGGGCAAAGATATAGCCAACCACTTTGGAATTGTCCAGTTCTGCCACGATAAAGGGATATTTTTGCGATATCTGCTCGATGCGCCGTGCAAAGTCCTCTTCCGTCGGTATGTCGTACTCGAAGTTGACCGTCGTTTGTTCCACGTAATAGGCATAGAAGCCCACGATGTCGTGCGCATCCTCTACACGTGCCAACCGCAGTGAAATTGAATGGGGTTGGCCGGTTTGTCTGTCTTGCCTTGCCATTTTGGCTTGATTATCGGTGGTGGCTTTGAGTGCCATGTGCTATGCCTCCCCTTGAAATTTGACCCCGGAAAGGAACTGGCGGGTTCGAGCTTGCCGAGGATTGCCGAATATTTGCTCAGCCGACCCCTCTTCGGCAACCACACCCTTATCCATGAAGACGACATGATCGCAGATGCGACGTAGGAAGGTCATTTCATGGGAGGCGATCAGCATGGATTGCCCGCCGTCGGCCAGATTCTTGATTACCTTGAGCACCTCTCCGATGTTTTCCGGGTCGAGCGCGGAGGTCGGCTCGTCGAGCAGCATGAGCTTAGGTCGGAGCACGGCAGCTCGTGCCAAAGCGACACGTTGTGCCTGCCCGCCTGAAAGCTGATCTGGGAAGCTGTTGCGTTTGTCATAGAGACCGACCTTATTGAGGAATTCCAGCGAGATTTCGTGCGCCTTCTGAGCGGTGTAGTGCTTGACATGTGTGAGGGCGAGCTCAATATTCTCTGTCGCGGTTTTGAGTTTGTAGAGGTTGAAGCTCTGAAACACCATGGCCGTCTGCCGGCGCAGCTGCTGAATTTGCTGCTTGCTGGCATGAGTGGTGTCTACGATGTCTCCGTCAAATTCAAGAGTGCCCGAATCAGGCGTCTCCAGGAAATTCGTGCAGCGCAGCAAAGTGGACTTGCCGGCGCCCGAAGATCCGATAAGCCCAATCACCTTACCGTCCGGCACTTCGATGCTCACGCCGCGCAGAACCTCGTTGCTCCCGAAATTTTTGTGTATATTGGAAATTCTGACAACCATGATTCCTATTCCCTAGACTCGTGCTTCTGATAGCGGTGCAATCTCTCGGTTCCTGCGTTTCGCCAGATTGCTCAAACGATTTCTGGCGAGATTGAGAGGAGCTAAGGCCAGACGCAAGAAGGCCGTCTCCCCGATCCGCAGGTCCTCCGTGAGGCCGTTGGAGTCCTGTGCCGGCTGCCACTCCGGTGCGTCGCTATCGGTGATGGTCCGTTCGTTGCGCTTGAGCCGGTGCTCAAGGAGCCGGAAGAGCTCGGAGAAGAAGCCCGAAAGGATCCAATAGCACACGGCCAAGGCGATGTACATCTCTAGGAACCGGTAGGTGCGTGAGGCGGCTAGCTGGCCGGCTGAGGTCATGTCGACCACTGAGACCACGAAAGCCAGTGAAGTGCCTTTGAGCATGCTCACGAATTGCGAGCCTAAGGAGGGTATGGCGACGACAAGAGCCTGCGGGATCACGATTTTGCGATAGGCGGTGAACTTGGAGAGTCCGGTCGACAGAGCCGCTTCCATCTGACCCTTGTCCACACCTTGCAGCGTTGCTCTGAAGGATTCTGCAGAATAGGCTGCAGTGATGTTGGTGAAGGTTACGAGGACGAACAGCATTTTGGGAATGCCGTTGATGTTCACGCCCGTGCCCCAGTAATAGTTCGTATACTGCAGGATGACGGGAATCCCGTAGAAGGAAAGGAAAAGCTGCACCAGTTCGGGCGTTCCACGTGTAAAGGATACGAAGATTCCACAGATCTGGTAAAGCACCGGTGGGCGGTACATCTTGACTAGGGCCAGAAGCAGACCCAGCACCCAGCCGAAGAAGGTGGAGACGACCACGATTTCCATGGTCACGGGCAATCCCGTCAGGATTGCCGGAATATCCGACCAGATGTAGGAAGCGTCAAAAATGTTGGGCATGGGTATGTCTCTTTCTGTCAGTATGGGGCTCCGGTCCATTAGCTAGGTTGTTGAGGCCTTGAACGTTGGCCTAGGCCCAGTCGGCGTTGGATCCGGTCATGTCAAAACCTAGGTAGTGCTTGGAGAGTTCCTGCATCTTGCCGTTCTTGTGCAGTTTGAGCAGGGCGTTGTCGACGGCTTCCGAGAGCTTCTTCCCCTCGTCGGTCTTCGGAAAGAGGAAATAGGTCTCCTGCTGAAGGGACTTGAGGAGCTTTTTCTGGGCGGTGTTCTGTGCGGCGCTGTCCGGAATAGGTATGTATTCGACATTGACGCCCAAATCCGTGGCATAGACCTTCTGGTGGAAGCGGCCGCCGTATCCGAAATCGAACTGCCCCTGACTGATTTGACGCAGACGTGTGGCATGGTCGGCTGGCGTATACTCGATTTTCATGGGGTTGCTCGGGAACATCTTATTGAAGTCCTCGACGAAAACTTGCCAGGCCGAACCGTTCGGGTCAACGGGGACGGTGTACCCGCCGAGGTCGGAGAGCTTGTTGAAGTGGTGGGTTGCGGAGAAGCCGGGCTTGGCAAGCACCGCAGCTTTGTCGCGATAATGCGGATACTTGGAGAAGATGAATTTCTCCGCGCGTTCCGGCGTGTAGTTGAAGAAGTTTGCGCCTATCTGGTACTTGCCGCTGTCGATACCAGCGGTGACACCCTCGAAGTCCATCTTTTCGTACTCGAACCGGTATTCGGGAATGAGTTTGTTGGCTTCCTTGAGCAGTTCGATCTCATATCCCGTCAGTTTGCCGTTCTTGTCGACGGTGATCATGGGGGCTGGCCTGCCGCTGGTGGCGACAATGACGGTCTTGACTGCGTCGCCGGACTGGGCCTGTCCACTGGCGTCGCCGCGCTGGCCGCAAGCCGAACTCAGGGCTACGATGGACGCGGCTACGGCGATAGACGCTGTTATCTTCCGGATCTTCAAGTGTGAAAACATGCTGTTTCCTTATGCTGTTAGTTGTTGTGTGGATGGTATTGCCGGCATTGGGCCCTGTGATGATGATGCAGTGATGGAATTCGGTGGTGCCGTATGCGTTAGGGTTCACTATAGGGGTGTGCGGTATCTTGCAAATCGGCGTGTCTATAGCCGTTAGCTATGAATGGTTATCAGGCCAGAAACCCTATAAATTGCCTGTTGTCTGGCGAGCGTACGCGACAGAACGTGCTGAGAACTCCGCATAAGCAATATCTATACCGTCGTACGCGATTATCGTCCTGATATGCGCTACCTTGGCAAATACTTCAGGGTGTACGACTGTGGTTAGCCGAGATCTGGCTTGTTCGGACGTGCACCATTAATCCATCATCAATCACCTGTAATCGGTCCGTACACGAAAGATATATCATGGAACTGTTTTCACGTCCCGCATCAGTCAGTTATGATGACATCAAAGCCCAGAGCCCCGAAGAATTCCGCAAGGAGTGGAACCAATGGCGTCGTCTGCGTCTTGACTATATGAAAGAGCCCTACGGCTGGCTCTCTTTGACAAGCATTGACTGGCTTGAAGATGGTGAGTCCAAGACGCTCGACGGTTTCCCAGGACAGTGGTTGCAGGAGGGTGACGCTGTGACTTACATTCCTCCTCGGGATACTGCCGTTACCGTCACCAATCGCGACGTGATCCTGAACGAGCCCTTGCGAGTCAATGTGCCGGCAACTGGCGACTTCAATTTGGAGGATTTCTACAGCGGCGGGGTACGCGCCCAGCTCATCAAGCGCATCGGCCTACAACATCAATTTGCTGTTCGTATCCGCGACCCGCATTCTCCCGGTATCGCCCGGCTGCAGAATATTCCCACCTTCGAACCCGATCAGCGCTGGGTCTTCCCGGCCTCCTTCGAACCCGCCGAGCAACATGAGGATTTGAAGGTGGGCGCAGTCGTCGGCGGATTGTCGCATGACGAGACCTCCATTGGGGTGTTGCACGTCGATTTCGACGGCACCAAACGCGACCTGATCGTTTTTGAAGCGCATAACGATGACTCCGGCGCACGTCGACTTGATGAGAAGACGGGCGAATTCGTCTATCTCAATAACCGTGCCAACATCACCGAGGAAGGACATGTGCTCTTCCGTGATGCCACCTCGGGCCATGAGACCTACGGCGGTGCCCGGGTGATTGGCTTCGACAATACCGATTCCGCGTCTGTGAGTTATGTGGACTTCAACCGCTCGATGAACCTGCCTTGCGCCTTCACAGTCTTCTGCACCTGCCCCTTTGCCCCGCTTCAGAATACCTTGCCCTTCCCGATTGAAGCGGGGGAAAAGAAGCCTTCGGTTTTCGGCTCGCTTTCCTAAATTATATTCAATCGGTTATCGGCGTACGGTCTTCTTGCTGATTTGAGTAGACCATGACGTCGTTCGTTCGTCCGCCATGACTTGTGACGTTGGCTGTTCTATGTGGGTGACCTACTGACAGGGCCGATTCCAAAGGCCTTCAGCGGCCCGTAGGATTTCGGAAATGCAAATGTCGTGTGGTGGGGTGGAAATCGCCGGCCAGCAGACTCACTCTGGCGGAATATGGAGGATAAGCCAGTCTCAAGGTATCCGGGAACGTGGGCTTGCTGGTTACCGTTTTTACGTGGCTGAATTCCAGGAATCCGGCTTTGCCATGATAAGAACCCATGCCGGACGCGCCGATTCCGCCGAAGGGAAGACGGCTGGAAAGCAAGTGGCCAAGTGGCAGATTAAAGCCCAGCGCGCCGGAGCAGGTATGCCGTTCGAAAAGCATGCGGGTCTCTTTCGAGCGTGTGAAGACATACAACGCCAAGGGTTTCGGACGTTTGTTGATGAACGTTACGGCTTCGCGAGTATTGTGTACGGCGAGAATCGGCAGAATCGGTCCGAAGATTTCCTCCTGCATCACCGGGTCGTCGGTCCGGACATCGGTGAGAATTGTCGGAGCGATATAGAGGTGCTCACGATCCGTTTCACCGCCGCTGAACGTTTTTCCGTTGGCTGGTAGCAGTTTGGCGAGCCTGTCGAATTGTTTGGTATTGACGATGCGTCCGTAACTTGCGGATTGTGCAGGATTGTCACCAAAGAACTTTCGTGTAAAAGCCGAGATTTTCTGTGCCAACGGTTCGACGAGTTCCGGAGTGGTCAAGACATAATCCGGTGCCACACAAGTCTGACCGGCGTTCGTAAAGCGGCCCCAGGCGATACGTCCGGCCGCGACGCCGAGATTGGCGCTCGCGTCCACAAACACCGGGGATTTGCCGCCAAGCTCGAGTGTGATCGGCGTGAGCTGCTTCGCTGCAGCTTCCATCACAATCGAGCCGACCCTGCCGTTGCCGGTATAGAAAATATGGTCGAAGGACTGTTTCAGCAGTTCGGTGGTTTCCGGCACGGCTCCCTGGACTACGGCAAACGCTCGAGGATCGAGGTATTCGCCTATTAACCGTTGCAGCAGTGCGCTGGTGTTGGGAGAGAGCTCTGAAGGCTTCAGGCACACGCAATTGCCTGCCGCAATGGCATCGACCATCGGCTCAAGGCTCAGCATCAGCGGGTAGTTCCACGGAGAAATCACCAGAACTACACCTTTGGGTTCGGCTATAGTCCAGCTTCTCGCCGGTTGCATCAAGAGTGGCATGGCTACATGGTGTCGTCCACTCCAGCGCTCGATACGCGGTTCGAGAAACTTTATCTCATCAAGTATGAGTTTGATCTCCATGAGCGCGGTTTCGGCCGCCGGTTTGCCCAAGTCGAGGTAGATCGCCTCTTCGAGATCCTTTCGATGGGACGTAATCATGCGTTTCATCCGTCCAAGCTGTTCCCGCCGCCAAGCCAAAGACAGGGTCACGCCGGTTTCAAATACTTTGTGGAGTCCGGCCACGGTGTCCTTCATTTCCATTATTCCTGCCTTTATTCTGCATCCGACGATATGGCTTAACTCTATATCTCCGCTTCGAATGACGCTTGCGACAGTAACCTCAAAAATATCGGTTTTCTGGCCCGGGCGGGTGATACATTCATCGTGTCAGTGCTGTTCAACTTAACTGGAAAGGCATGTTCAATGACCACTAAAGTGACACGCGAATTCATCGATGGGCTGCCCAAAGCCGAGCTTCATCTTCATATTGAGGGCACGCTGGAGCCGGAACTCAAGCTCAAGCTCGCCAAGCGCAATAACGTCGACATCGGACAGACCACCATCGAGGAAGTCCGCAAGACCTACCAATACGACGACTTGGCATCGTTCCTCGCTGTCTATTATCCGGCCATGGACGTTCTTCAGCACGAACAGGACTTCTACGACCTGGCCTTTGACTATCTTCGTCGTGCCGCAGCCAACAATATCCGTCACGTTGAGATTTTCTTCGACCCTCAGGCTCACACCAGCCGTGGCATCGCCTTCGCCACCGTCATCAACGGGCTGCACCGCGCCATCGTCGACGCCCGTGCGTTGAACGTCGACGCGGATCTGGTGATGTGCTTCCTGCGTGACTTCTCCAAGGAATCAGCCCGCAAGACGCTGCTTGAAGCCATGCCGTATAAGGACTGGATTCTTGGTATCGGCCTTGATTCCGACGAGCACAACAATCCGCCGCTCAAGTTTGCCCGCCAATATGAGGACGCCGCAGCCGCCGGACTACACTTGACGGCCCACTGCGACATCGACCAGGTCGGTTCCATCGACCACATCCGTCAGGCCCTCGAAATCATGGGCGTGGAGCGCATCGACCATGGCACCAACATCGTCGAGGACCCGGATCTCGTCGCGTTCGTGGTCAACCATGGCATCGGCATGACCACCTGCCCGCTCTCCAACTCCTTCGTCACCCCTGAAATGAAGGGCACGGAAATCAAGGAGCTACTGGGCAAGGGTGTCAAGGTCTGTGTCAACTCCGACGACCCGGCCTACTTCGGCGGCTACATCAACGACAACTACGCCGCTTTGGCTGATCAGTTCAACCTCACCCGCGACCAGGTCATCCAGATCGCTCGTAACTCCTTCGATATTTCATGGATCAGCGACGAAAAGAAGGCCCTCTATCAGGCCCAGATTGACGACTACATCGCCAACAACTGATTGACGGATTGCACTGGGCTCGCCTTAGTGTTCTAAGTAAACCGCCCGGTACTCCGCGAGATGTCGAAAACATCGCGGAATACCGGCCATTTCACTCGGCCCAGACTGTGTTGTCGCGCGCCGAGTGTTATAATATCAACTTGTGTGTGCCAGTGGCATGCCTTATGTAACAGGCGTGGGCATTGGGATATCCCTTTAGCTCGTTAGATTGCGCGCAGCAATGCGGCGGCAGGAGAGCGAAGGGCCATCGGGCCGGTGGACTGTGGCTGTCTCACTCGATTCGTCGATTGGGGCTGCAGCGAGGCGGCTCCGCAAGAAATAATGATTAACGAATCGGAGAACTGAAGTTGCCTACTATAGAACAACTTGTCCGCAAAGGACGTAAGGCAAAGTCAAAGAAATCCAAGACTTTGGCCTTGAAGGGCAGCCCGCTGCGTCGCGGCGTGTGCACCCGTGTGTATACCACTACACCGAAGAAGCCGAATTCCGCGTTGCGTAAGGTCGCCCGTGTGCGCCTGAGCTCCGGCATCGAAGTAACCGCCTACATTCCGGGCGAGGGCCACAACCTGCAGGAGCACTCCATCGTGCTCGTCCGCGGTGGCCGTGTGAAGGATCTTCCTGGTGTGCGTTACCACATCGTGCGCGGCGCGCTCGATACCCAGGGTGTCAAGGACCGCAAGCAGGGACGCTCCCTGTACGGCGCAAAGAAGGCGAAGTAAGAGATATGTCACGTAAAGGACCATCCAAGAAGCATCAGCTGCTCCCTGATCCGATCTACGGCTCCACCGTGGTCGCTCAGCTCATCAACAAGATCCTGCTCGACGGCAAGAAGTCGATCGCCGAAGACATCGTCTACTCCGCACTTGACATGGTCAAGGAGAAGACCGAACAGGAACCCGTCGCCGTTTTGAAGCGTGCGCTTGACAACATCCGTCCGTCCCTCGAGGTCCGTTCCCGCCGTGTCGGCGGCGCGACCTATCAGGTCCCAGTCGAGGTCAAGCCCAACCGTGCGAACGCCTTGAGCCTTCGCTGGCTGACCGATTTCTCCCGCAAGCGTCGTGAGAAGACCATGGCCGAGCGTCTCGCCAACGAGATTCTCGATGCCTCCAACGGTCTCGGTGCTTCGGTGAAGCGCCGCGAGGACACGCACAAGATGGCAGAGGCCAACAAGGCCTTCGCTCACTATCGCTGGTAATTTTCGACAGACGAGTTAGGGTAAGGAAACATTTATGGCACTTGATGTGCTCAGTGACCTCAATGAGGTCCGCAACATCGGCATCATGGCCCACATTGATGCCGGTAAGACAACGTGTACAGAACGTATTCTGTATTACACCGGTAAGAACTACAAGATCGGCGAGACGCACGAAGGCGCCTCGACCATGGACTTCATGGCCCAGGAAAAGGAACGCGGCATCACCATTCAGTCTGCTGCGACCACCTGCTTCTGGAACCGTCAGACCCATGATCCCGACAAGAAGTTCCAGATCAACATCATCGACACCCCCGGCCACGTGGACTTTACGGCCGAGGTGGAGCGTTCGCTTCGCGTGCTCGATGGCGCCGTTGCCGTCTTCGATGGCAAGGAAGGTGTGGAGCCCCAGAGCGAAACCGTGTGGCGTCAGGCCGACAAGTACGGCGTGCCGCGCATTTGCTTCATCAATAAGATGGATAAGCTCGGCGCTGACTTCTACTACTCCGTCGACACCATCAAGAAGAAGCTCGGAGCCACCCCGCTGGTCGTGCAGTTGCCCATCGGCGCTGAGAACGACTTCGTCGGCATGGTCGACCTGATTCGCATGAAGGCCTACGTCTGGAATGACGTCACCACCGATCTCGGTGCTCACTACGACACCGTCGACATCCCTGATGATCTCAAGGACAAGGCCGAGCAGTATCGTTCGGAGCTTCTCGACCAGGTGGCCGAGTCCGACGACGACTTGATGGAGAAGTACCTCGATTCCGGTGAGATGAGCGACGACGAGATTCGTGCTGGCATCCGCAAGCTCACTATCGAGCGCAAGGCCTATCCGGTTCTCTGCGGTTCCGCCTTCAAGGACAAGGGCATTCAGCCGCTGCTTGACGCAGTGGTCGATTACCTCCCGAGCCCTGAGGACGTTCCCGCCATCGTCGGCTTCAAGCCCGGTGACGAGTCCCAGGAAATCGATCGCAAGCCCACGATGGACGATCCGTTCGCCGCGCTGGTCTTCAAGATTTCGACCCACCCCTTCTATGGCAAACTCGTGTTCGTGCGTGTCTATTCCGGCTCCATCAAGCCTGGCGACACCGTGCTCGATTCCACGAAGGACAAGAAGGAACGCGTCGGAAAGATCTTCCAGATGCACGCCGACAAGGAGAACCCCGTCGACGCCGCAGAAGCCGGCAACATCTACACGCTCGTTGGTCTGAAGAACGTCTCCACCGGCGACACTCTGTGCGCCGATAACGCTCCTATTTCTCTCGAGTCCATGACCTTCCCGGACCCGGTGATCGAGGTCGCTGTGGAGCCGAAGACCAAGGCCGATCAGGAGAAGATGTCGATCGCTCTAGCGAAGCTCGCCGACGAGGATCCGACATTCCAGGTCAAGACCGATGAGGAAAGCGGCCAGACGCTGATTTCCGGCATGGGTGAGCTCCAGCTCGACATCATCGTCGACCGTATGCGCCGCGAGTTCAAGGTGGAGTGCAACGTGGGCAACCCGCAGGTCGCCTATCGCGAGACCATCCGCAAGGCTGTTATGAACCAGGAATACACCCACAAGAAGCAGACGGGTGGTTCCGGCCAGTTCGCAAAGGTCTTGATGAACTTCGAGCCGATTCCTCCGGAGGAGGGCAAGGACTACGAGTTCGTCAACGAGGTCACCGGCGGCCACATCACCAAGGAATTCATTCCTTCGATCGATGCTGGTGTGCAGGAAGCCATGGAGTCCGGCGTGCTCGCCGGGTTCCCGGTGGTCGGCGTCAAGGCGACCGTCACCGACGGCCAGATCCACGATGTCGATTCCTCAGAGCTCGCATTCAAGATCGCCGGTTCCATGGCGTTCAAGACCGCTGCTCCGAAGGCCAAGCCTGTCATCCTCGAGCCGATCATGGCCGTTGAGGTGCGTACGCCCGAGGAGTACATGGGCGACGTGATGGGCGACATCAATTCCCGTCGTGGCAACATCCAGGAGATGAAGGATGCTACCGGCGTCAAGGTCATCGAGGCGAAGGTCCCGCTTAGCGAGATGTTCGGCTACATCGGCGATCTACGTTCCAAGACGCAGGGCCGCGCGATGTTCACCATGCAAATGGATTCGTATGCAGAGGTGCCGAAGGCGGTCTCCGAGGAGATCATCAAGGCCCAGCGCGGCGAATAAAAAATACTTCGCCCAAGGCGTGTCTGTCTCCAGTCGGCGTTAGAATTTTCAAGCGCTGACTGGGTTCGGGCACTTTGTGGCAGGTAACCCAGAAACCCAGTAAACTGTAGCGAGTATCTCGATGCTGAAAAGCTCGGGAATAACTACGAAACGTCCAGGAGGACAAAGTAATGGCAGAAAAGGAAAAGTACGAGCGGACTAAGCCGCACGTTAATATTGGCACCATTGGCCACGTTGATCACGGTAAGACGACCCTGACCGCGGCCATCTCGAAGGTGCTGCACGAAGAGTACCCCGACCTCAACCCGGAGTATGACTTCGATCAGATCGATGCTGCTCCTGAAGAGAAGCAGCGTGGTATCACCATCAACATCGCCCACATCGAGTATCAGACGGCCAAGCGCCACTATGCTCACGTGGATTGCCCCGGCCACGCCGATTTCGTGAAGAACATGATCACCGGCGCCGCTCAGATGGATGGCGCGATCCTCGTGGTCGCCGCCACTGATGGCCCGATGGCTCAGACCCGCGAGCACGTTCTGCTCGCTCGCCAGGTAGGCGTGCCGAAGATTCTCGTTGCGCTCAACAAGTGCGATATGGTCGATGACGAAGAGCTCATCGAACTCGTCGAAGAAGAGGTCCGCGACCTCCTCGAAGAAAACGGCTTCGATCGTGACTGCCCGGTCATCCGCACCTCCGCCTATGGCGCTCTGCATGATGACGCTCCGGATCACGACAAGTGGGTCCAGACCATCAAGGAACTCATGGACGCCGTCGACGATTACATCCCGACCCCTGTCCACGACCTTGACAAGCCGTTCCTGATGCCTATCGAAGATGTCTTCACCATCTCCGGCCGTGGCACCGTGGTGACCGGCCGTGTTGAGCGTGGCCGTATCCCGGTCAACGCCCCGGCAGAGATCGTCGGCCTTCGTCCGACCCAGACCACCACTGTCACCTCCATTGAGACCTTCCACAAGCAGATGGATGAGGCCGAGGCTGGCGACAACACTGGTCTGCTGCTCCGTGGCATCAACCGTGACGACGTCGAGCGCGGCCAGGTTGTGGCCAAGCCCGGCACCGTGACCCCGCACCACAAGTTCGAGGGCGAAGTCTACGTCTTGACGAAGGATGAGGGCGGCCGTCATTCGCCGTTCTTCTCCAACTATCGTCCGCAGTTCTACTTCCGCACCACCGACGTCACCGGCGTCATCACGCTGCCGGAAGGCGTTGAGATGGTTCAGCCTGGCGATCACGCCACCTTCTCCGTCGAGCTGATTCAGCCCGTCGCGATGGAAGAGGGCCTGACCTTCGCAGTTCGTGAAGGCGGCCACACCGTCGGCTCAGGCCGTGTCACCAAGGTGATTGAGTAGTTCTAGAACATAAGTTGTAGATTTACTTACTTATTGTTGTGCCCTGCACCGAAAGGTGTGGGGCACAACTGTATCTATAAGTGAAATTCAGACAACATCCGACTTGTCTGCTGTACACACGCCGTGGCATAATTGCTGAGGCATTTTATGGAATGCAAATCGTTTGAAAAGTAAATGACTAAGGTGACGAGACGTGGCACAAACTAGTAATGACATCAAAAACGGGTCGGTATTGAACCTGGACGGACAGCTCTGGACCGTCACGAAATTCCAGCACGTCAAGCCCGGCAAGGGTCCGGCTTTCGTGCGTACCACCATCAAGAACGTGCTCTCGGGCAAGATCGTCGACAGGACGTTCAACGCCGGCATGAAGATGGACTTCGAAACCGTTGACAACCGTACGCTGCAGTATTCCTATGAAGAAGGCGACAGCTTCGTCTTCATGGACATGACCACCTACGATCAGGTTAACATTCCCAAGGAGCTCGTCGGCGATCAGGCGAAGTACCTGCTTGAGGGCACCGACTGCATCATCAGCTTCCACGACGGCACTCCGCTGAGCGTTGAGCTTCCTGCATCCGTCGTGCTCAAGGTCACGCAGACCGAGCCTGGCGTACAGGGCAACCGTTCAAACGCCGGTACGAAGCCTGCCACCGTCGAAACCGGTGCCGAGATCCAGGTGCCGCTTTTCGTGGGCGAAGGCGAAATGGTTAAGGTCGATACTCGCGACGGTTCCTACCTCGGACGCGAAAACAACTGATTTTCCTTTCCGGCTTGGCGCGACGACGTCACCCAAGTCGGAATACTATATTTGCTAGCGGTAATCCGCGAAGACTTGACTGGGAGGCAACTGGCTAGATGGCACGTTCGACAGCTCGCAAACGGGCGCTGAATACGCTCTACGAAGCGGATGAGAAGGGGCAGGACATTCCGTCGCTGCTCGCCGAACGCATTGCCGAACCAGGGGCCCAGACTCCGTTGCCTGATTACGCCATTCAGATTGTCCACGGTGTGGCCGATGAGCGAGCCGGTATCGACCGGGCGCTTGAAGATCATTCCACGAAGTGGCCTCTGCGCCGGATGGCTGTGGTCGACAGAAACATTCTGCGGATTGCCGCTTGGGAGATTCTCTTCAACGACGATGTGCCCGATCGGGTTGCCATCGACGAGGCATTGGGATTGGCGAAGACCCTTTCCGATGATGATTCGCCGGCGTTTATTCATGGTCTGCTGAGCGCCATTTGCGATGACAAGGACTCGGTTCTTGCCGGCATCAAGGCTGCGCACGAAGCCGAGGCCAAGGAGAAGGCGGAACGTGAAGCCGCGGAGCGTCGACTCAACTCGCCTACCGCTCCTGGTTTCCTCCAATCCCGCGGCATTTCCGGCAAAGGTGATGGTGTGCCGTTTGAGACTGCACCCGAAACCGAACCAGAAGCGGATGGTGCCGAATCTTCTGATGAAGAAAATATCGATTCAATGTCTGTAGACGAGCCGGATACTTCGGCTAATTCTGCCAACTTAACGAGCGAAGATGGAAGCTCAGGAGAAGTATCAACTTTTGGTGATGCAGATTCTGCAGAAACCAAAGTTTCAAGCGATGACCTCAGCGATTCGTCATCACCCAATGACGTACCGATCCAGCCTGATTCGGCTGGTGAGGGACAACCGTTGCCACCAGATGGCGACAATGATTCAACAATTGTGTAATTAGTTCTGACCGCGGTACGGTGGCCGGGCCGCGAATTTGTTTTTCCGGTCCAGTTATTTCCGAGTCCGCACACGGGCCCGGAGCAAGGGGGACTCGTGGTGAGTCAGCAAGCAGCAACAGCCGCACAGTATTCTAAGGATGATGCTGTGCTGTTGTTGGAAGACGGCCAGCTTTATGTAGGCAAGCCTTACGGCAAGCTTGGTTCGACGTTCGGTGAAATTGTTTTCGCGACGGCCATGACCGGTTATCAGGAGACGATAACCGACCCGAGCTACGATCAGCAGATTGTTGTGCAGACCTTCCCGCATATTGGCGACACAGGGGTCAACGACGAGGACCCCGAATCCAAGCGAGTCTGGGTGGCCGGTTACGTTGTGCGTCAACCCAGTCCGAACGTGAGCAATTGGCGGGCGAACGACAGCCTTGATGACGAGCTCCAAGGCGACAATATCGTTGGCATCAGCAATATCGACACCCGTAAACTGGTGCGTCATCTGCGCAGTGCAGGCGTGATGCGCGCCGGTATTTTCTCGGGTGATGCGTTGCTTGATGAAGCGACGGGTGCGTTGCGTCCTGTTGATGCGTTGCTGCAGGAAGTCCTAGCCTCGCCAAAGATGCAGGGAGCTAGGCTTTACGACCATGTGAGCACCAACGAGACCTATACTGTCGAGCCCAGCGGTGATTTCGAAGGCAAAGAACCCCTGTTCACTGTGGCCGCGGTTGATCTTGGTATCAAAGGGATGACACCACATCGCTTGTCCGAGCGCGGTTGTCGTGTGCACGTTGTGCCGTCCACCGTCACCTTCGACGAAATCAAAGCCTTAAATCCCGACGGAGTCTTCTTCTCGAACGGCCCGGGCGACCCGGAAGAAGCCGTCCCCGAAGTCGATCTGCTACGCCAGGTCCTCGATGCCGGATACCCCTTCTTCGGCATCTGCTTTGGCAATCAGCTTTTCGGACGTGCGCTCGGCTTTGACACCTACAAGCTCAAGTTCGGACATCACGGCGTCAACCAGCCGGTCAAGGATATGACCACCGGAAAGGTCGAGATCACCGCCCATAATCACGGGTTCGCGGTCGATGCCCCAATCGGCAAGATACTGGAATCGCCGTATGATAACGGTAAATTCGGCAAGGTCTTTGTTTCCCATATCGACCTGAACGACGATGTGGTTGAAGGCCTGCAATGCGTTGATATTCCTGCCTTCTCGGTGCAATATCACCCTGAAGCCGCCGCAGGTCCGCACGATGCCGCCTATCTCTTCGATCGCTTCGTGGAGCTGATGCGTGCCCACAAGGCTGGGGAGCCGGTCTCATCCGTACTCGCGACACCGACATCACTATCGCAGCCGAATAACAACACCACCGGTCAAACCGCCGCCGCTGACAAGGAGAACAAGTAATGCCGAAACGTCAGGACATCAAATCTGTCATGGTCATTGGCTCCGGCCCCATCGTCATCGGGCAGGCCGCGGAATTCGACTATTCCGGAACCCAGGCCTGCCGCGTGCTACGCGAGGAAGGCATCCGCGTCATCCTCGTCAACTCCAACCCGGCCACCATCATGACCGATCCGGAAATGGCCGATGCCACGTATATCGAGCCAATCGATGTGCCGATTCTCGAGCGAATCATCGCCAAGGAACGCCCAGATGCCCTGCTGCCGACACTCGGTGGCCAGACCGCGTTGAACGCTGCTGAAGCTTTGGGCAAAGCCGGCGTGCTCGACAAATACCACGTCGAACTCATCGGCGCCTCGCTCGCGGCCATCGATCGCGGCGAGGACCGCGAACAGTTCAAAAAGGTCGTGGAATCCGTCGGCGGCGAATCCGCCCGCAGCGACGTGGCCCATACCCTCGAAGAAGTCGATGCCATCGTCGCCAAGCTCGGTTTCCCGGTCGTCGTTCGCCCGAGTTTCACCATGGGCGGCTTGGGTTCCGGCATCGCGCATAACGAGGAGGAACTGCACCGCATTGCCGGTGCGGGCATCCACTATTCGCCTACCAACGAGGTCCTGATCGAAGAGGGCATCGAAGGCTGGAAGGAATACGAGCTCGAGCTCATGCGCGACCGTAACGACAACGTCGTGGTCGTCTGCCCGATCGAAAACGTCGACCCGGTCGGTGTGCACACAGGCGATTC
Source organism: Bifidobacterium sp. ESL0732 (assembly GCF_029395535.1). Lineage (NCBI taxonomy): Bacteria > Bacillati > Actinomycetota > Actinomycetes > Bifidobacteriales > Bifidobacteriaceae > Bifidobacterium > Bifidobacterium sp. ESL0732. The sequence goes on along the minus strand of NZ_CP113920.1, from coordinate 1,415,739 downwards.
CATAACGGTGGCCCCGACCTTTACTCTGACAGACCGTGAATACCAGCGTATGCGCGACATCGGCATCGCCATCATCCGTGGCGTTGGCGTCGACACCGGCGGCTGCAACATCCAGTTTGCCGTCAATCCGAAAAACGGCCGCATCATCGTCATCGAAATGAACCCGCGTGTCTCCCGTTCATCGGCTCTGGCTTCGAAGGCCACCGGTTTCCCGATTGCCAAAATCGCCACGAAGCTCGCGCTCGGCTATAGCTTGGACGAGATTCGCAACGACATCACCCAGTCCACACCGGCTTGCTTCGAGCCGACCATCGACTACGTGGTCACCAAAGTGCCGCGTTTTACGTTCGAAAAGTTCCCGGGCGCCGACCCGACGTTGACCACTTCGATGAAGTCGGTGGGCGAGGCGATGGCTCTCGGTGGCAACTTCCAGGAGTCGCTGGGCAAGGCCATGCGTTCCATCGATAAGCGCCACATGGGCTTCAGCTGGGACGGCACCAAGCCCGACCAGGCCGAGGTCGACCAGTTGCTTGAAGATATGCGCACGCCTACCGAAAACCGCTACCTTCAGGTGCAGCGCGCTCTGTGGGGCGGTGCCACTCTCGAACAGCTTTACGACGCCACCAAGATCGACCCGTGGTTCCTTAAGCAGTTCGCGTTGATCAACCAGACCGCGATGGAGGTCCGGTTCACGGAAATCCTGTCGCCGAAGCTGTTGAAGAAGGCCAAGCTGGCCGGACTCTCCGATCTGCAGATTGCGCATCTGCGTCACTTGGGCGACGAGGGCGAGAATACGATTCGCGAGCTGCGCCACAACTATGGCCTGCGTCCGGTCTACAAGACCGTCGACACTTGCGCCGCCGAATTTGATGCGGTCACACCGTATTACTATTCCTGCTACGCCGACGAATCCGAACTGAAGCCGCGCGATCGCGAGGCCGTCATCATCCTCGGCTCCGGCCCCAACCGTATCGGCCAAGGCATCGAGTTCGACTACACTTGTGTGCACGCGGTGCAGGAGCTTGGCAAGGACTATGACACCATCATGGTCAACTGCAACCCCGAGACGGTCTCCACCGATTACGACATGTCCGACCGGCTCTACTTCGAACCGCTCACCTTCGAAGATGTGATGGAGATTTACGAAGCCGAAAAGAAGCTCGGCCCCATCAAGGGCGTCATCGTCCAGCTCGGTGGTCAGACCCCGCTTTCGTTGGCCGCACGTCTCAAGGCCGCTGGCGTCCCGATTCTGGGCACTTCGCCTGAGTCCATTGATCTGGCCGAAAATCGCGAGCTGTTCGGCGAAGTACTGCGTCGCGAAAAGCTCAATGCTCCTCGCTACGGCACCGCGCTCAACATTGAAGAGGCACTGGAAGCTGCCCATTCCATCGGCTATCCGGTGCTGGTGCGCCCGAGCTACGTGCTTGGCGGGCGTGGTATGGAAATTGTTTACGACGATGCCCAGCTCGAGAAATATGTCGATCGCGCACTTGACCAGGCCAAGGCCGACTCAGTGGTTTCCGGCCGTCTGCCTTCGCCGCTGCTGATCGACAAGTTCCTTCAGGACGCCATCGAAATCGATGTGGACGCGCTCTACGACGGCAAGGAACTCTACATCGGCGGCATCATGGAGCACGTCGAGGAAGCCGGTGTCCATTCCGGCGACGCGGCCTGCACCCTGCCGCCTTCCACGCTTTCCGATGACCAGATTCAGCGTCTGCGCAAGGCAACACTTGCCATCGCCGAAGGTTGTGGCGTACGCGGCGTGATGAACGTACAGTTCGCCTACATGGCCAACACGCTCTATGTCATCGAGGCCAACCCGCGCGCTTCCCGCACCATTCCCTTCGCCTCCAAGGCGACCGGCGTGGCGCTGGCCAAGGCGGCGGCCCGCATCATGGTGGGGGAGACCATTGCCGATCAACGCAAACGTGGCTTGCTGCTGCCCAAGGGCGACGGCGGCACCATTCGTTCCGGCCAGCAGGTCGCTGTCAAGGAATCCGTCTTGCCGTTCAAGCGTTTCCGCACCGAGGCTGGCCGTTCTGTTGACACGCTGCTCGGGCCTGAGATGCACTCGACAGGTGAGGTCATGGGCTTCGACCGCGATTTCCCGCACGCGTTCGCCAAGTCCCAGCTTGCTGCCTACGAAGGTGGTCTGCCTACGCACGGTAACGTGTTCCTCTCGGTTTCTGACACCGACAAGCGTCAGCTGCCTTTGATTGCCACGCGCTTGCATGAGCTCGGCTTCACCCTGTGCGCCACCGACGGCACTGCTTCCGTGCTGCGCCGCTATGGCATCGAGTCCAAAGTGGTGAGCAAGCTTAATGCCACCGAGGATGAGAAGCGTAAGCTGCGCGAACGCTACGGCGATGACGTCATCGGCAAGAACCCGGTTGAGATGATTGAGGACGGCGAAATCGATATGGTCCTCAACACCCCGAGCACCCGCGGTTCCCGTTCCGACGGTTACGCCATCCGTGCCTCGGCTGTGATTGCCGACGTTCCGCAGTTCACCACCATCACCGAGTTCTCTGCTGTTTTGCTGGCCATCGAAGCGGTCAAGGCCAACGACTACCAGGTGATGAGCATACAGGAGCACGCGAAGCAGCTCTTCGCCTCCGATATGGAGTAATTTAAAAAGAATCCTGAAAGTAATATAATAATGTAATACGATAAAGTGCTCTCGCGCCAAAGGTATCGAGGCGTGAACGGTACCAGTGGACGTGATGTCGACAATTGACTTGGCAATCACATTGAAAACATAGTCAATTGTTGACATCGCTCCGACTGATATTCATTCGATACGGTATTGTAGAATCTGTCCAAAGTGTCGAGTTAAAGGCCTAGAATGCATTACACTATCAAAGATATTGCACGGCAAGCCGGAGTCTCAAAGTCGACTGTCTCTCGCTATATCAGAGGTGAACGGGATAAGATTTCACCATCCACGCAGCGGATTGTATCCAAGGTAATCCAAGAGCTCGATTACCGTCCGAACCAGGTGGCCGTGGGTTTGGCGCGTGGTCAGATGCCGACGGTCGGTGTCATCGTCTCCGACATCAGCAATCCTTTTTCGTCTGTGTTCATGAAAGGCATTTTTGACGCTTGCGAAGAACGCGGTCAGTCCACGGCGTTTGCGATTTCAGACGGCAGCATCAAGCGTGAACGTGACATCATCAAGAATTTCAGGTCATCCAGCGTCGACAGGCTAATCATCCAGACCTGCGGCGACAATGAAAAATTCCTTTCCAAGTTGGATCCGCGCAAAACCGTTTTCATTGACAGGCCGCTCAAAAAAGAAATGTTTTCCACCGTCACTTCCGACAATTACGACAGCACCTTGCACGCTATCCATTATTTACAGGATCAGGGATGCACGCCTATTGCTTTTATTACGCTCGACATCAAATCGGTGACCACTCGTTCCATCCGTTGCGACGCTTATCTCGATGCCGTCGAAGGCCAGCAGGAGCCGATTGTTGTTTCCTTTGACGCGATGGATGAGGCGGAAACAAGACTGACGCAACTTTTCTCTTCCTCCAACCGGCCAAAGGGAATTTTCACCTCCAACGGCGAGGCGCTGAAGATTTTCCTGAAATTCGCAAGGAAGCACGACATAGCCATCGGTCGTGATATCGGTGTGATTTCCTTCGAGGATTGGGATTGGATGGAGTTTCTGAATCCAGCAATCACCGCGGTACGGCAGGACTCGTACACGATGGGCTATGTCTCCGCCAAAACATTGCTGGAAGGCGGAACGCCGATTGGCGGCAAGCCCGAAACCAGGATCATCCAATCGAAGCTGGTGGTCAGGGATTCGACAGATCTTCGGTAGGTTCTTGCCCTCTCCCCAGGTTTTCATCCGAGCGTGTCCATAATGATTTACGCCGTTTTCCGTTATCGGCGTTTTTAGTTGTCGCTACCAAGAACGATGCTTTTCGTGATTCATTTAGGATGCAAAGGAGAATCATTATGGAAAACGGAAATGCGATGGATTATCGCACCGATCCCAAGGTCCGCGAGCGTATTGACAAGGCGATAGCCTACCTCAACACCCATGCTGCACAGCTTTCTGGCAAAGCCGACGAAACGTATTCTTTGGACGGCACCGACGATATTGTCGTGCATCTGCAGAGCTACGATTCCATGGATTACCAGTCGATCAGCTACGAGAGCCACCACGACCACATCGATCTGCACTATCTGCTTTCAGGCCGGGAATATGTGCGTTGGTGGGATACCGGCAGCGTTGAGCCCAACACCGAGTACAACGCGGAAAACGACATCGTTTTCTATCCGCACCCGCAACATCACAATCGAGTGCTGTTGACCCCCGGCCACTATGTTCTCGTTTATCCTGAAGACATGCATGCCCCGCGTGGCAGGGTGGGGGACAACGCCGAACCAGTGCACAAGGTCGTTGTCAAGATTTCGGTGCGCTAAGCGGTTTTTGTACCCGCTTGAATCTGAACCGATCCGTCGGTGGGTTCCAAAAACGAACATGGCGATCGTGGCGTGTTTCATTTGACAGTTCTAATTTTCCATTTACAATTAGTCTTATTAAGTGACTCGAAAAATGATACCGGTGTCATTAGGAGATGTTTCAGATGAACAAAAGAAGCAATATCTTTCTGTTTCCTATGAGACCGGTGTCATCCCTGCAATGACAGGGTTTGAATTCAAAACATATGAACGTAACGGCTATCCGCTAACGAGTATCAAGGAGAACAATAATGACCGAGAAAATTTTAGTGACGGGGATTGTGCCTCGCGAAGGGCTTGACAAGCTGTTTGATCGTTTCGACGTGACGTATTCCGCCGACAAGCCGTTTACCCGCGACTTCGTTCTGGAGCACGGCCACGAATACGACGGCATGATTCTTATGGCCCAGAAGGGCGACCGTGAGCTGATCGACGCTTGCAGCAACCTGAAAGTCATCTCGGTCAACGGCGTCGGCTACGACCACGTCGATGTCAACTACGCCAAGCAAAAAGGCATCGTGGTTTCCAACAGCCCGCGCGAGGTACGCATCCCGACGGCCGAGTTTACCATGACGCTGATGCTCGCTGCGGTAAAGCGCCTGCATTTCTATGACGGAATCGTCCGTCGTGGCGATTGGATTGATCCTTCCGAGCGGAAGTATCAGGGCCGTACTTTGAACGGCCTGACTTTGGGCGTCTTCGGCATGGGCCGCATCGGCAAGAGCGTTGCCAAGCTTGCCCAGGCTTTCGGCATGAAGGTCATCTACAACAACGACCGCCCGTTCGGAGAAGAGTTTGACCGCGAGAACAACTGTGAATATGTCGATTTCGATGAACTCTTGAGGCGCTCCGACGTGGTGACCATCCACGCTCCCGAGCTGCCAAGTACTCATGGTGTCTTCAACGCCGAGGCCTTCGCCAAGATGAAGAATGACGCTTACCTGATCAACGCTGCACGCGGCCCGATCGTGCAGGAGAAGGCGCTGGTCGACGCGCTGGAATCCGGCCAGATCGCCGGTGCTGGACTCGATGTCTTCGAGTTCGAGCCGAAGGTTTCCGAGAAACTGCGCTCGCTGCCCAACGTCGTGCTTTCACCTCACGCGGGCACCGGCACCATCGAGGCGCGCATCGGTCTGGCTGCCGAAGCCACCGACAACCTGATCAGCTTCTTCGACGGCAAGCCGATCAACGTCGTCAACAAGTAAGTTTTCTCAAAGCAAGGAGAGATCATGCGATTTTCCAAGGTTTTCAAAGACGAGCTCGATCATGGTTACGCGATTTTGCGGATGAACGAACTTGGACGCGATTTTGCGCTTATCGCTTCCGAGGAAAATCGCCCCTGCTATGCCTACGACCTCGACGACAATTACCGCCGCATCGTGGTCTGGCCGGATGTCGGTGGCACGATGACCATGGTCCAGCTGCCGGGGACGCTTGATTTCCTTGCCACTCAGCGTTTTTATCCTGGATTCAACTCCAAGACCTGCCGTATCGTGCATGCACATTTCAACGGCAAGGATTGGGACGTCAAGCCGATTGCCGACACGCCGTATATCCACCGTTTCGACATCATTAAGCATGACGGCGGCTTCTGGTTTGTCGGTTGCTCCATTGCCAATTCCAAGAAGTTCACCGATGATTGGTCGGATCCGGGCAAGGTTTTCGTCGGGGACTACGATCCGGTGGCTGACTGTCTGAAAGATGTCCGCGAACTCGACATCCGCATCACCAAGAATCACGGATATCGCCGCGAGACCCCCACGACTTCGCTGATTACCGGTCACGAAGGCATTTTCCGCCTGCATTATCCGCAGGACGACGAGGATTGGCGCATCGAGCGTCTGGCCGAAGAAGAAACCAGCGATATCGCGATGATTGACATCGACGGCGACGGTCATCAGGAATACCTGGCGATTCAAGGATTCCATGGCGATCATCTAAGGCTTTATGACGACCGATTCCGGACATTGGACGCAACCGAGGGCGGGTCGCCGTTCGGACACGCCATCGATAGTGAGATGCTCTTCGGTCGTCCTTACTTCCTCTTTGGCTACCGTGGGGGAGACCAGGAGCTGATGACCATAGAAGCTCCAGACCGCAAGATGCACAAAACCGTCATCGAATCCGGTGTCGGTCCCAGCAATGTTACGGTTTTCCGTAAGGATGGTGAGGATTACTTGCTGAGTGCCAACCGTGAAAGCAATTCCATAGCCATTTACCGCATTACCGATGAGGTGAACTGAAATGGCCGGACGTTATTTTCTTATTCTCGACAATGGCGGAACCAACACCCGTGCGTTGATTTTCGACGAAGAAGGAACCCAGGTAGGAGTTTCAGTTTTCGATACCCCTTGGATTCAAGACATGCCTGAAATGCGTGAGATCGACCTCAAGGGCATGCGTGATTCGTTGTTCGCTGCAATCCGACAGGTTCTTGAGCGGACCGAGGTCTCGCCGAAGGACATAGCCTGCATCACTTGTGTGGGGCATGGCAAGGGACTGTATCTTCTTGACAACAACGGTAAGATCTTCTGCAATGGCATCTTGTCGACCGACGAGCGGGCCAATGATTTGGCACGAAGCTTCGAGACTCGAGTGAAGGAAATCTATCCGATCAGCCACCAGCACGTGATGGCCAGCCAAGCACCGGTGCTGCTGCGCTGGATCAAAGATCACGAGCCGGAGCGCTATGCCAACATCGGCAGCATCCTTTCGGCAAAGGATTTTGTGCGTTACCTGCTGACCGGCGGCATTCATCAGGAGATCGGCGACGCTTCAGGCAACAATCTCATCAATCTCAAAACCCGCGACTACGACGATAGGTTGCTGACCTTCTTCGGTATCTCCGAGGCGGTGCAATGGCGGCCTGACTTGGTGGAATCCGCAGATATCGTGGATACGATAGATGTTCAAGCTGCCAATGAGACCGGTCTCATTGAGGGGACTCCGGTTACCGGAGGGCTCTTCGACATCGATGCCGGAACGTTGGGCTCAGGAGCGCTGGATCACAATCACTATTCCGTGATCGCCGGCACATGGAGCATCAACACCTATCTTTCGCATACCCCGACCGAACGGATGCCCGGCATCATGAACTCCCTGTTCCTCAAGGACAGGGTGCTGGTCGAGGCCTCGAGCCCCACCTCGTCAGGTAATCTGAGCCGGATTCTGCGGTTGCTTTCGCCTACCGGCAAGGATACCGACGAGGATTACGAACGTTTGGAGGCAAATCTCAGGCAAGAGGACGCCGATTTTACCCAGGTGCTTTACACCCCCTTCCTCTACGGCAGCAACAGCGACCCGGATGCCACGGCTTCTTTTGTGGGGTTGGAAAGTACGACCACACGTATGCAACTGGTTCGGGCCGTCTATGAAGGCGTCGTCTTCGCACATCGTCAGCATATCGATCAGCTGCTGTATTCCGACACCACGCGTCCGCAATCCCTGCGCGTCTGCGGGGGAGCGGCCAATTCCCCCTCGTGGATGCAGATGTTCGCCGACATCATCGGGCTGCCGGTTCAAACCGTCAAAGGCCATGAAATCACCGGACTTGGTGGCGCAGTGCTTTCGGCCTATGCCACAGGAGACTATTCCAATCTGCAGCAGGCTGCGAATCGCATGATTCATGTCGATTCATGCTTCGAACCCGATGCGGTACAGCATCGCAAATATGACGAGAAGTACCAGCGATATCAGATTTTGCTGGATGCCTTGAATGGCGTCTGGTCCAAATTACACGCAACCCAAAAGGAAGGAACACGATGAATTCACTGGGCATATACGAGAAGGCCTTGCCTGCCGTCGAGTCCTGGCATAAGACCCTGCAGCTGGTGCATGACCTCGGTTTTAATTTCATCGAGTTTTCGGTCGACGAAAGCGACGAACGCCTGGCCCGCCTGGACTGGACGCGCAAGCAGCGTGAGGATCTGCGAGACGCCGCGTGGGACACCGGTGTGCGTATCCATACGCTGATGCTCAGTGGGCACCGCCGTTTCCCGATGGGTTCTGCGGATCCCAAGGTGCGCGAACACAGCCTTGAGATGCTTTACAAGGCTATAGATTTGGCCTATGACCTCGGTATTCGCAACATTCAGATGGCCGGATACGACGTGTATTACGAACCTAAGACATTGGAGTCACGTGAGTGGTTCGTTGAGAACCTGAAGAAAGGCGTCGAATACGCGGCGACCCGTCAGGTCATGCTCGACATCGAGACCATGGACGACCCCTTCCTCAACTCGCTGCAGAAGATCATCTATCTCAAGACCCAGATTCACAGCCCGTGGCTGCAGGCCTATCCTGATCTAGGCAACCTTTCCGGCTGGCCCGAAAACGATGTTGGCAAGGAGCTCGAAATGGGCATCGATAACATTGTCTCCGTGCATCTGAAGGACAGCAAGCCCGTAAGTGCGACAAGCAAGGGCCAGTTCCGTGACGTGCCGTTTGGTGATGGCTCGGTCGATTTCGAGGGATGCCTGCGCACCCTGCATCGATTGGGATATACCGGTGCGATGACCATTGAAATGTGGACCAACAAGGCCCCAGACCCCATAGCAGAGGTCAAAAAGGCCAAAAGCTTCTTTGATGATATCTTCCGCAAGGTCGGTATCGAGCAGGAGCCAGTCGACTGACTTTTTGAGGAGAAATCCCAGACAGTTACGTTCGGGGAAATCTACGATGAGAAAGAGGAATCTGATGACAGAGCTTGATGATGTAGGGCCTGTCCCAGGGGTTGGAGCCAGACCACCCGATAGTGAGAACACGGCTTCAACCCCACGAAAGAGGGATATGTACAGGCACCGGGCCATCACTGGTTGATGGCGCGAGCCGCAAGGTACCAGTCCATGGGGTGGTAAAGCAACCGCAAGCAATCGATAAAAGCTGTGATGATTGCATAATTGAAGGCGATGAAGCCAACTCCTTCAATACCGAACAACGGTGCAGTGTGTGCACCGGAATGTTTCAAGGAATTCGTCGTACAAATGCCATTGGCTGGCATGAACTGTACCTTGAAAGAAAGTGTGAGCGAAATGCTCCAAACCGTAAATCAAGTCTTCCAGACCTTCGGGGCCAGCGTTGTCGTCCCGATTATGATCTTCATCGTCGCGCTGTGTCTGCGGGTCAAACCCAAAACAGCCATGATGAGCGCGTTCTACGCAGGTGTCGGCCTCACAGGCTTCACCTGGATCATTCAGGCATTTACACCTGTGGTGACCAAGGTCATCAAGCAGATGGTCGACAACACCGGCATCAAGCTGCCCGTGGTCGATATCGGCTGGCAGGCCGGTTCGTTGGCCTCCTTCGGTTCGCCCGTCGGCCTGACGTTCTTCGTGTTCGGCCTGATTGTCGAGCTGTTGCTTTTCGCACTTGGTGTCACCAAGATCTTCATGGCCTCCAATCTGTGGAACAACTTCGGCTTCATGATCTGGGGCACACTGTGCTACTACGTCACCCATAACTTCGCTCTTTCGCTGGGTCTCTCCTTCTTCATGCTCTTCTACGCCCTGCTGCTGGCCGAAGTTCAGGCCGACCGCTGGTCCGATTACTACGGTGTGAAGAACGCCTCGGTCGCCTCATTGCACAACATCGAGCAGGTCGTTCCGGCCATCCTTCTCGACCCGCTGTGGAACCTTCTCGGGTTCAACAAGGTCAAGATGACCCCGCAGTACTTCAAGAAGAAGCTGGGCGTCTTCGGCGAGCCGACCACGTTGGGCATCATCCTGGGTCTCATCATCGGCCTCATCGCCAACATCACCAATCTGGCAAGCCTTAAGGCCTGGGGGCAGATCCTGTCCTTCGCCATCGAGCTCTCTGCCGTGATGACCATCTTCCCGTTGGTCACCAACGTCTTCTCCAAGGCCTTCACTCCGTTGGCCGAAGAGATTGACCAGAATCACAAGAAGAAGGCTGGCGTTGAAGACGACGAGCCCATCGACGAGATCGATGACAAGAAGCGTTGGTTCCTCGGCGTGGACGACGGTGTCGGCTACGGCGAACCCGCGACCATTATCTCCGGCGTCATCCTCATCCCGATCATGGTGCTCATCGCCTTCTTGCTTCCCGGCAACAAGACCCTGCCCATCGTCGACCTCATCTCCCTGCCGTTCATGGTCGAGTCCATCGTGGCCATCACCCGCGGCAACATTCTGAAGGTTATCGCCAACGGCATCGTCTGGTTCAGCCTCGGCCTTTACGCCTCCAGCTGGCTCGGCGACATCTACACCGGTGCGGTCTCGCAGTATGGTGCGGCCATCCCGGCCGGCGTGGTACTGATCACCAGCTTCAACCTCATGGCACGCCCGTTGAACGCGCTTATCTTCGCGGCATTCATCTCGAAGAACCCGTTCATTATTGGCGGCTGCGTGGTTGTGTATCTGATTCTGCTGTTCCTGCTTCGCAAGTATCGTTCTCAGATTTGGCGTTACCTGCGCAAGATGTCCGACAAGAACGCCGGATACGCGGGCAGCGATGAAAAGATAACGTACTGATAATAATAAATAACAAAGGAGTATATCATGAAAAAAATTGACGGACATCTGCATTTGGTGCGTTCGGTCTCCGGTTACAACGGCAAGGGCCGCATGACCCCGCTGGGCGACGGCAAGGCCATCTGGGACAACGGCATGCCCCTGAAGCTCATTCCCGACGGCTGGGGCGACGACGACTTCCTCGCCGAATCGGCGCTGAAGGTCATGGACGAAAACGGCATCAACAAGGCCGTGCTCCTGCAGGGCAGCCTCTACGCCTTCCAGAACTACTACACCTATCAGACGGTCAAGAAGTATCCGGATCGTTTCATCGGCGCCTTCTCGTTCGACCCGTTCAGTGACGAGGCGATGACCTCGGTCAAGCGCCATATCGACGACCTCGGCTTCCGTGCGGTCAAGCTTGAGATCAGTCAAGGAGGTGGCCTGATGGGCTACCATCACGCGTTCCGTCTCGACAATGACCCACAGCTCGGTCTCTTCTTCCACTACATCTCGGATTACCCCGGCTTCGTGGTGACTGTGGACTATGGTGACTACACACAGCTGAGCCACCAGCCCGAAGCCATCGCCAATCTTGCGCAGCGTTACCCGCAGCTTGACTTTGTCGTCTGCCACCTGTCCTTCCCGAGCGCCGACCATCTCAATCGTCTGGAATGCGAGTTGCGTCAGTGGGAGCCGTATCCGAACATTTCTGTCGAGCTTTCCGCGATTCAGGATATCGAGGGCGAGACCGAGTTCCCGTTCCCGCGCTGCCAGAAGGATACCGCTCTGGCCAAGAAGGTGCTTGGCGCTAAGCGCATCTTCTGGGGCACTGATTCGCCGTGGTCCTCCACCTTCAACTCGTACCACAACTTGGCCACTTGGCTCGAGGCTACAGATATCTTCACCGAGTCCGAGCTTGAGGATGTGTTCTACAACAACCCCGAGCGCATCTACTTCAAGCCGCAGAACGTTAAGGCTGTGGCCGAAGCAGTCGACCCGGTCACCGGAGAGTGAACTCCCATGATGTGGTGATTGGATTGCGCGGTCGTGGATAAGTCCGTGAGTGTTGAGCTCAGGCTCCTATGTGCCGTGCAATTCGGTCGGATTTTTTCAAGTTTTGGCCCTGCCGGTTTTGTATGACCGGCAGGGCCAAAACTTATCCGATGCTTGTGCGTATGCAATCAGTCTAGATGTATCGTAATTGGTTGGCATAGACCGATTCGGTGGCTTGGTTAGAATAGAGCGTACATGAGCAAGGAGAAGGCTTTGAGCAGAAACAGCGAGGATAAAAAGATGACGCAGATACATAAAGGTCGGCTGATCGTCTTGACCGGACCTACCGCTGTCGGTAAGGGAACTGTTGAAGCGAATCTGCTGAGCAAACATCCCGAGGTCTGGGTTTCCGTTTCCGCCACCACGCGCGATCCTCGGCCGGGAGAAGTCAACGGAAAAAACTACTGGTTCATGAACGAGGACGAATTTGTCGCCAAAGAGAAGCAGAACTGGTTCCTTGAGACCGCCGTCGTGCATGGCATGGCCCATTACGGCACACCTCTGCAGCCGGTGCTCGACCATTTGGCCAAGAACATTCCCACGATTCTTGAAATCGATCTGCAGGGTGCCCGCCGCGTCAAGCAGCGTGCCGCCGAGCTCAACCTTGAAATCGTCTCGGTCTTCATTGCCCCGCCGAGCTACGACGAGCTGGTGAAACGTCTGATCGGCCGTGGCACGGAGAATGAGGAACAGCGCAAGAAACGTTTGGAGACCGCGAAGGTCGAGCTGGCCGCCGAACCGGAATTCGACGTCAAGATCGTCAACGACACCGTCGATCGCGCCGCCGACGAGCTCTGGGACGTCATCGCCAAGGAATACGGCATCAAAGGAAATTAAAGATTTGCGGTGTTCCGCAAAAGGTGATAACTACAACGATGAACTTGACTTTGGGGTAGTCTCTGTTGGTATCACACGAATTGGTTTCTCCTATTCGCTTGATACATTTGATGTATTCGTTTTAGCAGTGTTGCGGTGATTGAATTCGACATCGACGGTTGAAGGATACTCTTATGAAGGATATCTCTTGGAAAGAGAACGCGATAGTTTTTGTCATCACTCTTGTCACTTATTTTGTGCTGGGGATTTTCTGGTTTGACCATGGGCATTTTTTGGCGGCATTGACTGATCCGAAGCTTTGGTCTCAAGCTATAGGTCTCTCCGCGGTCTTGGTGGTCGTGCATGTTGTCGAAGACATGCACAAGGCGAAAAAGAAGCGTGAGGCAGAACATTCATCTAGCGCGAGCGAAAAATAGTTCTGTTTTTGTTAGTCATGCTAGTGCTTGATGATTTGTGTGTATGATTCCGTATCGGCATTTCCATAACAGTGGCCCTGCCTATGAACGAAGTCATATGCAGGGCCACTTGCGATTAATAAATTGCTAAACTACCAGCGCATCATGCTAGACCGCTGAGCTTGTTAATTAATTCAGGATCGCGGGCCAAGCCGTAAAGCGGGGAGTCCTGTGAACTCCCCGTAGGCGAGGTGAGCAATCGCTAGATTGCGAAGGCTACTTGAGGCCGGAAAGCTGATTTATCAGCTCGGGGTCTCTAGTAGCGCCTTTATCTGCAGAGCGGGCGAAGGCAGCGTAGGCCTTGAGGGCCAACGAGACCTTGCGGTCGCGGTGGGCCACGTAGCCGTCTCCGGCTTCGAGCTCCTTGCGACGCTCTTCGAACTGTTCGTCGGTGAGTTCCACGTCGATGGTGCGGTTCGGGATGTCGATGTCGATCATGTCGCCATCCTTGATCAGCGCGATCGGGCCCTTGTTGGCCGCCTCGGGAGCGACGTGGCCGATGGCCAGGCCTGACGAACCGCCGGAATAGCGGCCGTCGGTGATCAGCGCGACGTCCTTGCCGATGCCTTTTCCTTTGACGAACGAGGTGGGGTAGAGCATTTCCTGCATGCCCGGGCCTCCCTTGGGGCCTTCGTAGCGGATGACCAGCGCCTCGCCCTTCTTGAGCTTGTCGCCCAGGATGACCTCGACGGCCTGTTCCTGGGACTCGACGATGTGGGCCGGTCCGCGGAACTTCCAGATGTTCTCGGGCACGCCAGCGGTCTTGACCACGCAGCCGTCGGGGGCGAGGTTGCCGCGCAGAATCGCGAGACCGCCTTCCTTCACCGCCGGATGGTTGATGTCATGGATGGCACCGTTGACGCGATCGGTGTCGAGCGTGTCGGAGAGCGTCTCATGCGTGAACGGTTCGGGGGACTTGATATGTCCCGGAGCTGCACGATAAAGTTCCTTCGCCTTGGCAAGGCAGGTCGGGCGCATGATGTCCCAATCATCGAGCTTGGCTTCCAGCGTCGGATAATCGACGGAATGCACATCGCGATGCAGTTTGTCTGCTCGGTCGAGCTCTCCGAGGATGCCGCAGATGCCGCCGGCGCGGTGTACGTCGGAGATTTCCCAATCGCCGGAAGGGCTGGCCTTACAGATGCAGGGCACCGTGTGGCTGATGCGCTCGATGTCGTCAAGCGTGAAGTCGACGTCGGCACTCTGGGCTGCGGCGAGGATGTGCAGCACGGTGTTGGTGGAACCGCCCATGGCTACATCCATGGTCATGGCGTTCTCGAAAGCCTTTTTGGTGGCGATATTGCGTGGCAAAACGCTCTCGTCATCTTCGTCATAATAGCGATGCGCGAGGTCGACGATCTTCTTGCCGGCATCGACGAAAAGCTGCTTGCGATAGCCGTGCGAGGCAAGTGTGGTTCCGTTGCCGGGCAAGGCCAGGCCGAGCGCTTCCGTGAGGCAGTTCATGGAGTTGGCGGTGAACATGCCGGCGCAGGAACCGCAGGTGGGGCAGACGGTCTTTTCATAGGCGAGTAGGTCTTCGTCGGAGACGTTGTCATCGGCCGAGGCGTACATCACATCGATGAGGTCGGTGGTGTCGGTTTCGCCGTTGGACAGGGTTGTGGACCCTGCCTCCATGGGTCCACCGGAAACGAAAATCGTAGGGATATTGAGGCGTAGCGCAGCCATCAGCATGCCGGGAGTGATTTTATCGCAGTTGGAGATGCAGATCAGGGCGTCGGCGCAGTGGGCGTTGACGGAGTATTCTACGGCGTCGGCGATCAGGTCACGGCTCGGCAGTGAGTAGAGCATACCGGTGTGGCCCATGGCGATGCCGTCGTCGACAGCGATGGTGTTGAACTCGCGGGGGATGCCGCCGGCCTCTTCAACGGCCTTTGACACGAGACGTCCGACCTTGTTGAGGTGGACATGGCCAGGCACGAACTCGGAGAACGAGTTGGCGATGGCGACGATGGGTTTCTTGCCCAAGTCGTCTCCGGCCACGCCTGCGGCGCGATAGAGTGCTCGGGCACCGGCGAACATGCGGCCGGTCATGATATTATGTGAGCGCATTTGCATGATTCCATATAAGTTCATCTGTCTCATATTTGCCGAATATCGACCAAATGATGAACTTGTTTTAATGTTTTTCTTGCCTTGTTGCATAAAACCACAGTGAAATCGTCGTATCAGCGTATACTATATTAGTTGAGTAGCTTTATTCTTCTTTAGGGAGCAAACAATATGGCATTTGGCACCGAGCCTACACCGAGCGGTCTTGCCGACCCGACAATCGACGAGTTGATGGAGCATTCCGATTACAACAAGTATTCGTTGTCGATTTTCGCCGCGAAGCGTGCCCGTCAGATCAATTCTTATTTCACCCAGTTGAACGAAGGCCTTTTGCAGAACGTGGGTCCGCTGGTGGAATACCAGAACAATGAGAAGCCGCTTTCCATCGCCTTCCGCGAAATCAATGAGGGCCTGTTGGAAGAGACCCTCGGCGAGGACGATCTGAGCGAAGGCAGCCTCGACTAGTCCGTTTTCAACCCTTTTAGCCCGATTCCGTTTGCGGAGTCGGGCTTTTGCGTTCTAAGCTCGAGGTGTCAATCGGTGCATTGAAATAGAGACATAAGGGTAAGCTTACTTCCCGTATGTATACACGTCAGCCGCCTCAAACGGCTCTGGCATGGAAGAAAGAAGTTCACTGTGTCTACAGAAGTGACAAAAGAACGTCGCCTGATTTCCGCGGAATCGGTTACCGAAGGGCATCCCGACAAAGTCTGCGATCAGATTTCCGACGCCATCCTCGACGATATGCTTCGTCAGGATCCCCATTCCCATGTGGCCGTGGAAACATCGGCCGCCATCGGACAATTCCTTATTTTTGGCGAGGTGACTAGTTCCGGGTATTCCGACATCCAGCGCATCGTGCGTAATGTCGTCAAGAATATCGGCTACACCTCTTCCGAGGTCGGTCTTGACGCCGATTCGTGCGGCGTGCTGGTCTCGCTGACCGAGCAGAGCGCGGAAATCAACCAAGGTGTCGATCGTCTCAACCCCGAGCAGGAGACCGAAGTCTCGCGCGAGGAACGCTACGAGGCCCAGGGCGCCGGCGACCAGGGCATCATGTTCGGTTACGCCTGCGACGAGACTGACGTGCTGATGCCGTTGCCGATTTATCTTTCGCATCGTTTGGCCTATCGTCTGGCCCAGGTTCGCAAGGAGAGCATCGTCCCGCATCTGCGCCCGGACGGCAAGACCCAGGTCACCATCGAATACGACGATGACGACCGTCCGGTTCGTGTCGACACGGTGCTCATCTCCACGCAGCACGACCCCGACGTCGACCACGATTGGCTACTGCCGCAACTACGCGAGCATGTCATCGAACCGGTACTCGCCGAAGTCTGCGGTGACAAGATTAAGCATGACGATTACCGCATTCTGGTCAATCCGACCGGTTCGTTCATCTTGGGCGGTCCGGCGGCTGACGCAGGGCTGACCGGCCGTAAGATCATCGTTGACACCTACGGCGGAGCGGCCCACCACGGTGGCGGCGCGTTCTCCGGCAAGGACCCGAGCAAGGTCGACCGTTCCGCGGCCTACGCCACGCGCTGGGTGGCCAAGAACATCGTCGCGGCGGGGCTTGCGCACAAGGTCGAGGTGCAGGTGGCCTATGCCATCGGCGTCGCCGATCCGGTGAGCGTCAACGTCAACACCTTCGGCACCGAGATCGGGGGAGTCACCCGTGAGCAGATCCAGGCCGCGGTGCGCAAGGTCTTCGACCTGCGTCCGGCCGCGATCATCGACGAGCTCGATTTGCTTCGCCCGATCTACCTGAAGACCGCGGCATACGGCCACTTCGGCCGCACCGACCCGGACTTCACCTGGGAGGCCACCGACAAGGTAGACGAGCTCAAGGCGGCCATCGCCAAGCTCTGAGCTCCCGGTAGATTCCGAGACTTTAGCTGTGTCACATGGTTCGACATGTGGCACAGCTTTTTGTTTTCTCCCCAAGGATTCAGGTGTTGGGGTTGGTCGGTGACGTTGGCGTCAGAAAAGTGCGTTTTGGCGCTTGTCGCATGCACATTTTAGACACTGGCGTCAGAAATATGCATGATGCCGTTGCTAAAATGCACATTTCTGACGGTGACAGCGAAAAAGTGCATGGATGGGGTTGATCAGGCTGGCGTGCGGCAGTGCGCGCATTGGATTTCACAACCAGCAAAATCGTTACGGTGTCGTAAGTGAGCAATAGGCTGAATATGATTTTGCATGAAGAAAATGCAACGAAATGCACTTATTTTGGAGGTTGCGCATGGCCGCTATGACCGTAGCCGATATGGTCTCAATGTTCCTCAAGGACAATGGGAAAATCAACATCACCGCATTCGACGGTTCATCATTCGGGCCGCAGGACGCACCGCTCCATATTACGGTGAACAATTCGCGCGCTGTGTATTATATGGTCGACCATCCCAACGATCTTGGCCTCGCACGCGCCTACCTTCAGGGCGACATCGCTTCGCCGGAGCTCATTCCTGGCAATCCTTACGAAGTGTTCAAGGAGCTTATGGCTCTGAAGCCGGATATGAAGAAGCCGAATCCTGCCGACTTGGCGCGTATCGTCGCCGCCGTCTATTCACATGGCATCCGTCACCCCGAAGCGCCGTCCATCGAAGGCCCGAGCCGTTGGCGTCGCCGCACCGAAGGCCTGCTGCCGCACTCCAAGGCCGGCGATTCCGCTACGGTGAGCTATCACTATGACCAGTCCAACGAGTTCTACCGTCTCTTCCTCGGTTCCTCGATGACCTACACCTGCGGCGTGTTCACCTCGCCAGAGGATTCGCTCGAGGACGCCGAGTGGCGCAAGCTCGACCTCGTGCTCGACAAGCTCAACCTGAAGCCCGGCGACAGGCTTCTCGACATCGGCTGTGGCTGGGGCTCCATGGAAATCCGTGCCGCACAACGTGGCATCAAGGTTCTGGGCGTCACCCTGGCCGGCGAGCAGGTCAAGTGGGCACAGGAATGGATCAAGCGCGAAGGTCTCGAAGACCTTGCCGAAGTCCGCCAGATGGATTACCGCGATGTGCCGGAAGGCGACTTTGACGGCATCTGCTCGATCGGCATGATGGAGCACGTCGGTTTCAAACACTATCCCTCTTACTTCAAGGAGATCTTCGACAAGCTCAAGCCCAACGGCCGCCTGTTGAACCACCAGATCACTCGCGTCAACTCCATGACGGGCAAGGCCGCCGGCGAGTTCATCGACCGTTACATTTTCCCCGACGGCCAGCTGGCTTCCCCGGGCGAGATCGAGACCGTCATCCAGGACACCGGCTTCGAAGTCGTCAACCAGGAGAATCTGCGTCAACACTATGCGCTCACCCTGCACAATTGGAACAAGAACCTGGTTGCGGGCTGGGATCGCGCCGTCGAGCTGATGGGCGAGCCCAAGGCGCGCCTGTGGGGCCTCTACATGGCCGGCTGCGCCCTGAACTTCGAGCTCAACAATATCCAGATTCACCAGTTCCTCTGCGTGCGTCCGGACGACGAGAAAATGACCGACACCTATCCGCTGCGTCCGTGGTGGGTCGAGGATGCGACCGTCAAGCCGACCGAGATCTGACTCTGATAGGAATAGAAACGCCACGGTTTTCGCCGTGGCGTTTTGTATTTTCATTTGGCTTGCAAATTTTCAAGTGTCGAAAATTTGCAAGCAACGTTATCATTGAACCATGAGTGAACCGCAGGCCGAACAGCCGGCGCTCGCGGGGCTGGCCCCACGCAAGCGCCGCAAAACGGTCACCCATACCCCAGCCAAAGAAAATCCGATAGCGCAGGTGATATTGGATGTGCAAGCCACTCATTTGGGCCAGACATTCGACTATCTCATTGATGAGAAACTTTCTGAGGCTGCGCAGCCTGGCGTCATGGTACGGGTTCGTTTTGGCGGAAGACGTGTCAACGGCATCGTCTGGAATCGTGTCGAGAAAAGCCATACCGCAGCTTCGGCATTACGTTATATTGAACGAGTCATGACCCCTGACGTGCTGGTGTCGGCCTCGATGCGTCGCGATATCACTGCCATTGCTGAAGCGTACGGCGGCACTCCCGCGAATATTCTGCGTCTTGCCGTTCCGCCAAGGGTTGCAAAAGTCGATAAAGAACAACATCTTGCGATGTCAGGAACATGGGCAGGAAGCCGCGGGCGTGTAAAGCTCGATGAAGAAGAATTCGAGCAAAGCTCACAACGCTTGCGGGCAAGCTATGATGAAGCCGTCGCCTTGCACGATGCGTTGAGTGGCGGGGGATTCGCCTCGTTCGTGGTTGATGCCTTGCCTGGAGTGAATCAATGGGCCCAGGATTTGGCTTATATGGCGAGTTTGTCGCTCAAAAACGGGCGGACGGCCGTTCTGGTATTGCCGACCATGCGTGAGGTCAATGACGTTGCAGCTGCGTTGCGTCAATTCGGTCTCAAACCATTCCGGCAAACCAACGCCACCAACGGTGGCTTCGACGGAGATTTCGCACTGTTGGCGGCCGCTATGGCACCCTCCGAACGCTATCGTTCCTATCTTGCGGCCGCAAGCGGGCAAGTGCGTTGTGTCATTGGTACCAGAGCGGCTATGTATGCACCGGTCGAAGGGGCAGGGTTGTTTGCGATCCTCGAGGATTCTGCTTATCAGAACGCCGACGGCATGATGCCGTATGCGGCCGCCCGCGGGGTTTTGCGTTTGCGTGCCAAGCTTCACGGAGGCACGTTCATAGCCATGGCCAACGCCCGCAGCGCAACCAGCGAGTGGGAAGTGAGCGGGAATTTACGCAATGCTGCTGATAGGCACATCAATGCCGTGAATGCGAAGCCTGATGTCGCGGAAAACGAAAATACCGGTGATGATGCTCATCCAATATCTGAAACCGATACAAATCCGCCAGAACCGGTATTGGAAACGGGTGAGACCTATCCGCTTGACGATGCCAACCATTCTCAAGAAAACGTGAACAGCATAGAGTCTCAACAAATACAGACTCAGGCGCAAACTAATGACGCGATATTCTCCACGGAGCCTACCTGTCGCGTACAAGTCTGCGAGACTCCAGTCAGCGGGTTCAGTATGGCAGTGCATCCGTTGCCGGCTGTTCTCGAGGATCTCTCGCCGTGGGTTCGATGGCTCAACCGCGACGAATTGGCACGTCTGGCCGACCCGTCCATCGGCGCTCGTGTGCCGCATACCGCAGTCCGGGTTCTTTCACAAGCCTTGGAAAACGGCCCGATACTCTTTTCCATTCCGCACGACGGTATCGCCGAGGCCCTAAGTTGCGCGCGTTGCCATCGTCAGGCCCGCTGCCCACGTTGCACCGGCCCGTTGCAGCAAGTGCTTGGGGATGCGCCGCGATGCCGCTGGTGCGGGGCTCCGGCCAGCGATTGGACATGTCCTTATTGCCACGGCAAACGGATGAGTGTTGTGCGTGTCGGCGCTGCCGGAACCGCCTCACAACTGCAGCACTTGTTCCGCGATATCCCGATGGTGCTTTCGAGCCCAAGCCAGCGGGGCGGCATCGTCGAATGGGTGCCGGACCGCCCGCTGATCGTCATCGCCACGCCGGAAGCCGAACCGCGCGTACATACAGAAGATGGTGGCATCGGTCATTATCAGGCCGTGGCCATCCTTGACGCCTGGACCAGCCTCTATGCCCCGGGAGTGGATGCGCGAATCGATGCGCTCACCGCGTGGATGCGCGCCGCTGCGATGTGTGCCTGCCGCAAAGAAGGAGGGCAGGTTCTCCTGATTGGCGAAACCGACCCTGCAATCGCAGAATCGCTGAAGCAATGGGATTCGCGTATCCTCGCCGCCAGAGAGCTTGACGAACGTGCCGAAACCGGACTTACTCCCGTTTTCGCCATGGCTTGCGTATGGGGACGCAGGGACGCGGTGATGGAAACGCTGAATAACATAGGAGCGTTGACCGCAGACTTGAGCTCGGTCAGCACCGAGGAAGGAGATCTTCCGGCAGTGCTCGGACCTGTCCCTATCCCGCAGCCCAAAACGGTGGATGCCCGCGAATTGGAGGCGACGCAGGATCGTGTCAAGGCCGTTGTCCGCGTTTCACAGCGTCAGCGTGCGCTATTGGCCAAGCGTCTGCATGCCGAAGCGGCTCGTCATGTTGCTACGCGAACGCCGGGAGAATTGCGATTCCAGCTCGACCCGAAAGATCTTATCTAGCCTGCAGAGATCGTATTTTCGTTTCGTCGTTGTTCCATGAAAGCATGGGAATAGTCACGATATCAAGTGTTTTCCAAGGAGGAACCATGAAAGGCTGGCCGGGCGAACCGGAAATGGATTACAACGTAATCAAGTCGGAGGATGCGGCGAAAGGTGCCGACGGCAAGCCGATTGAAAACGTGATCTTTGATTTTGGCAATGTGCTGGTGAAATGGGACCCGCAGGCGGTCATGTTGCCGCGATATTCGCGGGAGCTGACCGACAGGTTCCTCGACAACAACGTTTCGGGTTTCTACGATGCCAGCGACGCAATGGATGTCGGCGACTCCTCGGCTGAGGCAGTGACTTGGGTTCGCGGGAAGTATGGCGAGCCATGGGCGACAATGATGGATTATTATTACCGCAACTTCGAAGACTCTCTGATTGGCCCTGTCGAAGGCATGCGCGTTTTGGTCAACGATCTAAAGGCCGCAGGTATCGGCGTGTGGGGGTTGTCGAATTGGGCGACCGAACTATTCCCAACGGCTAAGAAAATGTACCCGATTTTAAGCGATCTGGACGATGCCGTGGTCTCTGGCTATGTGAAGCTGCGCAAGCCGCATCGCGACATTTTCGAATACTCGTTGAAACGTTTCGGCATCCCCGCCGATACTGCCCTGTTCGTCGACGACAAGGCGATGAACATCGTTGGTGCCAACTCTGCGGGTGTGCGCGCTGTGAGATTCAATGACTCCTACAAACTGAGGACATTGCTGAGGCAAGAGGGTATCGATATTCCCGGTATCCAGGGCTGAGGCGCGCACGTTTTGGACTGATAGGATACGAGCAGCGCACTGACCTCATTTTGGCGGTTCTACTGGTTTATGGTATCTGATGATGCTTTTCTACCTTATTGGTTTATGCAGAATTTCGATTATCGATTCTCGATTGGAACAAAGGAACATCTATGTTGAAAGTGTTGTTTGCAGGAACTCCGGATGTGGCGGTTCCCGCGTTGCGCCAGTTGGCCGAAGACAAGGAGCATTTCGAGGTCGTCGCCGTGCTGACCAGGCCTGATGCGCCCCAAGGCCGCGGGCGGAAGCTGACGCCGAGCCCAGTCAAAGAGGCTGCCTTGAACCTTGACATTCCGGTTCTGGAATGTGATCCGAAAGAGCCGTCATTTATCAGCGAACTCAAGGCCACCGGTGCCGAGGCTGGGGCGGTGGTCGCCTACGGAAAAATCCTTAAGGAAGACGTGCTGGGTGCGTTGCCGATGGGCTGGTACAATCTGCATTTCTCATTGTTGCCGCAGTGGCGTGGCGCGGCCCCGGTGCAGCGTTCCGTTTGGCGGGGCGACACGATTACTGGCGCCACTGTCTTCAAACTGACCAAAGGGATGGACACCGGCCCGATTCTGGCGCAATCGACCTGTGAAATCGGCGCACACGACACTTCCGGAGACATCCTTTCCAGACTTGCCGAGGATGGTTCCCATCTCTTGGCCTCGGCACTGACAGCGATGGCCGAGGGACGAATCGTGCTTCAGGAGCAACCGCAAGGTGCTTATGAAGTCGCAAAAAAGATTACGCATGACGATGCGCGCATCCGTTTCGATGTGCCGGTTTTTGCCACCGACCGTCAAATACGGGCCTGCACCCCTGAACCGGGTGCATGGTGCATGCTGCATCCACAAGGTGTGGCAGACGCTTCGAATCCGTCTGCACAGCCCGATACAGGCAGGATTTCTTTGAACGCTGAACGTGATATGGGCGACGCCGAACCGTTCCACGTGTTGAAGGCGCGTCCAGCCGATACCGATGACCCGCAGGTTCCCGTCGACCTTGGACCGGGTATGCTGGCAAGTACCAAAAAGCATGTGTGGATAGGAACCGCCACCGCCCCCCTTGAACTTGAAGAAGTCAAGGCTCAGGGCAAGAAAGCCATGCGGGCCGCTGATTGGGCCCGTGGCGCTCGCCTCTCTGCTGATGCCTATGTAGACTAATACAAGGTACCCGAAAGGTATTGAAACATAATCGGGATGGCACTGAAATCGTGTCGGACGATATGAATTCCTTGCGGAAACAGATTGCTGATTTCATTGTATGTCATATTGTTTTCGTTCATCAAGGCTGCATCGTTTTTGCGAACCAAACACACTGGAATGCCTTTCTATGTGCTATCCCTGTTACTGAGTGCCGCTAAACTGGCAAGGCAGAAGCAAAACGGACACCATATTTAAGGTGGATATGCACAAGGGAGGCATGCTATGAGCAAACTGAACATTGCAGGACAAACTGTGCCGGCAGTCGGCATCGGCACGTGGCACATGGGCAATGATGCGGAAAAGCACGATGAAGAGGTCGCGGCGATTCGAACCGGCATCGAAGCCGGAGCGAGGGCTGTCGACACCGCAGAGGTGTACGGCGACGGAAAATCCGAAACACTGGTGGGCGAGGCGCTCAAGCCGTTCAACCGCGATGATATTTTCCTCATTTCAAAAATAAAACCGGACAATGCCTCCAAGACGGCGATGGAACAGCATCTTGATGCCAGCCTGAAACGGCTCCAGACCGACCATCTCGACCTGTATCTTTACCATTGGCGTGGCTCGATCCCCCTTGAAGAAACTGTCGCCGAACTTGACAGACTCCGCGAAACCGGCAAAATTCGTTCTTGGGGCGTTTCGAACTTCGATATTCCGGACATGCAGGAACTGGTGGCCCTTCCCGCCGGTGGCAATGTCGCTGCAAACGAAGACCTGTACAATATTGAGTCGCGCGGCGTGGAATACGATCTGCTGCCGTGGCAGCGAGAGCGCCATATCCCACTGATCGCCTACAGTCCGGTCGGCGGCCTCGCCAACGATTTGAAGACCAGTATGCTGCAGGATGCCACTGTTCGTCAGGTAGCTGAGCGTCACGGCGTTTCCACCTATGAACTCCTGATTGCCTGGGCAGTGCGGGACGGCAATACATTGGCTATTCCGCAGACCTCGAATCCCGAGCATATGCGTGCCAATATCGCTTCGGCCAGTATCGAACTGACCGACGATGACCTGGCGCAGCTTGACAAACGTTATCCGGCACCGACCCACCGCGTGCCGCTTGATGTGGATTGACTCTAAGCGGGATTGATAAGAAAAGTGGATTTGTGATGAGCAATGGCGAGCAGGACGGCAACGTCCAAGTGTCCGGCAAAAACGGAACAGGCAATTCATCCAAGGTCAACAATGCGGAGAATATCGAAAATGCTGCCGTGAAAGGTGGTTCCGATTCGGATACCGCCAATGGCCAGACCCTCGAAGATTTCGTTCGGGAAAACGACAACCTGCGGGCCAAGAACCATGCGCTGGCCGTAGCCCTGACGCGGGCCGGCAAGGAGTTGCAGAAAGCGAAGTCGCAGCTTGGTCTGATGGCCGCACCTCCACTGAACTTTGCGACCATGGTTCGGGTGGATTCTTGCAGCACCGATGAACAGGGTGTGCAGCATGCCTTGGCCGAAGTGCTTTCCGGCAACCGCCGCTTGATCGTGCCTGTGGCCTCCAATGTGCCCGCCTCTCGTCTGGTCGGCGGCAGAACCGTGCTTTTGAACGAGAATATGGTTCTGGTCGAACAACGGGGGCTCGAGATATCCGGACTGGTTCGCTCTGTCAAGCAGGTGTTGGACGATGCGCGGCTGATGGTTGCCGACGAGTCAGGCAATGTTACGTTGATTGAACGGGCGAGTGCGCTCGCGGATGTCACCATCGAGCCGGGCGCGCGGGTACTGGTTGACGGTATGGCACGTCTGGCGCTGGAAGTGCTGCCGGTCGAGAACGCCACCGATCTGGTGCTGGAGCAAACTCCGGATGCGACTTTCGGCGACATCGGCGGATTGGACTCGCAAATCGAACGCATCAAGGACGCCGTCGAGCTGCCGTTCCTGCACCGCAAGCTTTTCGAACGCTATGACCTGCGTCCGCCGAAGGGTGTACTGCTATACGGGCCTCCCGGCAATGGCAAGACGCTTATCGCCAAGGCCGTCGCCAACGCGTTGTCTGGTGGGAATGCCGAAAACGGAGTGTTCCTTTCGGTGAAGGGTCCGGAACTTCTGAATAAGTACGTGGGGGAATCGGAACGTCTCATCCGCCTGATTTTCAAACGGGCGCGTACCCGCGCAGCCGAAGGCAAACCCGTCATCGTTTTCATCGACGAGATGGATTCGTTGCTGCGTACCCGTGGTTCCGGTGTTTCCAGCGACGTGGAGACGACCATTGTCCCGCAGTTCCTTGCCGAACTTGACGGTGTGGAAAGCCTTGACAATGTCATGGTCATCGGTGCTTCGAACCGTGTCGATATGATCGATCCAGCTGTATTGCGTCCCGGTCGCCTTGATGTCAAAATTCGCATCGACCGGCCGGGCAAAGAGGCTGCGGCGCAGATTGTATCGCATTATCTTACGAGCAATCTGCCGTATGAATCAGGCCAAAATGCCGAAACTCTGACCAGAGTTCTGGTCGACAGTGTCTACGCCGATGGTCCCCAGCGTCATATCTGCGATGTGTGTGACGATCAGGGTCGTTGGTCGAGGGTCATCTTGGCCGATGTGATGTGTGGGGCGATGCTCAAGAACATTGTCGACCGTGTCAAGACCCACGCCGTCAAGGACTCGATTACACTCGGCAGTCCGATGAAAATCGGGGCGGATGCGGTGCTTCGTGCCGTTGATGACGAGTTCGAGGAGACCAGTGATTCCGTCATGGATTCTGATCCGGTCCAGTGGTCGAAGATCAACGGTATCGCCGGCGGCCATGCGGTACGTATCCGACCCGCTGAATAATCTATTATTGAAAAGCAGGCAGTGAGACGATGAGTGTACGCAGGATGATGGGAACCGAGACGGAATATGCGGTTTCGGACCTTGAAGCTGACCGTTATAACCCGGTTCAGCTTTCATTCGATGTGGTCAGCGGTGCCGCGAATCCCGAAACGCAGCATATCCGCTGGGATTACCGGCAAGAAGACCCCTTGAACGATGCTCGCGGCACCCGTCTGCCTCGTGCCGCCGCACGGCCTGATATGCTGACCGACGAGCCACAACGGCAGATTGTCAACGTCATTGCCTCCAACGGTGGTCGCATCTACGTCGACCATGCGCATCCCGAGTATTCGGCACCGGAGACGATGGATCCGTTTGAGGCCGTGTGTTACGACCATGCCGGTGACCGAATTATGTTTCAGGCAGCACAAACAGTCAATGAACGTAAAGGGTCCCATATCGTCCTGCACCGCAACAACGTGGATGGGAAAGGCGCGAGCTGGGGAACGCACGAAAACTATATGATGCTGCGAAAGGTTCCGTTCGACCGTGTGGCTGCGTTGATGACTTTGCATTTTATTTCACGTCAGATATACACGGGTTCGGGCCGTGTCGGCATCGGCGAAAAGAGCGAGGAAGCCGGTTACCAGTTGAGCCAGCGCGCTGATTACGTTCATTCCATCGTCGGCTTGCAGACCACCTTTGACCGTCCGATCGTCAATGCCCGCGACGAATCCCACGTCACCGGCGACTATCGCCGACTGCACGTCATCGTCGGCGATGCCAACCGCATGGACGTGCCACAGGTCCTCAAGCTGGGCACGACCAGCATGGTGCTGTGGTTGCTCGAACGCGCCGATACCGATGATTCCGCATGCGACCTTGACGGCTTGCTTGCGGATTTGCATCTGGTCGATCCGGTGGAGGCGATGCACACGGTCTCACATGATTTGACATTGGCCGCTCATTTGCCGATTGAAAAAGGTGGAGGCACGACTGCCTGGCAAATTCAGGTGCGTCTGCTTTCGGCAGTGTCCGCACAAGGTGCGGCGACATACGGAAGCGACAGCAGAGGAGAACCGTTGTGGCCCGATGAGCCGACCAAACGCATCATGGTGATGTGGCAGCAGGCGTTGATGGATGTGGCTGCGGTGCGTCATGCCAACGATGACAAGAGGCTTAGGATGGCCGACGAAGGTTCGCGCCTAGAATGGCTACTCAAATGGCAATTGCTTGAGCGTCTGCGCCGCAAAACCGATACCGCTTGGTCCAACCCTAAGCTGGCCGCACTGGACCTGAGCTGGGCCGCGTTGGACCCCTCACGCTCGGTGTTCTCGCGTCTGCAATCCCAGACCGAGCGTGTGCCGCTAAGCCCGAACGAAGGTCAAGGCCAAGCTGACGTTGAGGTGCAGCGTGCCGTCTCAAAGCCTCCGGAAGACACCCGTGCCTGGCTGCGTGCCGAAATCATCATGCGTTTCCCGAAGGAGGTAGTCGCCGCGTCTTGGTCGCATCTCACCGTATCGCAAAATAAAGGCGACGAGGACAACCAATCCGCCGACTATACGACGGATTCGGAAGGCAACCGAATGGCCCGCTCGTCCGCCCATCTTTTTTCACTCGACATCTCTGATTCCGCCCGGTGGCCCAAAAGAACCTGTGAGCAGTCGCTCGCCTATTCCGAGTCCCACCACGAGTCCGCCGCACAGACTCTACAACGGCTCGCAAAGCAGGCGAACTTATAGATTTGCAATAAGCTGCTGAAAATCCGCATCGGGCATATAGGCGAACGGATCGATGAGTTCGGCTTCGTGACGGGTTGGAGCTGTCGTTTTCAGATGCGTCCAATCACAGCTGAATGTGGCACCTGCGGCCAAAGCCTGATGGACGAAGCCACCGCGCAATGTCGCCCGAGTGTCTTCTGGTGGATTTTCGATGGCATATTCGACAGCGTCATCGTCTACCAACGTTTCCATCAATCCATGACCAACCAACGATGGATAAATGCTTCCGTTGACAATGTCGTGGTAGTTCATATCGATTTGCCGCGCCCGTGCAGACGAAAGTGAAGGGTTGCGTTCTTTCATTTTGTTCAGAAGCTGGTACTTTGCGACCCAATCGACACGATTGGAAAGTGTTGCAAAATCATTGGCGGACAAGGCATCAAGTGCCTGCTTCCATTCACGCAGGATATCGTCACAGTCGGTGTTCGGCAGAGATTGCTCGATTTCATCGTGATGAGATTCAACAAATCGTGAAACAACATAGAGATACAGGTATTGGATTTCCAAAGCGGTGACAAGGTTTGAATGAATTTCGCCACTCGAAACTGAAGGTTTCAGCCCAAGCTTTTGCTGTTTCGACCGGAATGAGTCAGGATCTTCGACTTTCATTACCGGTTTTCCACAGCTCAGGTCGGCACTCATCGCCTTGTTCGAGCCGCTTGGATCGATAAGAGTACAACATTCGAATCCTGAGGCAGTATCATGTTTCGCCGCGTATTCGACGGCACAAAGCACCAGATGAGTGGTGGCCAGTTTCATCTTGGTTGCCCACTGCGAGCGGTTGGAATCGCCGATGATGACGTGAAGTCTGCGAAATTCGTCCGGGTCGGCATGTGGCTCGTCGCGTGTGTTGACCATCGGTCGGAAACGGGTGGTGGAGGAAGATACCCCTTCGTCGAGGAATGCGGCGCGTTGCGTGATTTCGAATCCGGTTTCCGTCACTCTTCCGGCACCAGTGAAGAGCTGGCGGGTTACCAAAAATGGCAGCAACTGTGCCTTGATGATGGGTAGAGAAACATAACGCCGCACCAGATAGTTCTCATGGCAGCCGAATGCATGGCCGGCCGAGTCCACATTGTCTTTGAACAGGTGGATGGCGGCATGTTCGCCATGCGTCTTGCGCAGCCGTTCCTGCGCGCCGATGGCGAGACGTCGCATAATCTGTTCACCGGCCAGATCCTGCGTCAGCGCTGAGTCTGGGTCGCGTGCCTCAGCCGTGGCATACTCGGGGTGGGAGCCAACGTCAAGATACAGCCGTGAGCCATTCTCCAAGTATGTGTTAGTCGACCTCGAACGTGAAAGTATCGGCGCGAACATCATCATCGCAACCTGACCGGGGTCGCAAGGCTGATTCGCCCCGGTCACCGAGACCCCGTATTCGGTTTCAATGCCGAAAATACGGTGGAACGAATCGTATTCGGGGGAGCGCGACGTGCGATTGCCGGGTCCTTGATTGCTGCTGTCACGCAGCTGCGGCATCACTCGCCGCCTTTCTGCACAAAGCTCGAAACGTAGGTTTCCGCATCGGTTTCCAACGTCGAGGAAATATCGTCAAGTACGGCATCCAAGGCGTCTTCCTGCTCTTGGGATTTGTTGGTCTTTTGGGTTTCGTCTTGGGCTTGCGATTGAGGCTCTTCGCTACGATGCTGCTGTTGTGCAAACTGCTGTGCCATGTCTCTCCTTATACCAGACAACAAAAGCACAATCGTGCTGTGAAAGTTGCCTAAAATTGATGGTTCTTTATTCACTTTAGCGCAAGTGTCATCGAGCACCTCGCCTTGTTCATTGACTGATATTCGCCTCTGCACCTATCGATTCAAGGAAGCGGCACTTGATGTTTTTTGCTCGCTTACTGGAGCGGATAGGCGAGGTTGACGAGGTATGGCTTGAGATCATCGGTAATCGGCCCGTTGGTGGCTACGATATCGTTCTCGCTTCGCCAGTGGATAGGTTTGCCGTTCCAACGGCTCACCTTGCCTTGTGCCTGACGCACCACGACGGTACCGGCCGAGACCGCGGGAATGTCCCAACGATGCAGATGGGGCTCGAAATAGGCGTCATAAGTACCGTCTGCCACTTTGCACAGGTCGAGCGAGACGGGGCCGATGCGTTTGACGTCGGCGGGTTTGCCGGCGATTTTGCTTAGGACATTGAATGCCCGTTCGGATTCCGCGGGGACATGGGACATGCCGAAGCTCACGACGGAACCGGTCAGGCTGCTGGTCGTCGAAGGGAGCACCTTTCCACGTTTCTCTCCGATCGGTGTGCGACGGATGCGGATGGCGCCCTGCCCCTCAGCCGCCAGATAGGTGAGTCCGAGTGCCGGAGCATGAACAACGCCCAGAATCGGCTGTGCAGAACCTTCGTCATTGAATTCGAACAGCGAGACGGTGATAGTCCATTCCGACATATTTCGTCGGAAATTGATAGCCCCGTCGATTGGACCAACACACCAGAAACGGTCGCCTGGTTTGGCATGTTCCGGCCTGTCGCGCCACATGCCGTCATATGGTTCAAGATAGTTGAGACGGTTTTCGATGAAAGCGATGAGCTTCTTGTCGATGGTGCTCCCCAGCTGCCTGAAAGTCGACGGAATTTCGAATTCCGCAAAATCCTGGGGATTAATCTGATCGTGAAGTGCGTGTTTGCCGGCATCCTGTGTCACCTGAGCCACTTTGAGCGCCAATGCCCTTGGATTAGTCGTCATATCTACCTGCCTGTTTTCTTTTTTGCCGTCTATATACTATCCCGTAGGCTTTATAACCTTCAACATGTGAAAAACGCATGAAAAAACCTCCGGTTAAATTTCAATCGGAGGTTTGGAAGATCAAATGACCCTATGATTGTCTCACTTGGAGGCAACGGCCTTCTTAAGGAGGCTGCCAGCGGAGATGCGGACACCGTAGGATGCCGGAATCTTGATCGTTTCACCCGTGCGCGGGTTGCGGCCGGTGCGAGCGGCACGACGAACGCGCTCAGCGGAGAAAAGACCGGTCAGCTTCAGGCCTTCGCCGGACTGCATTGCCTCGACGAACACATCCTGGAAGGCGTTGACGGCCGCTTCGGCCTGAGCCTTGGTCAGGTTGGACTTCTGTGCAATCTTCGAAACGAGATCAGACTTGTTGTATGCCATGAAGAATCCTTCTTGATTAGGGGCTTTCTGTTTGCTGAAAGCCACGTTTCAGTAGTTCATTCTAGCTCAAAGTCTCGCCAAATACCGCGGATTACGGTAGTTTTTTCGTCGATTTGTAAAGATTTGGGGTCTTGCAGAGGTCATTTTTAGTGTATTTCGATGAAAAATCATCCGAATGCACTTCAGGCTGTGATTTTCGGCTCTGCTGCACGTCTCTGTTGACATTTCCAAAATGATGAAAAATCTCCATCTCACAGCGTTCAAAGCAGGTTGCGGTGGTCAAGTCGTTTCATCGCCAGGGCTCCGATGGGGATGCGTAGCCAGTAGAAGCCGACACGATAGAGCAAAGTGGCGCTCAATGCAACTGCCGGCGGCACACCTACGGATGTGAACGCAAAAGTCAATGCCGCTTCCACCGCTCCCAATCCGCCGGGGGTGGGCATCGCGCTGCCGAGCGTATTGGCCAAAAGGAAGACGAAGATGGTCTCCAATGGATTAAACGATGTGCCGAATGCCATCAGCGCTGCCCAGAAACCAAGACCCGTGGCGATATTCAAAATCAGTGCTCCGAAAATACCGATGGCCAGTTTTTGTGGCTGCGTAAGGACCTCAACCAATTGGTGGGCATAGGAACGGAGGATAGGCAGATATTTGTCGACAATCATGCGCCGAATTGGTGTAATAGCCATACACAGGCACAACAAGAGCACTATGGCACCAATGACCACCACTAGTGTGTTGGTCGGCACCATGCCAGAAAGCATGTTTCGTCCGGTAAACAAACCCATGATCAGGAGCAGGACGATTGTGGTCAAACCCTGCACCACCCAAGTCACGGACATGATGGCGGTGGCCGCGGTGTTCTTGTAACCGTTCTTGCGCAGGAACTGAAGGTTGACGAACGCGGGGCCTACACCGGCAGGCATAGAAACCGCAGTGAAACCGGATGCGGCCTGCGAACAGAACAGGTCGAAGGGGTGCCGTTTCCCACTGTCCATGAACGAACCGAGAGTGATTGACGAGCCCACCCATGCAAGCATCGAGAGTAGGAGACAGACCAGTGCCCAAGCGAGATTGGCATGTCGGACCGCATTGATGACCTCGTTGGGCCTCAACTGGGTGAATATAACCGCGACAGCGATGATGAGCAACGTGATGGAGACGAACGATTTGACGTTGAAACGTGCCAGCGTCACCGGTTCGGCGGCTTCGACCTCATCGTGAGGATCGAGCGCATTCACCCCATTGCGCACTTCGCCAAGCAGCTGTTTGGTCCAACTGGGGAGGTTTTTGGTGGCCGAGGGAATGGCGACTTTCTGGATGAAAGGTGCCAGAGAGATCAAAGTCTGTCGATCCCATACCTTCAACGCTGCTTCGATGGCCAGTTGAGGATTGCTCAGCGTGGCGAGCAACACCAGGAGCTGAACCTTGTCCATGGCCAGATTGGTGCTTCCGCTGGCGTAGTCGCCGTTCTGCCATCCTACGATGACGTGCTCGCCATGGATCTCGGCCAGCGTATCAGGTGTAATACGTCGGTGGGTGTAGCCTCTCCTGTTCGCCTTGGCGAGGTAACCCATATAATCGACCATTTCGTTTTCGGTGAGGCTGTCGAGCTCGATTGGGCTTGGGGTATCGTCGACATCCAACACGAGCAGTGAGGATTCTTCACTGTCCATCACCCCGTAGGGAGTAGGTGTCGTTAGACCACATGATTTGAGCCCGAGCAGCATCGAGAAATGGTGATGGATGGCATCGCTTGCGGAACGGTCGCGACGTGTGGCGACGCCGGTGAACCGCAGGCCCTGCCATAGTTGGTTCAGATATCCGGCGGCGTGTGGCAGGGAATCCAGTACGGAGATGATATAGTGCTTGCCCTGTTCGTCTTTTGCGTCATAAATACGTGAGTTTTCGATAAGATCGTCATCAAGCCGAGTTCTGAGGGCTCCGGTTTCGTTGTCGTCTTCACGTCGGTGCAGCTCGATAAGGCGCAGGCCGATGTTGCCCACTGCCTGAACGATTCCCGATCCCCAGAGTCCTTGTGTTCTGGTCCCCATCGCAAAGCGCAATATCAGCCCGATAATGCGTCCCACGGCGAAAGAGACAATAGTGCCGGCGACCGAATGCCACGAGACGATAATGAACACGGTTGCAGTGATAAAGAGCGTATTCCAGCTCCATTTGACCGAAGAGCGGGAACGTTTCGGCCCGGCCACGGTCAGAAACGCGCCGATGCCGGCATAGAAGTCTGGCAGCATCGCCGGCCCTGCGCCCTCACTGGATTGCAGAGCATCTATCAACGCTGGTACTCCCAGATGAGCCAGCACAAAGGAGAGGCCGAGAATGAAGGCGTATCCACAAAACAGCGCCACGACCGAGACTGCGGACTGGAACCATTCCCTGTTGATGAGCAGGTGAATCAGCACACTGATAATGATGGCGAAGCTCAGGAATTGTTGAAGAATGGAAAATGGTAGGTCCATCAACCAAGTGAAGGCCTGTCCGGCGGTTTTGGCGTCGTGTTCGACACCGGCTGTGATGCCGTGCAGATAAGTGGCGAACACGATGACAACGACCGCGAGTATCAGCGCTCCGACAGCATGGAGCAGATCGTTGGCATTGTGTGCTCGCTGGGGAGCGACGTCATCGATGTCAATCCCAGGATGGTGGCTTGGCATCTCTGACGTAGGTGAATCAACAGGTTTGACGGAATCCGGCGTCAGTCCTGAAAAATCTGATGCCGGATCGGTTGCTAATGAAGAAGATCCCTCCGGGACTGATGAAGAGGGCGTTTTGTCACTCATTGCCTGTCAAAACCTACGAGTCGTGCGGCTAGACCTGTGTACGTCTGCGGGGTGAGCTCTTTCAAGCGGGCGGCTGTTGCCTCGTCGAAGTCCAAAGAATCGATGAACGTCTCGATATCGGCTTTGGATATGCTTTTGCCGCGCATCAGTTCCTTGACTTTCTCGTACGGACGTTCCATGCCCTTGCGTCCTGCGAATTCCTGAGCTCGCATGGCAGTCTGTATGGGTTCGCCGAGCACTTCCCAGTTTTCGTCAAGCTCGCGTGCGATGACATCAAAATTGGGATGGATGGACTTGAGCCCGCCGAGCAGATTGTCAAGCGCGAGAAGCGAATAACCGAGTGCTGCGCCGATATTGCGCTGCGTGGTGGAATCCGTGAGGTCGCGTTGCCAGCGGCTTTCGACCAAAGTGCTGGCAAGCGTGTCGAGGAATGAGCAGGAAAGCTCGAGATTCGCCTCGGCGTTCTCGAAACGGATTGGGTTGACCTTGTGCGGCATGGTCGACGATCCGGTCGCGCCTTTTACCGGAACCTGGGCGAAGACACCGCGGGAGATATACATCCAGATGTCCACAGCGAGGTTGTGCAGGATGCGATTGGTGTGGCTGATGGTGCCGTAGAGTTCGGCCTGCCAATCGTGGCTTTCGATCTGGGTGGTCAGTGGGTTCCATGTCAGCCCCATGCGGTTGGTCACGAATTCACGCGAGATGGCGAGCCAGTCGGCATTGGGGCAAGCCACGGTATGAGCGCCGAATGTGCCGGTGGCGCCATTGATCTTGCCCAGGTATTCTTGATTTCCGATATGCTTCAACTGACGATTAAGCCTGTGGACGAAAACCGCCAGTTCCTTGCCCAGCGTCGTAGGTGTGGCTGGCTGGCCGTGGGTCAATGCGAGCATTGGCAGGTCTTTGAACTCTTCGGCCTTGGATGCCAGGAAATCTGTGAGCTCTCGGGCTTTGGGAAGCCAGACTAGGGTTATGGCCTTCTTGACACAACGGGCATTGGCCAGGTTGTTGATGTCTTCTGAGGTGCAGGCGAAATGTACCAAGGTCTTGAGGTTCGGTAGTTGCGTATTGGCCACGAGAACGCTTGATGCACGGTCCAGCTCGTCGTCGATGTAATATTCGACGGCCTTGACGTCATGATGCGTCTTCGCCTCGTAAGCTGCGTGCCGGGCGATGCCTTCTGCCCCGAAAACTTCAGGAATGGAACGCAGATATCTGATTTCAGCGTCCGTAAGCGGTTTAATGCCCTCGAGAACCGGCCTGTTGCCGTTGCCATCGAAGCCATTGGCCAGGAGAATCATCCATTCGATCTCGACGGTGATGCGTTCGCGGTTCAATGCCGGTTCGCTCAGGTATTCGACAAGTGGGACGGTCTGCTTATGATAACGTCCGTCCAGTGAAGTCAACGCGATTGCCGGTAAAATTTGGGTCAGCTGCATAAGCCCTTACCTTAGCGCAACCCGTTGTCTGCAACGACCATCTTCACCACGGTTTGACGTTGGTGCTGTCATCGCTTTTCGTCGGGGTTTTCTTGTCGCCGTTTACTGCTCCGTTGGGCTGATTGGCCTTGAGCGTTTCCTCGACCTGCTTGCGTTGCTCATCGGTCAGCCCTTGGGTGCTGTTGTTGCCGGAATTGGATGATTGTGATCCTTTTTTGTTTCCTTTGCCTTTGGTTGTGTTCCCATCGCCGCTGGTATTGGATATTTTGTGCTCGGTGGAAGTGGTGAGTTTGCTGGAAATGTCGCTGTTGACATTGATGAGTTGCTTCGTGTTTGGGGTCAGAAGTATCCCCATGCGACGGGCCTGTTGGAATTGGGCATTGGCCTGGTCGAGCTGTGCCTTGACCCGTTGTGGATCGGCATTGGGCTTCTTGGAGTATTCGATGCTGGCGTTAAGCGAAGCCGTGGCTTGGTTGTATGTGTCGATGGCCGTCATGTTTGCCAGTAGCGCTCCGGCGATGACAAGGAAGATGACCGCAATCACACCCATGGCGATTCGAACCGGCAATGACACCATGGCCTGGCGTTTCTCATCTTTTATTTGAGAGCTTTCTGAAGGACTTGCCTTACGCTGGTTTTTGTGTTTTTTGGCTGCTTTGGCCAGTGCGGTCGGTGTTGTAAGCGCGGCGGGAGGCGAAGGAGCGGCTTGGATTTCATTCCTGTTCTTCTTCACAGCAGCCTCCTTGAATTCACCAGCCAGCTGCCCATTTCCATGGCTAAAAGAAGGGCCAAGACTATGGAGAAGGGCCAGACCACCGGCATCACGCGTTCACGCTGTTTGGGGGTGTCGACAGTTCTGAAGTGCTTGGATACTGCGGCCACTGAGGACTTGTCGAGTTTGTGTGCGCTATCGAGCACGATGCACTTACCGCTCATTTCATCGGCGATATTCGTCAGGTTTTTCTCATTCATTTTCGAGATTCCGGGCTGACCAGTGGCGGGGTCTTTTACCCAGCCGTGGTCGTTGGTATCGGTTTGATCGCTTGAAGAATCACTGGTCCCTGCGTTGACTTCGGGGATCTGACCGCCTTTTTCACTGCCGACGCCAAGGGTGAAGGCGTCGTCGAGATACTGTCGAAGTGACGAGAAAGTGCGTCGCGGTTTAGCAGAAGTCTGTTCTCCGTCTGATATGTAATACAGAACGATTTTGTCGTGTGGATGCGCGGCGCGCATTTGTTTGAGCGTCACCAGCAACGGGTCGATGGGAGCATCCAGATTGGATCCGGCGGATACCGCGGTCGGTTCCGTCTTGAGCCCTGTGGCCCAGTTCCGGATGGCTCCGATATCGGGTGTCAAGGGTACATCCAACGTCGCGCTTGCGCCGAAATGCACGGCTGCAAAGCTGGAATTGTCGTAGATTCCGGTCAGGTCGTCAATGGCCTTCTTGGCCGCATCCAGTCTTGTCATCGTTTTTGTGCTTCCATATTGCGCATCGTCAACGGCCATCGAGCCGGTCACATCGGTGGCGATAACGACATCGGTGGTGTTCACCGCTCTGCTTGTCGTGCTGGCGATTGTGGAAGGGGTCAACGCCAGAATCGCGATGATGATGCAGATGGCGCAACGACGGACGCAGGCCCACACGGTTTCGTCGCTTTCGCCTTTCCTACGGCGGTGAACCACAACAACAGCAATGGCAAAACCGATCATGATCGCCGCGACGGCAATGCCGACGGGCCATCCAAGAGCAGGGTTGAAGCGTAAGTTCATAAGATTGTCGAGGTTCATCGTTTGAGCCTCCAAGCAAAGCCTATCCAAAGAGCCACCAGAAGCGCCAATGCCAATGTCCACCAGCCGGGGGCATCCACCAAAGCGGCCTTACGGATTTTCTCTTCGTCACGGTTCTTTCGTTTTTCAATCGCCTGCACGAGATTGTCTATCGGTTTGCCCGAATGGACGGAAAAATACGAACCGCCGTGTGAGGTGATGTCACGTTGCATCTCGATGGTTGAAGCGTCGTTCTCGCTGCTTGCAGGGCCTGCATACAATCCATCGACCACGATGCCTGCCTTATGTGTCAGATCCAAGGCCGATCTCAACGTATAGGTAGATTTGCCGGAAAAATTATCGGTTGCCAGCACGATGGACGCTTTCTCGGCCTCGCTTTGAGAACGGCCCGTCTTGCCATACGTGAAGCCGGGTAGCATTGCAGCGCAGCTGACCAAGCCATCACCGATAAGGCTGGTCTGGTCCTTGCGGTTCTGCGTGCCGTCGATTAGATCGGAGAATTCTTGCAGAGTGCGGTCATTGGTCTTGTCAATCTTGTCCTGCGAGGAGATTCGCCCGAGGATGTCACCGGCATATTTGAGCTGGCCGGAGGCCAACTGGTAGTCATCGGTCAAAGGGAAAAGCGTGCGTGAAGTTGAGTTGAAGAGGCTCAGCCCGATGCGTTCGCCCTTGAAATTGGAAATAAGGCGTTGATAGGATGCGAGGACTTCATGATCGTAGGAAAGCATCGACGGGGAAACGTCCAGACACAGGACGATGTCGCGGTTGGAGGCCCTTTCGTCGGCCTCGTCAACGGTGGAAGGTCTTGAGACGGTGGCCAGCGAAACCAGCAGCGAAACGGCCAGAACCGCCACTGCGACCCGTCCCAACACGCGCCACTGCCGGAACAGTTCGCCCACATGTTCGGTATTGAGATCCTCATCGAGGTCGAAGACCGGAATCTGCGGCGTGTCGCTATGATGTCGCGAAGACACGAACAACCATGCTGCAATGAGAACGATTGCGGCAACGAGCCCTATTGCGCCGGCCCAAGGCCAATGCCATTCGAGGTTCATTTCCGCCACCTTTCAATCAGGTTAGAAACCCATTCGGCGGCCTGTTCCACGGTGGTGGCGCGGGCCTGCGCATGGCGCTCCGCGTCGGCGAATTCCGGAGGATATAGGGCGGTGATCGTCGCTCGTAGGAGTTTCATCCCCGGGTCAGACGCCTGGGAGACGGGAAGATGATTGATGTCCGCAAGGGTATATGAGCTCATGTCTTTGTTGGTTTTTACTCCTGCGAAATCACGCGCCACCTGCGCCAGGTCACGCAGAGCGGCGTCTCTGGTCAGTTCGCCCCTCATATGACGTTCTACGATGTTGTTGATGCGTTTACGCCACGCCGTTTTGTCGTTCTGTGTACTATGGGCGCCGTGGACTTTGGCGGAGATCTGTTTTTTGGGCCTTGAAAGCAGCAATATCGCGATGATCAGGATGACGGCGGCCGCGAGAAAAACGATGAAGGCCACAATAAGAGCCGTCGGCATGGCAATCAGGCCTTCGGGTTTGTATTCGGCCAAGTTTGCGCTGTTTGCTTGCAGAAGGTGTATCGATACAATCATGCCATTCCTCCCGCAACGGTGGAGGAGGGCCCGAAGGAAGCGAACGAAGTCTGTTTCAACGTCACACTTACCAAATGAATGAATTGGGAGAACATGTCTTCGCTGGATACCGCACGGATCAGTGTCGTCCCACTTGCTTTAAGGTGTTCTTGCAATTGGGCGGTCAGATACCGCCGATGCGTATCCACGGCATTCGCCGATTGTTCCGAAATCAGGAATGCAGGAATTCGTCGTCCGTTCAGTCCATCCGTGATTTCTCCGAACGGGATTTTTTTGAACGGGTTCAGGGTAGCTACATCGATAAGCATCAGTGGATGCATTGCCGCGATAAGTCGCAAGGAATGAAGATTATCTTGGCTCAAGGCATGTTCGTCCGTGGCGATGACCACCAGCGATCCTTTGTCGTTGAGCGTTCGGGCGTAGGCGAGCAAGGCTTCAAAGTTGCGGGGAGGACGTTGTTCTCCACCAACTCCGTTGTCGATGGCCTGTTCGAATTGAGCCAGCCCGCCTTTGAACGGTTTGCGGATGATGTTTTTGCTATCGCCGAATACCAGTGAGATTCTGTCGTGGCGCCGGGCGCTCAGAGCCGCGAACATGCACATGGCGTTGCTGGCGACCTCTATCGCGCTTTCCCCCGACGACGTGCGACCTTCCATTTCCAGCCCGTTATCGAGTAGCAGATGGACTCGGGACGTCACCAGACGCTCGCGGTCGATGACCATTGGGTGCCCCAGCTTCGCACTGGCCTTCCAATCGATGAGCCTTGCCTCGTCCTCAAAGGTGTAGTCTCTGGTGGACATCGGATCATTGTTTCCACCAAGCCGTGACGAGGAATGTTCGCCTTCGAGCACCCCCAAGGCACGACGTACCGTAGGCAGAGACAGCGTCGAGGAAAGCGTTTCGATTTTCCTGCGCACTTTTCTGGCCTCCGGAGAGGTTTGACGTGGGTCGGAACTCATGGAACAGGCACCGTTTCGACAATGGAATCGATGATTTGATCGGTGTTCAGGCCTTCGGCTTGGGCTTCAAAGGTCAGGAGAATTCGATGACGCATGATTTCGTGAACGAACATCTTGACGTCTTCGGGAATCACATAGTCACGCCCGTTCAAAAGCGCCTGCGCCTGTCCAATACGAACCAGCGAAATGGAGGCGCGGGGGCTTGCACCAAGACGCACTTTGGCCGCAAGGTTCTTGATGGGGTGGCTGCCGGCGCCGCGCGAAGTGGCCACCAGATCGACCGCGTAATTCATGATGGCTTCCGAAACATGCACCCGACGTGCCGCCGCACGCAGGAAGTCGACGTCAGCAATGCTCAGGGCATTTTGTGCCGGGGCAGTAGGGTCGACCACATCGGTTCCGCGTTGGGTGAGCATCGAAAGCATGCGTGTTTCGTCAGCGGCACTCGGATAGGTCATGACGGCTTTCATCATGAAACGGTCCATCTGAGCCTCAGGAAGAGTGAAGGTGCCTTCCTCTTCGATCGGGTTTTCGGTGGCAATGACCATGAACGGCTTGGGCAATGCTATGCGCTTGCCGCCGATGGTCGTGGCGCCTTCGGCCATTGCTTCAAGCATGGCAGATTGTGTTTTGGCGTTGGAACGGTTGATTTCGTCGAGCAGTACGAAGTTGGCATGAATCGGACCGATCTGCGTGGAGAACTGCTGCTTGGAGAAGTCGAAGATCTGTGTGCCTACCAGGTCGGAGGGCATGAGATCCGGCGTGCACTGCACGCGGCGGAACGAGCCAGAGACCGAAGTCGCCAAGGTCTGTGCCGCGGTCGTCTTGGCAAGTCCCGGCACGGATTCGATAAGAATATGGCCACCGGCAATCATGGTGGTGATCAGAGCTTCACGGAGATTCTCCTGTCCGATGAGCGTCTGTGCGAAGCGCATGCGGATACGGTCGGCCAACTGCTTGGCACGGGTACCTTCGCTTACCCCTGTGTTCGGCGCGGAAGGGGCTGGAATGGATGTGGAAGACTGTTGCTCGGCAGGCTGTGAGGAACGTGGATGAGGAGGGAAAATTGGCATGACGCTTCAATTCTAGATTCTAGATTCGGATGTTTATTGCTCTGTCTGAGGCATTGTAGCGGAAGGTAAAGTCGAGCCAGACGTGAGACCCCAATTGATTGGGGTAGTTCCCATCTGTTGCAACGCCGCGTTCGCCCGGGAAAACGGGTGTGACCCGAAGAATCCCCTTGAGGCCGAAAGTGGGCTCGGATGGGGGGACTTGATGATGAAGGCATTGGTCAGCAGCGGTTCGAGACTTTGCGCGTTGCGGCCCCAGAGGATAGCGACCAATGGCCTTGGATTGCCGTTTTCGTCTTTTCGTGCGTTCAGAGCGGTGATGGCGGCATCGGTAATCTTTTCCCAGCCCTTTCCCTGATGGCTGTTTGGCCGGCCAACGCCTACGGTCAGGCAACGGTTCAGCAGCATGACCCCCTGACTGCACCAAGGTGTCAGGTCACCGTTTTGCGGAATCGGAAGGCCGAGGTCGTCGTGCATCTCCTTATAGATGTTTTGCAGGCTTTTTGGTACGGGCCGAACGTCAGGGGCCACGCAGAAGCTCAATCCTACCGGATGGCCCGGGGTGGGGTAAGGGTCCTGCCCGACGATCAGCACCTTGATTGAATCGAAGGGTATAGTGAAAGCTCGTAAAATGTTGCGACTCGCCGGCAGATAACGGCGTCCGGCTCTGTGTTCGGCGCGCAGAAAGTCACCCATACGGTGGATATCCGGTTCCACGTCGGCCAAGGCTTGTGCCCAACCGGCTTCTACGAGCTGTGAAAGTGGTTTGACATGCGTTTCGCTCATGGCACCAACTTTAGGATCGGGCCAGTATGTTTATTTTTTGAGATTTTTCAATAAAGATTAAGTTTTGACGGCGGAGGACGCTATAGTTGGTATCAATTGTTTGTAGTAGGACACACAGAGGAGAATTATGGCGCGCGATGACCGGGGTAATTATGAGTCTTATCAGAAGGACGCGTTCGATAACCCGCCAAAGGGGCCTATAGGCGTTCATCGTGGCAATACTTCATTGCTTTCTCGCTCGATTCCTTACATCATTGTGATTATTGTGGCCATTCTGGCAGGTCTTTTGGTTTGGGGCTTCTATTCGGGCGAGCTGCAAAAAACTTTTACCGGACACAGTCAAAGTCAATCCCAGACCGTAAGTGCGCCTAAGACGAAGAAGAAAGAGGTCGTCAAAGAGGATACGAAGACCAAGTCCGACACCGACACCTCCACCAATCAGCAGCAAGCCACCCCGCAGCCTGTCCAGCAGGTAAATAAGCAGACCGCTGTTCAGGTGATCAACGCGACCCAGACTAGTGGCTATGCCGCCAAGAAGAAGGCGGTGCTCGATCAGGCCGGTTATACCAGCGTGACTGCTGGCAATGCAACGGGATCGCTTCCTGCCTCAACGGTCGTCTGGTATCAGAATGATGCCGACAAGGCCACGGCACAGGATGTCGCGAATACTTTGGGTATTCAGGCTATCGAACAGCACAATGGCATTCCTGAGGCCATTGTCGTGATGCTTCTTAACTGATTTGGCTATTTTCGCGTCAGTCGCTTTTTAAAAGACAATATTTTGATTGATTAACTGTCTTTTCGTGTCTTTATTGTTCATTTTCTCGGCGTGTTGCGTGTTTTTGACTGGGGTTCTGTCTATAGTAAAAGCATGTTGCGTGATGTGGTATTCGGAATCAGCCGAGTACCTCATATTGTTTTCGCGTGACTACTCGGATGAGAGAATGGTTATTATGGCACAAGGTACCGTGAAGTTCTTCAATGCTGGCAAGGGTTACGGATTCATCAGCCCCGATGACGGGAGCGAAGATGTATTCGTCCACTATTCCGCTATTCAAAGTGATGGCTTTAAGAAGCTTGATGATGGCGACAAGGTGGAGTATGAGTTTGAGCAAGGCCCGAAGGGTCTGCAAGCGACGACTGTCACCAAGATCTGATTGCTAGCGAATAGCTACATTTAGTGTAGGGTCCGGTTCACAAGAATCGGGCCCTACGCTTTTTCATGCCAACAGCGCAATTTCATCAATTTTGGCACTCGACGGGTGGGAGTGCTAATCTTGAAATTAGCACTCGAGGCCTGAGAGTGATAATCGGCAGCTGACGGTTGGTTATTCGGCTTCTAGGATTTCGGGTGAGTCAATATAAGTTGTGTAGCCACTTGTGGAGGAAACAATGGCAAAGATGATTGCATATGACGAGGAAGCTCGCCAAGGAATGCTTGCGGGTCTTGATGAACTCGCCAACACTGTTAAAGTCACGCTCGGACCAAAGGGCCGCAACGTCGTGCTCGACAAGAGCTATGGCGCACCGACCATCACCAATGATGGCGTTTCGATCGCCAAGGAAATCGACCTTGAAGATCCTTACGCACGTATCGGTGCCGAACTGGTCAAGGAAGTCGCCAAGAAAACCGATGACGTCGCAGGCGACGGCACAACCACCGCTACCGTGCTCGCGCAGTCGCTCGTGCACGAAGGCCTGAAGAATGTGGTCGCCGGATCGAACCCGGTGGCTCTGCGCCGTGGCATCGAAAAGGCCTCGGACGCCGTGGTGAAGGAACTTGTCTCCGTAGCCAAGGACGTGGAGACCAAGGATCAGATTGCCGCTACCGCAACGATTTCCGCAGGCGATCCTGAGATTGGCGAGAAGATCGCCGAGGCGCTCGACAAAGTTGGCCAGGATGGCGTCGTGACCGTCGAGGACAACAACCGCTTCGGTCTCGATCTTGAGTTCACTGAGGGCATGCGTTTTGACAAGGGCTATATCTCCCCGTACTTCGTCACTAACAATGACGATCAAACCGCAGTGCTCGACAATCCGTACATTCTGCTGACGAGCGGCAAGCTCTCCAGTCAGGAGGATGTTGTCCATATCGCCGAGCTCGTGATGAAGAGCGGCAAGCCGCTGCTGATCATCGCCGAGGATGTCGACGGTGAAGCGCTGCCGACCCTGATTCTGAACAAGATTCGTGGCACCTTCAATTCTTGCGCCGTCAAGGCCCCTGGCTTTGGTGATCGTCGCAAGGCCATGCTGCAGGATATCGCTATCCTCACCGGCGCTCAGGTTGTTTCCGATGATCTGGGTCTGAAGCTCAACTCCATCGATATGTCCGTGCTGGGCCAGGCCAAGAAGGTCATCGTTTCCAAGGACGAAACCACCATCGTTTCTGGTGCCGGCTCCAAGGACGACGTCGAGGCTCGTGTCTCCCAGATTCGCGCCGAAATCGACAACACCGATTCCGACTATGACCGTGAGAAGCTTCAGGAGCGTCTCGCTAAGCTCGCCGGTGGTGTGGCCGTCATCAAGGTCGGCGCTGCCACCGAGGTCGAGGCCAAGGAACGCAAGCACCGCATCGAGGACGCCGTCCGCAACGCGAAGGCTGCTATCGAAGAGGGTCTGCTGCCCGGCGGTGGTGTCGCGCTCGTCCAAGCTGCCAAGAAGGCTGAGGGCTCTGCTGATGTCAAGGCTCTGACCGACGAAGAGGCCACTGGTGCCGCCATCGTCTTCCGTGCCATCGAAGCCCCGATCAAGCAGATCGCCGAGAACTCCGGTATCTCCGGCGATGTCGTGCTGAACAAGGTGCGTGAACTGCCTGAAGGCCAGGGCTTCAATGCCGCGACCAACAAGTATGAGGATCTTCTCGAGGCAGGCGTGGCCGACCCGTTGAAGGTCACTCGCTCCGCCCTCCAGAACGCCGCTTCCATCGCCG
The DNA here is from genome assembly GCF_029395535.1 of Bifidobacterium sp. ESL0732. Classification (NCBI taxonomy): domain Bacteria; kingdom Bacillati; phylum Actinomycetota; class Actinomycetes; order Bifidobacteriales; family Bifidobacteriaceae; genus Bifidobacterium; species Bifidobacterium sp. ESL0732. The sequence continues at coordinate 1,371,149 of NZ_CP113920.1, read as the reverse complement.
GCCTGTTCCTGACCACCGAAGCCGTTGTGGCCAACAAGCCTGAACCGAAGCCGGCTCCTGCCGCAGGCCAGGGCGCCGACATGGGCTACTGATCCGAGTTTGATTCCTAAAGCTTGAAGGCTGTAGGGAGTCGTTAGGATTTTAAAGCGCTGGTATCTCTCTTGAGGTGCCAGCGCTTTTCGTTGTGTTGCTAGCGGACTTGAAGTTCATTGGTGAACCTGTCCGCTAAAGTGGTTCATATGTCAGCCAGCATTTTGCATTTTATGGATACCGCCGAAAGCTCAAAGAGCTTATTGCCTGGGCTTGGCAAGCCTGAACGGCAATCGCGATGCGATTTTCAGCGTTTCCTCAGATCTATTATTTTTGTTATCGCCTCAATGCTTGTGATGTCGATGTTCTTTTCTTTTGCGGGCTCTGCGCAGGCTGCCACCGAATCGATGGGCGAAATTAGTGCTGACGTGACCGATCCTCAAAATCTTCTTGGAGGCAATGTCTCTCACGTCAATGACGAAATAGCTTCTACAAAACAGGAAACAGGAGTCACGGTGCGGCTTTTGTATTTGGCCAATTTCAACGGGGCGAAAGATCCTGATAAATGGGCGGGGAAGAGTCTGCAATCGACCAAGCCTCCCGCTAACACCGTTCTTCTTGCCGTTGCTTCGAATGACGGCAGGCTGGTGGTGGCGGTCTCGAACAATTCCGACAACTGGCTTAAAGACAAGGATCATGTCTCTGAGCTTTCCCAGGCTGCGCTTGGGCCTATTCAAAAGGGAGACAATCCCGATTGGTCTGGTTCCGCGTGCGCGATGATGGATGAAATCAAGGTATTGCACAAGCAGGAGGCTTCGAAAAAGCCGAAGCTCATCATCGGTATTTCCTTCACTGTATTGGTTGTGCTTATCGCCGTAGCTGTGATCATTGTCCTGCGTCGTCGGAAGTCCTCGAAAAAGGGAACACACGAAAATGTGCAAAACAAGGGCAAGATGACAGTCGAAAACACAGAAACGAAGCAAACCAATATTGCCGCTGCCGAACAACCTGCCAAATCCAAATCCAAATCCAAAGGACCGCGTCACAGTAAGAAAAAATAAACATATTGTCGGTCACGCGATTATTCAGCTTGCTCCGATCACAAAATGATATTTTCTTTTTATTTAGTTTTGCGATAAATTATTTAATTTGTGCAGGAACCATTCAGGAAACATACAGACAGGTGAGTAATCCTTAATGTTATGAGCAAACAAATAGAAGCGTCAATCGTGGTGGTGGATGACGAACCATCAATCCGTGATTTGCTGGTCGCATCCCTTCATTTTTCGGGGTTTGAAGTCGCTACTGCGGCCTCTGGAACCGAAGCCATCGACGTCATCGAAAAGACCCAACCTGATCTCATTGTCCTCGATGTGATGCTGCCTGATATCGACGGCTTCACCGTGACCCGTCGCATCCGTCAGGAGGGCATCGAAGCGCCGGTTCTCTTCCTCACTGCCCGCGACGATACCCAAGACAAGATCATGGGACTTACGGTCGGCGGCGACGATTACGTCACCAAGCCATTCAGCCTTGAAGAGGTTGTCGCTCGTATTCGTGCCATCCTGCGCCGCACGCACGAACAGGTGGAGGATGATCCAATCATCCGTGTCGGTGACCTTGAAATCAACGAGGACTCCCATGACGTTTCCCGCGCCGGGCAGACCATCGACCTGAGCCCCACGGAATACAAGCTGTTGCGTTACCTGATGGACAACGAGGGGAGAGTGCTTTCCAAGGCCCAGATTTTGGATCATGTCTGGCAGTATGACTGGGGCGGGGACGCGGCCATCGTAGAATCCTATATTTCCTATCTGCGCAAGAAAGTCGATGGGGTTGTGGTCACCGACCCGGACGGAACGAAGCACAAGGTAGTTCCCTTGATCGAGACCAAACGCGGCATCGGCTACATGATTCGTGAGCCGAAGGATCAGTAAGCTCGATGATGAACGCACAGGTGTCGGCTGAGCCGGAGGAGAATGCAAACGTCGGGGAAAATGGCCCAACGACAAACGACGGTTCCGCAGAGCAGAGCAACACAGAACCCCAAAGTGGCAAACCCGCAAAAGGCAGCAGACCAACCAGGTTTCCTGCTTTTGCCCGCATGCGAAAGCATTGGCTTTCTCGGCTTGATGCAGTTCCGCTTTCCACCAAACTTGTTGCCTGCACCCTGGTGTTGCTTATGGTCGGCACTTTCGGCATCTCGCTGACCATTCGTCAATTGGTCAGCAGCTATCTCGTTCAAAAGACCGACACCCAGTTGCGGGACCAGGCCCAGCTGGTATACAGCAACGTTGACCTGTTGAGCAGCAAGAATGAAAACGAGAACGTCGGGCCGAACGAATATTTTATGCAGCTTCGCGATACGCACAACAACATCGTAAGTACTCCGCTGGTTCCCGTTCTTCGCAACAGCATTGTTTCCGAACCCGTTTTGCCCCCGAATGGTTCCATGGGCAACGTCCAATTCGACAAGCCATTCACGGCATCGGCCAAAGTACGCGAGCTCAGTCCTTCGGTGAAAGCGGATAAACGTGCTTTGCAGGTGGCGCAGGCCCCTTGGCGCGTTCTTGCCTTGGAAGGTCGGGAACGCGGACCGGATGGCACCAGCGTGCTGAAAATGACGGTGTATATTGGCGTTTCGATGGCCGATCAGATTGACATCATCTCTACGTTGACCCAATACTCGATTTTCGTGAGCATCATCATCGTGCTGCTTGGCGCGGTTGTGGCCACACTGATTATCCAGCGTACATTGCTTCCGTTGAAACGTATTGAGAAAACCGCTGCCAAGATCGCTGCCGGCGATCTGAGCCAGCGTGTTCCGACGGCTCCGGAGAACACGGAAGTAGGCTCGCTTGCCGCATCGCTCAACGCCATGCTGGCACGCATCGAATCAAGTTTCCGTGAGCAGCAGGAAACCACGGACAAAATGAAGCAGTTCGTCTCCGACGCAAGTCACGAGCTGCGCACGCCGTTGGCGACGATTCATGGCTATTCCGAGCTTTATCACATGCAACGTGACTTGCCCGGCGCCTTGGAACGTGCCGACGAATCCATCGACCATATCGAGGCTTCGAGCCAACGAATGACGGTGCTTGTCGAGGATTTGCTTTCACTTGCACGGCTCGACGAAGGTCGTGGCATCGACATGACCCAACAGGTCAACCTGAGCCAGCAGTTGAAGGACGCCGTCGACGATCTGCACGCGCTGGACACCGACCGTGCGATTCGGCGAGGAAGGCTCGAACTCAACGCCAAGGACGGCAACAAGCCGGCGCATCTGGTCTTCCGGGAAGGCGAATTCCCGGACGTTACATTGACAGGCGACGGATCTAGGCTGCGTCAGGTCATCACCAACATCGTCGGCAACATTCATCGTTACACGCCATCAGATTCCCCTGTCGAAGTGGGTTTGGCTGTCATGCCCGCCTCTATAAGCCCTGAATCGTTGCAACGGATGCCCTCCAACATCCAATCGTTGGGCTATTTCCTTGAGGCTGTGGAAGTCGGGCAATCCATGCAGATGGGCATGAACTATGCCGTATTCAGCTTCATCGATCATGGGCCCGGGGTTCCCGCGGACCGCCAGTCCCAGATTTTCGAACGGTTCTATACCGCAGACCCATCGCGGGCACGGCAAAAGGGCGGCACGGGACTTGGCATGTCCATCGCCCAGTCGGTGGTCCGTGCCCATCATGGTTTCATCGACGCGACCACAACCAGCAATGGTGGAGGCCTGACCCTGACCGTGATTCTTCCGCTCGGACCGGTAGAGCCCTACGTGCCTTCTGCTTCAACCGAATCAAAAGACAAGAAAAACGACAAAACTGACAAGCCGACAAAACAGGGTAGGCAGTCGAAACAGAACCGGCAGGGAAACCACCAAGGTAAGTGGGCACGTCGCGATAAGAACAAGTCGAACTGATAGTTTCGCGGTTTGCGTAGCCGTTACGATAGACTAGTAACAGACAGAAAAACGGGATAGCAGAACTGTTCCGTAGAAATTTCAGGATGAACGAGGTGTGTCATGCCCAGCGGGAAAGTACGTTGGTTCGATTCTAAGAGGGGTTACGGTTTTATCACCGACGAGGAAGGCAACGATGTGTTCTTGCCTGCGGCCGCATTGCCTGCAGGTACGTCGACCTTGCGCAAGGGAGCCAAAGTCGAGTTCTCGCTCGTCGACGGACGCAAAGGGCCACAGGCTATGGATTTGCATGTTTTGGGACCCGTGCCTTCGGTGGTGCGTGCCACCAGGCCCAAGCCCGATGATATGGCGGCTATTGTCGAGGATTTGATCAAATTGCTTGATCAGGCCGGCAACTCATTGAGACACCATCGTTATCCGAATCCTGGTGAAAGCCGCAAGCTGGCAACGTTGCTGCGGGCTGTTGCCGATGACTTCGATGTTGAGGACTGAAAAGAAAACGGAAAGCGAAATGGCGGAAGACAGTATGGCAGAAACGACGGCGGATACGACTGGCGAAACAAGCGAGCGTTCTGACGAAGAAGCAAAGCTTGATCCCCGTGCCTTGGCAAAATCGGTAGTGCTTGCTGTGGCCGATGAACCGGAAGAGGTTGGGGATTTCGCGCAAAGCATTGATTTGGGCGACAATGTCACTGATTTTCGTTTCGTCTGCCATCGAAAAGGATACGAGGGCTGGCAGTGGGCCGTGACCCTTTATCACGACATCGAGCTCGATTCATGGAGTGTCAACGAATCCACCTTGGTTCCCACGAAGGATTCGCTGTTGGCACCGGCTTGGATTCCTTGGAAAGACAGGCTTGAGGCCGCGGACCTTTCAGTGACGGATTCTTTGGGCACAGACCCTGACGATCCTCGTATGGAAGAAGGGTTCCGCAAAACCGAAGTCGTAGAGCAAGACTCGGCGAGCGTTGCCGAAACAGGCCAATCCGATTCTTCTGTCGTCGAGCAAAGCTCAGATGATGCGGACAGTGAAACCGAGTCGGAAGTATCGGTTTCAACTCAGGTTGATGAGTCAACGACGCCCGACGGTGAAGCAACAGTCAGTGGTGCAGCGAAAGTCGACGCGGATATCGACCCTGAAACGGGGCTGAGCCGCGAACTTGAGGACACGGTCGAGGAATTCGGCCTTTCGCGTCGGCACGTGATGAGTGAACTGGGGCGCTCGCAGACGGCAAAACGTTGGTACGACGGACAGCACGGCCCGAAATCGCTTTCCACCAAAACCGCCGACGGGAACCTCTGCTCGACGTGTGCCTTCTTCATAGGACTCAAGGGTGACCTTGACACCATGTTCGGTGTGTGCGCAAATCGTTGGAGTCCTGATGATGGGCGTGTGGTTTCACTGGACCACGGTTGTGGGGAGCACTCCGAAATCCAGCAGCCTGAGCCTTCGCACTTGTGGGTGCAGTCCAAGCCGGCATTTGATGATCTGCATATCGATATCATTGCCCAGGCTCCGCGTGAAGAACGTAGCCAGGTGGAACTCATCGAATCGATCGATGAGGATGATGACGTTGTTGATACGGAATCGGAGGAATCCGATGAAGTTGATGATACCGATGACGAGACTGCGACCGAAAACGATATCGCCGAACACGCCGTTCCAGGCTCGCTGGATGACGACGATGATGAGAGCGACGAAGAGGATGAGACTGAGGCTATCGGGAAGGGTACGGTCGGCAGCGCCGTCACTGTCGACGCGGCCGTCGAATCCACCATCGATCTGAGCGATGATGACGAAGGGGACGATGTAGCCAACGATGATTCGGAAGATGACGGTTCCGACGATGATTCAACCGATAACGATTCGGATGATGATGCTGCGGGCGCAGATTCCGATGGTTCGTACGATTTGGATAATGCCGATGGCTTTCAGGATAGCGGGAATGCCGCTTCGGAATCTGAAGGAGACTCGATCGCAGAGCAGTCTGCCGGCAACGCCTGATTCAGACTGATAAACAGAGATTTTTAATTATGACTGGATTTTAGCCGTTTTTGTCGTCTTTGTTGCGTTCTCAGCGCAATCGCTGCACGGCATGAAATAAACGTCACTGTAAATCGGTAGAGTTAAATGGATTATCAACAGTGGAAGGACAAGTATGTTCGAACGGTTTACTGACCGTGCCAGGCGCGTAATCGTACTGGCGCAGGAAGAAGCCAAAGCCCTCCAGCACAACTATATCGGCACCGAACATCTGCTGCTCGGCCTGATTCGTGAAGGCGAAGGCATCGCGGCCAAGGCGTTAGCCGCCAAGGGCGTTACTTTGGAAGACACCCGCAAGCAAGTGGAGGAAATGATCGGCAAGGGCAATGCCGCGCCGAATGGCCATATTCCGTTTACTCCTCATGCCAAGCAGGTTTTGGAATTGAGCCTGCGCGAGGCTCTGCAATTGGGACATAGCTATATCGGCACCGAGCACATCCTGCTTGGCCTCATCCGTGAGGGCGAAGGCGTGGGCACCCAGGTGCTCATCAAGATGGATGTCGATTTGGGAGAGCTCCGCAGCTCCACCATCGACCTTATTCGTGGCAATTCCGGCGGTGCCGAGGGCGAAGGCAAGGGTGATTTGGCCAACGCAGGTGGAGTGGAGGATAAGGGTCGCAAGACCGGTTCCGCCATTCTCGACCAGTTCGGTCGTAATCTTACCGCGGAAGCTGCGGAAGGCAAGCTCGACCCGGTCATCGGCCGTGCCAAGGAAATCGAGCGCGTCATGGTCGTGCTTTCCCGTCGCACCAAGAACAATCCGGTGCTGATCGGTGAGCCTGGTGTGGGAAAGACCGCCGTCGTCGAAGGCTTGGCGCAGAAAATTCACGCCGGCGACGTGCCGGAGACCTTGAAGGGCAAGCAGGTATATTCGCTTGATCTCGCCTCCATGGTGGCCGGTTCACGTTATCGCGGCGATTTCGAGGAACGCTTGAAGAAGGTTCTGAAGGAAATCAAGACCCGTGGCGACATCGTGCTCTTCATCGACGAGATTCATACCATCGTCGGTGCAGGTTCTGCTGATGGTGCATTGGGCGCTTCCGATATTTTGAAGCCTATGCTCGCACGTGGTGAGCTCCAGACCATTGGCGCCACCACCACCGACGAGTATCGCAAATACATCGAGAAGGATGCGGCGCTCGAACGTCGTTTCCAGCCCATTCAGGTCGATGAGCCGTCCATCGCGGACACTATCGAGATTCTTAAAGGGCTGCGCAGCCGCTACGAGAACCACCACAAGGTGACCATCACCGACGGTGCGCTTCAGGCCGCGGCAGAGCTTTCCTCGCGTTATATTCAGGATCGCAACCTGCCTGACAAGGCCATCGACCTTATCGACGAGGCGGGTGCGCGTCTGCGCATCAAGCGCCTCACCGCGCCGCCGGAGTTGAAGGAGCTCGATGGCAAGATCGCCAAGATCTCCGACGAGAAGGACAAGGCCATCAAGGGCCAGGACTTCGAAAAGGCCGCGGAATTGCGCGACAAGGAAGACAAGCTGCAGACCGAACGCAAGGAGAAGGAAAAGACCTGGCGCGAGGGTGGTAGCGATGTCAAGATGGTCGTCGACGAAGAAGTGATTGCAGAAGTCGTTTCCTCGACCACTGGCATCCCTGTTTTCAAGCTCACGCAGGCCGAATCCAAGAAGCTCTTGAATATGGAGTCCGAGCTGCACAAGCGCATCATCGGCCAGGACGAGGCAGTTTCCGCGCTTGCCCGTTCGATTCGCCGTACTCGTGTTGGTTTGAAGGATCCGAAGCGTCCTGCTGGTTCGTTTATCTTCGCCGGCCCCACCGGCGTCGGCAAGACCGAGCTGGCCAAGGCGTTGGCGCAGTTCCTCTTCGACGACGAGGATGCCCTGATTCGCGTCGACATGTCCGAATTCTCCGAGAAGTACGCCGCGTCGCGACTCTTCGGCGCACCTCCAGGATACGTCGGATATGAAGAGGGCGGCGAGCTCACCGAGAAGGTGCGTCGCAAGCCGTTCTCTGTGGTGCTCTTCGACGAGATTGAGAAGGCTCACCCCGACATCTTCAACACGCTGCTGCAGGTGCTGGATGACGGTCACCTGACCGATGGTCAGGGCCGCAAGGTGGACTTCAAAAACACCATCATCATCCTCACGACCAACCTTGGCACAAAGGACATTGCCAAGGCAGCCAACACCGGTTTCAGCTCTGGCAACGACCAGGAGTCGAGCTACGAGCGTATGAAGAGCCAGGTGACCAGCGAGCTCAAGCAGCAATTCCGTCCTGAGTTCCTGAACCGTCTGGACGACATCATCGTCTTCCGTCAGCTGACCGAGCCACAGGTGCGTCAGATCGTTGATCTTGATCTTAACCAACTGAACGACCGTCTCTTCGAACGTCACATGACCATTGAGTTGACGGATGCGGCCAAGGATTTGCTTGCACAGAAGGGCTTCGATCCGCTGCTCGGTGCTCGTCCGCTGCGTCGCGTCATCACGCGCGACATCGAGGACGCCGTTTCCGAGAAGATTCTGATGGGCGACCTGAAGAATGGCGAAAAGGTTGAAGTTGACGCCGAAGGCGAAGGCATCCTGGGCGAGTTCACTTTCAAGGGTGTGCCCTTCGAGGATCCAAACGCCAAGCAAGCGGATACCGATGCTGAAGGCAAGCAACCTGAATTGGTAGGGGTCGGTGTGCCGGCTGATACGGCTATCGCTGCATCCACTGATCCGGGTGATTCCTCAGTTGCTCCGTCCTCAGCACCAGCTTCAGCTCCGTCGAAGGATACGCAGTCCAGCACTTCGAGTGATTCATCAGCTGATTCTGGTTCCGATGCACAAGGTACTGATACTCCGACCACTTCAGGTGAGTGATGTTGACCTAGGTGCGCTCTGATGCAACGCGTCCGTTGTATGAAGGCCCGGCTTCTCGTTCAAGGAGCCGGGCCTTCATGTATTCAAACAAGAGATACGTTTCTCGCGGATTTGCTATGTAGCTGCGACGAAAAGCACGAAAACGGTCTAAAATCGTGCTTTGCGTCGCAATGCTTTAGTCTTTTTGGTGCTTTTCTCACGGATTCGGCATATGACCCTGGAGAAAAGCGCGAAATTGTAATAAAGTGCACTTTCGCTATTGCGTGTTAATAAAAGAAACTATGCTTGGATATGTAAAAGTTGTTCCTGCCGATTGAGGATGTTAAAGATGAAAACAGTAGACCAATCAAAGACGATTTCCGTCACCAATGATCGCTATAGGCTCAGATACCATGTGATGACGCCGTTTGGTTGGATGAACGATCCCAATGGTTTCTCGTATTTTAATGGTTATTATCATCTCTTCTACCAGTACAATCCGTACAGCGCCGAATGGGGTCCGATGCACTGGGGCCATTACCGCAGCCGTGATCTGGTGCATTGGGAGCCGTTGCCCATCGCCTTGGTGCCAGGTGACCCGGAAGATGCGAATGGCTGCTATTCCGGTTGTTCGATTGGCAAAGATGGACGTCTTTACCTGATGTATACCGGGCATAATTTGTTACGGCCTGATGATCCGGACCATTACCGTGAGGTGCAGAACATCGCTTATAGCGACGATGGCGTTCACTTCACGAAGTACGAAGGTAATCCGGTGATCGCTATGCCGCCGGAAGACAATACGCAGGACTTCCGTGACCCAAAGATTTGGCAACATGACGGCCATTATTATGTCATCCTTGGTTCCCGTGGCAAGGACGGGCTTGGTCGTGTGCTGGTCTATTGTTCGGACGACTTGTTGCACTGGGAATACCGTGGGCCTATTGCCAAGTCCGAAGGGGAGAAGACGCAGGGCCATATGTGGGAATGCCCCGATTTCTTTGAACTGAATGGCAAAGATGTTCTGCTATTCTCGCCGCAAGGCATTGAACCCACTGAGAAACAATACCTCAATCTTCATCAGACAGGCTATTTCGTAGGTGATATGGATTATGAAGCGAACCGGTTCACGCACGGCGATTTCAGCGAAATCGACCACGGGCATGATTTCTACGCCACGCAGACAACACAGTCGCCTGATGGCCGAAGAATCCTGATCGGTTGGATGGACATGTGGGAATCGGCTATGCCTGAACAGGAAGACGGTTGGGCCGGCGCGTTGACGATACCTCGCGAGCTGACGTTGCGCGATGGGCATGTCTATATGAATCCGGCAAGGGAGCTCAAGGAACTTCGGCAGGCGACCGTTCTCGACGAAAGCACGGAAGTACGTCTTGAGCGGTTGAACCTGCCTGATCCTCAGCATGTCGAGTTGCTGGTTGAGGGTGAACTCGCAAATTGGCAGGGACATCGTTTCGAAGTCATGCTGAAAACCGAATCGGGCCTGCTGATTTCACTTTCGTACGACAAAGACTCGGGGGAGTTGGTTCTGAATCGTCCCGACAAAGGCGATGACGCCAAGCGTTTCGGCACCGTAAAGCGGAGCGATACGCTGAAGCTGCAGATTTTCATCGATACCAGCTCCGTCGAGTTCTTCGTCAACGACGGCGAAACGGTGTTCACCGAGCGCTACTTCACCGAGCAGAAGCCGACCATCGAGCTCAAGGCCGATGACGAGCTGCCGATGCATTTGACTGCCTACACTCTCGGCTGAGTGGTCATAAGTGAAAACTAAGTCCTAAACAATGTGATTGGGTTCTAGCCTCATGGCCTATAATCCGGGTTCAAGAAATGAAGTAACGCGAAAGCCGGTCCCCACGACAACCACAGGCACTCCGACTTTCACTTCCCTTTCCTCCTTGGAGGTGGGCTTAACATCAGAATACGATAGATATGCGTTAAAAGCAGAAAAATAGTGGCAGAATTCTGCTTTTCAACGCATACATCATTGAGAGTGCGTGAAAAAGCAGAAAAATCAACCTGAAAATCTGCTTTTCAACGCACAGCAAAAGGGGACTGCACCAAATTCGATGGTGCAGCCCCCCCTAAGACTCACTGGGTCTACTTCACGGCGTTGAGCCATTGCTCCTTGGTGGCCTTTTCGGACTCGAGCTTGGACTTCTTGGCCGGATCGGACTCGGCGGCGATCTTGGCATCGAGCTCGTCGAGTTGGGCCTTCAACTGGGTCTCGAAGCTGGAGACTCGGGCGTCGGCCTCGGGATCGCTCTTCTGCCAAGCTGCCTGTTCGACGGCCTTGATCTTGTTGTCCACAGCGTCGAGACGGCTTTCGATGCGGTGCATGTCCTCACGAGGCACGTAGCCGATCTGATCCCATTCGTCCTGAATGTTGGCCAGGGCCTGACGAGCCTTCTTGGCAGCCTTTTCGTCGGCGACAGGAACGAGCGCTTCGGCCTTCTTCAACAGCTCTTCTTTCTTGGCAAGGTTGTCCTTCTCGTTGGAGCTCATCTGGTCACGGTCGGCTTGACGCGCGTTGAAGAAGACATCGCAAGCTTCGCGGAAGCGGGCCCACAGTTCGTCGTCCTCCTTGCGGCCGGCGCGGCCGGCGGCCTTCCAGCGGTCCATGAGCTCATTGAACTGGTGCGAGGTGGCGCCCCAGTCGGTCGAGTCCTTGATCTCGTTGGCTTCCTTGATGATCTCTTCCTTCACGCGCTTGGTCTCTTCGCGGGAGGCATCGCGGGCCTGAGCCCACTTGCGGCGGTGCTGGTTGAAGGTGGTGCGAGCGGCGGAGAAGCGCTTCCAGAGCGCGTCGGCAGTTGGTTTGTCGATACGAATGCTGGTACGCTGATGCTCCTGCCATTGCTCGAAGAGCGAACGGAACTTGTCGGCAGTGGAACGCCAATTCGTGTTCTCTCCCAGCGAATTTGCCAGTGCCTCTGCCTTCTCGACAATGGCTGTGCGCTCCTTGATGGCCTTCTCGAGTGCAGCCTTACGAGCCTCGGCGAGTTCGTTCTTCTTGGTTTCACCGGCCTTCTTCAGCTCTTCATACTGCGCCTTGAGGGCTGCGATATCGCCGACAATAGCAGGGCTGGCTGTTTCCTCGCCAAGTGTCTTGATGGATTCGTCGATCTCATGAGGCTTAATGTTCGCTGCCTTAAGGCGCGTGGCGAACAGGTCGAGCTTGGCTTTGAGATCAAGATAGCGACGTGCGTAAAGCGTCAACGCTTCCTCGTTCGTGGCGCCCGGGAATTCGCCGACCTCGCGTTCGGTTTCGCCTTCCTTGACATAAACGGTGCCTTTGTCGTCGACACGGCCGAAGGCTTCGGCGGCCTTCACATCGGCCTCGGAGTATGTATGAGCAGGGGTAGCGACCGGGTGCTTTGCCGGTTTCTTGGCAAAAGCCAAAGGGGAGGGGACATGCGGTTTTGGCGCGGGCTTAGCCGGAGCAGGTGTCGCTGCGCTCGGCGTGTCGCTAGCCTTGGGCGCTTCCGGAGCGGCAGGTGCAGCCGCTTCGTCAACCTTGGTTGCAACGGGTGCACCTGGAGCTTGCGGTGCTTCCGTCTCGACGGGTTTGGACGTGGCGCTGGCCTGTGCGTCCGCGGCAGGCTTCGCTGCCTGTGCGTTGGATTCATTGGTGTTTTGGGGTTCAGTGACTTGTTCGTCGGCCATGGCCAGCTCCTTGAGAGTCTTCGTGTAACAGGTGTCGTGAAAGCCGAGACAAACGCCTCATTTTTCCACAACACCACTTATTATAGGGAGTTATGGCAAAAGGCGCATCAATATCAGGATTTCCGGAATGGCTACCCGAAGAAAGGGTGGTCGAACAGCGTGTCATCGACACGGTTCGCAAGGTTTTTGAACTCAACGGATTCATCGGAATCGAGACCAGAGCAGTAGAGGAAGGCTCGAGTCTCTTGAAAAAGGGAGAGACCAGCAAAGAGATTTATTTGCTTTCTCGTTTGCAGGAGGTCGGCCACGAATCCGACACGCCCATAGAGCGTCGTTTAGGGCTGCATTTCGATTTGACGGTTCCGCTGAGCCGTTATGTGGTCGAGCATTCCGGCCAGCTTACCTTCCCGTTTAAGCGTTGGCAGATTCAGAAAGTCTGGCGTGGCGAGCGTCCGCAGGAAGGCCGCTTCCGTGAGTTCGTCCAGGCCGATATCGATGTCATCGGCAACGGTGAGCTTGAAGACCACTACGAGGTCGAGCTGCCGTTGGTCATGGTGCAGGCACTTGAGGAACTGCGCAAGTTCGGCCTTCCAAAGGCCACCGTACACGCCAACAACCGCAAGCTTTCCGAGGGCTTCTATCGAGGGCTCGGTTTGACTGACGTCGAAGGCGTGTTGCGTGAAATCGACAAGCTCGACAAAATCGGTGGCGACGAAGTGGTGAAGCTTCTGGTCAGCGAATGTGGCGCCGATGAGGCCCAGGCTCATGCTTGCCTCGAGCTGGCGGAACTCACGGCCAAGGACGGTAAGGAACTGCTTGAGAAGTTCGATGAACTGTGCGCTGGTCACGGCATTTCCCAAGATACGGATGCATACAAGCTTGCCCGCGAAGGCCTTGACACGCTGGCGATGATTGTCGATGAAGCGGCCATCACCCGTCCCGGTTCCGTCATCGCGGATTTGAAGATTGCTCGCGGTCTTGATTATTATACCGGTTCAGTCTATGAGACGTTCCTCGACGGTGCCTCGGAGCTTGGTTCCATCTGCTCTGGCGGACGTTACGACAACCTCGCTTCACAAGGCAATAAGAAGTATCCCGGTGTGGGGCTATCTATCGGTCTTTCCCGTTTGGTCTCTTATATGCTGCATACCGCCGGTGCGCATGCTTCCCGTGTTTCCCCAGCAGCCGTTATGGTTGCCGTCTGGAACGAAGACGATCGTCTGGATTGCAACCACATCGCCGCTGCTCTGCGTGCGCGCGGTATCGCCGCCGACGTGGCACCGAAGGCCGCGAAACTCGGTAAGCAGATAAAATACGCCGACAAACTTGGTATTCCCTATGTCTGGTTCCCGGCGGACGCTTCCGGTGACGGCGAAGGCAGTGACCACGACGAGGTGAAGAACATCATCACCGGCGAGCAGGTTCCCGCCGATGCCAAGTCATGGCAACCCGATACGCTGTATGCTCAGCAAACCGTCTCTTTGGACAAGTAAAAGAGCGTGGATTTTCGCGGTTTTCGAGCGGTTAGTAGATAAGGAATAGAGGGAGCATGAGCCAGACGGCTTATAGAACACACCATGCCACTGAAGTGACCGAGGAATTGATTGGTCAGAAAGTAACCCTTGCGGGCTGGGTCGACCGCAGACGTGACCACGGTGGCGTCGCCTTCATCGATTTGCGTGACAGCACTGGCTTGGTGCAGATTGTCATCTATGACGAGGAAATCGCCCGTCCGCTGCGTAGCGAATTCGTCATCCAGGTTGTAGGCGAGGTGCGAGAACGCCCTGACGGCAACGAGAACGAGCATCTTTCCACCGGCAAGGTGGAGGTGGTCGTGGAGAGCCTCAAGGTGCTGGCCAAGTCCGATGCTTTGCCATTCCAGGTTTCCACCGCCCTCGAAAATGAGGCGGAGAACAAGCTGCCCGGTGAGGACATCAGACTCAAGTACCGTTATCTCGATCTTCGTCGTCCTTCCATGCAGCGCAACCTGAAGCTTCGCAGCGACATGACCCGCGCCGCACGTCACGCCCTGGAGGACATGGACTTCACCGAGGTGGAGACCCCGACGTTCATCAAGTCCACACCTGAAGGCGCCCGCGATTTCGTGGTGCCGGCTCGCCTGGTGCCCGGTTCCTGGTACGCGCTACCGCAGTCACCGCAGCTGTTGAAACAACTGTTGATGGTGGGCGGTGTTGAACGCTACTTCCAGCTTGCCCGCTGCTATCGCGACGAGGACTTCCGCGCCGACCGTCAGCCCGAGTTCACCCAGCTCGATATGGAAATGAGCTACGTGGATCAGGAAGACGTAATGGCCATGGCCGAAAAGGTCATCGCCGCCATCTGGAAGACCCAAGGTTATGACATCAAGCTGCCGATTGACCGCATCACCTGGCAGGATGCCATGGACAAGTACGGTTCCGACAAGCCCGACCTGCGCTTCGGCAACCCGATCGTCGAGCTCACTGATTACTTCAAGAACACCCCGTTCCGCGTCTTCCAGGCGCCGTACGTCGGCGCCGTGGTCTTCCCCAACGGGGCCGACACCCCGCGTCGTCAGTTCGACGCATGGCAGGAATGGGCGCGCCAGCGTGGCGCCAAGGGTCTCGCCTATGTGCAGTTCACCGGCGACGGCACCCTCAAGGGCCCGGTGGCCAAGAATCTTTCCGACGAAGAGCGCAACGGTCTTAAAGAGGCCGTGGGTGCCAAGGACGGGGATGCGGTGTTCTTCGCCGCGGGCCCGCGAGAATCCTCTCAGCTCTTGCTCGGCGCGGCCCGCGTCGAGATCGCGCGTCGTGCAGGCTTGCTCGACCCGAAGAAATTCGCGTTCACCTGGGTGGTTGACTTCCCGCTCTTCAAGCGCGCCGACGACCCGGACGACGACGATGTGGCGGTGGGCAACTCCAAGTGGACCTCCATGCACCACCCGTTCACCATGCCGAGCGCCGATTGGATCGACAAGTTCGATAAGGATCCGGAGCACGCGATGAGTGACTCCTACGACATCGTCTGTAATGGCGAGGAGATGGGCGGCGGCTCCGTACGTATCCACCGTAACGATATCCAGGAGCGTGTGCTCGACGTGCTGGGCATCGGCGAAGAGGAAGCCCAGGAGAAGTTCGGCTTCCTGCTCGAAGCGTTCAAGTACGGCGCACCGCCCCACGCAGGCATTGCGCTGGGTTGGGACCGCACGGTCTCGATTCTCGCAGGATGCGACACCATCCGCGACGTCATCGCCTTCCCGAAGGCCGGCGGCGGACGCGATCCGCTCACCGGCGCACCGGCCCCGATTTCGGACGCCCAACGTGCCGAGACCGGCGTCGATTATGATCCGGAAGAGGACGAAAACTGATTTGATTTTGTAATATTCATTACAAATTAATAATCGTTTCAATGTGTCCAGTTCATTTTTGAGCTGGACACATTTGTATGCACAGTCAGATGGAACCAGTGATATTGACAAAAATGTCCAATATTAAACCTGTGATAATAATTGCTGACATGTCTCAATAATTTCGCTGGTAACTCTGTGGTAACACTGTGCAGATATACTGCTTTCATGTCTGAAACAAAAGAAACCACTATGAAAACGCGTGAAGACAACACGCCAGATCACGTGATGGACGAGAGCCATCCGTTGGTCGAGCTCTCCCATGTCGAGAAACATTTTGGCAAGCTCCATGTCTTGAAGGATATCAATCTCAAGGTCAACAAAGGCGAAGTGCTCGTCGTCGTTGGGCCTTCCGGTTCCGGCAAATCTACCATGTGTCGTACCATCAATCGTCTAGAGACCATCGATTCCGGCACCATTCGCATTGACGGCCAGCCGCTGCCGCAGGAAGGCAAGGACCTCGCCAACCTGCGCGCCGAAGTCGGCATGGTTTTCCAACAGTTCAATCTCTTCGCAAACAAGACGATTCTGCAGAACGTCACGCTCGCGCCGGTCAAGGTGCGTCACATGGACAAGAAGGATGCTGATGACCTTGGCATGGATCTTCTGGCTCGCGTCGGCGTTGAGAACCAGGCCAATAAGATGCCCTCGCAGCTTTCCGGCGGTCAACAGCAGCGCGTCGCCATCGCCCGCGCCCTGGCCATGCAGCCCAAGATCATGCTTTTCGACGAGCCCACCAGCGCACTCGATCCGGAAATGGTCAATGAAGTGCTTGATGTCATGATCAAGCTTGCGAGCGAAGGCATGACGATGATTTGCGTGACCCACGAAATGGGCTTCGCCCGCAAGGCGGCCGACCACATCGTATTCATGTCCGATGGCAAGATCCTTGAGAAGGGGACGCCGGACGAGTTCTTCGATCATCCCAAGACCGAGCGCGCCAAGGACTTCCTCTCGAAGATTCTCACTCACTGACTTCCTGCATGCGTGCGCGTGTATATATCGGATTTCTATATAAAATCACCGATAGATAATCATGTCTCACCTTCAACAGCAACAAATGAAGATCAATCGTTAATCCGCTAAAAAGCGAACGGGGAAGTATCGGAAAGCAAAAATCTATGAAACCATCATCCAAATATATTGCGCGCATCTGGCGAAGGGTCCTTGCGGCCTTCTGCGCTCTGGCTTGCGTGTTTACCGTGGCCGCATGCGGCTCGGGCAACGAGGCGGGCAAGATTCGCATCGGCATCAAATTCGACCAGCCCGGTGTCGGCTTCAAGAAATCCGGCACCTACGTTGGTTTCGACGTCGATGTGGCGCGTTACATTGCTCGGAAACTCGGCTATTCCGATGACGAAATCATCTGGAAGGAAGCGCCGAGCAAGCAGCGTGAGGCGATGCTGCAGAATGGTGACGTTGACATGGTCATCGCCAGCTATTCCATCACTGACGAGCGCAAGAAGGCTGTCACGTTCGCCGGCCCGTATTTCGTGGCCGGCCAGGATCTGATGGTACGCAAGGACGACCATGAGATCACGGGGCCCGACAGCCTCAACGGCAAGCGTCTTTGCTCGGTGACCGGTTCCACCTCGGCCGAAGTGGTCAAGAAGAAATTCTCGTCCGAAGTACAGCTGATGGAGCAGCCCGGTTATGCGGAATGTGCGACGGCACTGTTCAGTGGCATCGTGGACGCGGTGACCACGGATGACATCATCCTTGCCGGACTCGCTTCCAATGCACGCGGCAAACTCAGGCTCATCGGCAAGCCGTTCACTCAGGAATATTACGGTGTTGGAGTTAAAAAGGGCGATGTCAAGTTTGCCCGGAAAATCGACAAAGCCATCACACAAATGGAAAACGACGGTTCGTGGAAACGTGCCATCACCGAGAACACTCGTGGGGTCAAATACAAGCCGAATATGAAATACAATCCGCCGAAAGCGGATCTCGGCGAGACGGGAGCGGCGAAATGAATGAATTTCTTCAATTGTTCAGTCAGTACAACGTGCCGGGCGCATTTCTCGTCAATATCGAATTGACACTCTGGTCGGCGCTCTTCTCGTTGATTCTCGGCATTGTCCTGCTGATGATGCGTATCTCACCGATCTCCTCATTGAGAACGGTTGCCAGCGGCTACGTCGAGTTCTTCAAGAACATGCCGTTGACCATCATCATGGTCTTCATGGTGCTCGGAGCCTTCGCTCAGCTCAAGCTGACGTTCTCCGACACCTTCGCCGTCAACTTCTTCTGGCTGGCGGTCACAGGCCTTTCGCTCTACACCGCGGCCTTTGTCTGTGAATCCCTGCGTTCTGGCATCAACACCGTGCCGTTGGGGCAGGCCGAGGCGGCTCGTGCGCTAGGGCTCAACTTCATGCAGTCCGCCACGCAGATCATCCTGCCGCAGGCCTTTCGTGGTTCCGTGGCGCCTCTGGGCAACACGCTGATCGCGTTGCTCAAAAACTCAACGGTTGCCGCGGCCGCATCCGTGGCCACCGAAACGTCAAGCCTGATGAGTGAGATGATCGAGTTCCACGCCAACTCCATCGTCGCCATCTTCCTGATTTTCGCGTTCGGCTACGTCATCCTAATCATTCCTATCGGGGCGCTGACTACAGTGCTCTCGAACAAGCTCGCGGTACGGAGGTGAACGCATGAGCAAGAACAACAACGAATCATCCGTGCTCTTCGATGAGCCGGGGCCGAAAGGCAAACGCAATATTCGCATCGCCAACTGGATCGGCGGCATTATCGTCGCTATCCTTGTCGTCCTCATTCTCATGCGCCTGCACAACCCGCCGGACGGCGAAAACCAGCTGGACTGGGAGCTTTGGAAGCCGGCGCTTGACGGCGAAGCTTGGACGGATTTCTACCTGCCTGGGCTGTGGATGACCATCAAGGCGGCAGTGCTTGCGGTGATCGGTTCAGTGGTCTTCGGGTTGGTCTTCGGTATCGGCAGGTTGTTGCCCAGCAAGATCGTGAAGGCCGTTTCCGGTGTCATCGTGGAGTTTTGCCGCGCGGTGCCGGTGCTGATGTTCATGATCTTCTTCTGGAGGTTGTTCTCCTTCATGGGCATCCAAAGCGCCTCTTATTGGGCCGTCGTGCTTGGTCTGATTCTCTATAACGGCTCCGTTGTCGCAGAACTGGTGCGAAGCGGCGTGGGCAACCTTCCTGGCGGACAACGCGAGGCTTCGTTGGCCTTAGGGCTCACCGCCACGCAGTCGCTGATGCAGATCGAGGTGCCACAGGCCATCTATGCCATGCTTCCAGCCGCAGTCACCCAGCTGGTCGTGGTGTTGAAGGATACTGCGCTCGGCTCGATCATCATGTACACGGACCTTCTGCAAGAGTCCCGTCGTCTCGGCTCGATGTACTTCAACATCCTGCAGACATTGGTGGTCGCCGGCGTGGTCTACTTCATCGTCTGCGCGTTGCTTTCCAAGCTAGCTGAATGGCTTCCGAGCCGTATGCAGGCGCGTACCGCAGCCCCGACCGAGCCTGAGCCAGTCGCGCCGATCGCCATCATGGACGCCTCGAACGTCAACCAGATCGCCGTGGCCAAGGAACTTGGAGAGGACCGCTATGGCGGCGCTCCCAACAAATACCATGTGCATCACGCCGGTTCCAACGCCACCGCTCGTGGCTGGCGTCGTCAACGTTACGAGCAGGGTTACGATGCCACCCAGCCTGACAGCGAAAAGGATCCCGAACATCTCGAGCTCCCTGAGATTCCGCTTCCGGTCGTGCACCCGCATCGCAACACACGTCCGCGCGATGAGGATCAAGACAAGCGGTCTTGACAGAAAAGAGAGCCAGAACGGCGGTCATCGGATTACTCCGGTGACCGCCGACTTTTGTCTTTTGGATTGCCGTTGACGATGAAGATGATATCCCATGTTCGACAATAGTGATGAACGGGGGCTGCCGGCCGTAGTTAGTGGCCTATAGACTTGGGGTTATGACACAGAGTTTAGGGGAATTGGCACCTAGTTGGGATGGCAGCGGGGAAGAGCGACGCAATATCGACGCTGACGAAATTTATGACAGGTTCTTTGAGTGGGTGAAAGATGTCAAAGGCATCGATCCGTGGCCGCACCAGGAAGAGGCGGTCATGGACCTTTTGGCCGGAGATCATGTCATTCTAAGCACACCTACCGGTTCCGGCAAGTCGTTGGTGGCTCTGGGCATGCATTTTGCGGCATTGTGCACGGGACGGCGTTCCTACTACACCGCACCCATCAAAGCGTTGGTCTCCGAGAAGTTCTTCGATCTGGTCGAGGCATTCGGACGCGACAATGTTGGCATGATTACGGGCGATACCAGCATCAATTCGGATGCGCCGATCATCTGTTGTACCGCCGAAATCCTTGCCAACCAGGCATTGCGCGAGGGTGTGAACGCCGACATCGGTTGCGTAGCCATGGACGAATTCCATTACTATGGAGATGCCGACCGCGGCTGGGCCTGGCAAGTGCCGCTGCTGACGTTGCCTAAGACCCAGTTCCTCCTGATGAGCGCGACGCTCGGCAATGTCACTGCCATCGCCGACAAACTTGAGGACATGACCCGCAGGGATGTGGACGTCATTGACGACGCACCGAGGCCGGTACCTTTAAGTTACGAATACACCGACAAACAGCTTGCCGGTACCGTCGAATTGCTTTTCAACCGCAGCGATACCCCCATTTATGTCGTTCATTTTTCGCAGGATGCGGCGCTCGAAACCGCGCAGGCGCTCGCCAGCACAGGTGTGTCAAGCAAAGAACAGCGCAAAGCCATCACCGAAGCCATCAAAGGTACACGCTTCACCACGGCGTTCGGCAAGATTCTGCAACGGCTGTTGCGCACCGGCGTTGGCATCCACCACGCGGGCATGCTGCCGCGCTATCGTCGTTTGGTTGAGCAACTCGCCCAGCAAGGTCTGCTGCCGGTCATCTGCGGCACCGATACGCTCGGCGTCGGCATCAACGTGCCCATTCATTCCGTCGTCTTGACCCAGCTCACCAAATTCGACGGGTTCAAGATGCGCAGGTTGCGTGCCCGTGAGTTCCATCAGATTGCCGGGCGTGCCGGACGTATGGGTTTTGACACCGAAGGGCTAGTGGTGGCCGAAGCTCCCGAGTTCGAGATTGAGAATGCACGGGCCATCGCCAAGGCCAACGGTGACCCGAAGAAGCTCAAGAAGATTAAGCGTAAGAAGCCGCAGGAAGGCTTCGTCACTTGGAATGAGGGCACTTTTGACAAGCTCATCGAAGCTGCGCCCGAAACGCTCGTGCCGCATATGAAGATCAGTCATTCCATGGTTCTCAACGAGGTGGCGCAGGGTGGCGACGCACGGGCCCGGATCGACAAGCTCATCGACGATTCCTCTCAGACTGACGAGCAGAAGGTGCATCTGCATGAGCGTGCCGACGAGATCTTCCAGACCATGTTCGACTCGTCCTTCATTGAGACGGAAGACAATGGCCGTGGCGGCAAGGATTATTTCCTGGCCGTTGATGTGCCAGACAATTTCGCACTCGACCAGCCGCTTTCGCCGTTCCTTTTGGCGGCGTTGGAACTGCTTGACCCACAATCCGACACCTATGCGCTCGACGTCATTTCGATGGTTGAGGCGACGCTCGAAGATCCCAAGCAGGTGCTCAAGGCGCAGCAGCGGCAGGCCAGAGACAAGGCGATGGCCGAGATGAAGGCCGATGGGCTCGACTATGACGAGCGCATCGACAAGTTGCAGGAGGTCACTTGGCCAAAGCCGCTTGAGGAAATGCTCGATGCCGCTTTTGATGAATATCGTCACGACGTGCCATGGGCCAATGATTACGAGTTGAGCCCTAAATCCGTGGTGCGCGACATGGTGGAGACGGCCAGCGATTTCACCGGCTATATCGCCCGTTACAACATCGCACGGAGTGAAGGAACACTGCTGCGCTACCTTTCCGACGCCTATCGTTCGCTGGCACGTACCGTTCCGAAAGAGAAACGCAACGACGAGCTGGAAGATATCATCTCATGGCTGCGCGTGGTCGTACGCTCCGTCGATTCCAGCCTTGTCGACGAATGGGAGAATGCGGGAAGCGATTCGGCCGCTGATGCCGAAAGCGCAGCGCTGACTGCGGCAGCACCGGGTGAGAAAGCCGCCGTGGTGGAGGATAGGCGAGGGCTTATTGTGCTTATCCGCAACGCGATGTTCCGTCGTATCCAGCTCATGGATCAGGATAGGCCCGAGGAGCTAGGCGCGCTCGACAAAGACTGGGGTTATGGTGTGCACGAGTGGGAGAACGCACTGGATGACTATTATGACGAGCATGAATACGTTGGCATCGACCAGAAGGCGCGCAGCGGCGATCTTTTCATTCTGGATGATCGTAACGAGGCCAAGGAGCACACGTGGAAGGTGCGGCAGATCATCGACGATTCCGACGGCGACCACGACTGGGCCATCACCGGTACGGTCGACCTCGATGCCACGCAGGAAAGTGGCGAGGTGGTCTTTGTGGATTATCGTGTCAGTGACGACGGGCTCGACTGATAGGACGTTTGATTCACAATAGTATACGAACAAATGTTCGAATGATGGGATAAGGTAAGGGTATGACTGAAGATTTGTTCAGCGCCGCTGATGTGCCTGAAGACGTGACCCGTCCGCTGGCCGTGCGGATGCGGCCGACGACGCTTGATGAGGTTGTGGGCCAGCAGCAGGTGTTGGGCGAGGGGTCGCCGTTGCGTCGGCTTGCCAGCCCGGCGTCAAAAGGGTCGCTGACCGCTCCGAGCTCAATCATCCTGTTCGGGCCTCCCGGAGTCGGTAAGACCACGTTGGCCTATATCGTGGCTCAGCAATCCGGACGTGATTTCGAGGAGCTTTCCGCTGTTACTTCGGGCGTCAAGGATGTGCGTGCTGTGCTGGAGCGTGCCCACGAACGCTTGGTGACGCAGGGGCGCGAGACGGTGCTGTTCATTGATGAGGTGCACCGGTTTTCCAAATCCCAACAGGATGCACTGCTTCCCAGCGTCGAGAACCGCGACGTCACCTTTATCGGGGCGACCACGGAAAACCCCAGTTTTTCCATCAACAAACCGTTGCTGAGCCGATCAGTCGTCGTCAAGCTCGAATCGCTGGAACCTGACGATCTGAAAACGTTGATCAGCCGCGCATTGGAAAGCGAACACGGGCTCAAAGGAGAAGTCAAAGCCAGTGACGAGGCCGTGGGCGAGATCATCCGTATGGCCGGGGGAGACGGTCGCAAGACACTGACCATTCTCGAAGCTGCAGCGGGTGCGGTCACGGGAGACAAGGGACGCAAGAAAGGCGCTCGCAAGCCAATTATTACCCCCGATATTGTCTCTAAAGTCATGGATTCCGCCACTGTTCGCTACGACAAGGATGGCGATGACCACTATGATGTCGCTTCCGCATTCATCAAATCGATGCGGGGCAGCGACCCGGACGCGGCACTGCATTATCTTGCAAGGATGCTGCGTGCGGGGGAGGACCCACGCTTCATTGCCCGTCGCATCATGATTGCCTCCGCCGAAGAGGTCGGCATGGCGGCCCCGCAGATTCTGGAGCTCACCGTCGCCGCGGCGCAGGCTGTCGCCATGGTCGGCATGCCTGAAGCGCGAATCATCCTCTCCGAGGCTGTCATCGCCGTGGCCACCGCCCCCAAGTCCAACGCCAGCTACAATGCCATCAATCAGGCGCTCGCCGACGTCGACGCGGGCATGATCGGCCAGGTGCCGCTCTGGCTGCGCAACGCTCCGACCAAGCTCATGAAGGATTGGGGCAACAAAGACGGCTATATTTACGCCCACGATGCTCCCGGAGCTGTTGCCACACAACAGTACATGCCTGACGAATTGTTGGGTCACGAATACTATCATCCCAATCATCGCGGTTACGAGCGTGAGGTCGGACCGAGACTGGAGAAGATACGGGCGATTCTTCATGGTGGAGATCCGCAAGACAATGGGAAAGGGCAGCCGGATCAAAAGCGAGAAAATGAAGGTAACAGCGCTGTGGACGATACAGGAGAACAACCGCTACAATAGATATTGCAGTAGATGTCATTCGTTCTATTTTTGACAACGAAGTTGAGCTGGGAAGAATGGACGGGAAGTTGTTGATACTATGAATGCCGAAACGCAAAGAATGAAAAAAATTTTTATTGTGGATGATGATAAAGCTCTGTCGGAAATGCTGTCAATCGTTTTACAGGATAAAGGCTTCGATACCGTGGTTTGCGAGGATGGTCTGCGTGCCGTCGACATGTTTCCGCTCATCAAACCTGACCTTATTCTGTTGGATGTCATGCTGCCGGGGATGAATGGCATCGAAGTCGCGAGAACGCTGGGGTCTCATTCCCGAGTGCCCATTATTATGCTGACAGCAAAAACAGACACACTGGATGTCGTAAATGGTCTTGAAGCAGGAGCCGACGATTATGTCACCAAGCCTTTCAATACCGATGAATTGCTGGCACGTATCAATGCCAGGCTCCGGGGCCTAGATATGCAGAGTCTTTCGCATGGCAGGGGCTCAAAAGGCATGGATGTTTCACCGTCACGATTGAGCTGCGGTTCCATTGTGATTGACAGAGCCAAACATACCGCCACGAAAAACGGTATCGATTTGGGGCTTACGCCAGTGGAATTCGATCTTTGCTTTGTTTTGGCTGCCAATGAGGGCAAAGCCGTCAAACGCGAGGAGTTGCTGAAGATGGTCTGGGGCTATGAGAATTCCGGAGATACCAGATTGGTCAACGTGCATATCCAACGTCTGAGGGCCAAGGTCGAATCTGATGTCGAACAGCCGCATATCATTCAGACAGTTCGCGGCATCGGCTACCGTTTCGTTTCCGACAATGGGCCGGACACCGCGCAGCCCCAGGAAAGCGGTATCAGCAATGGATTGGCATCGTGAAAGCGGTATCGTCGAACGCGACCGGCCATGGTTTCAAGCATTGGTGGGATGTCATTCGTTTCAAGGCATTGCATTCCTTGCAAACGCATACCGTAATTCTTGTTGTAGCGGTCACGCTTGTTGTCGCCGCCGTTTTCTCGATGGTTTCGCTGTACTCGGTGCGTTCCTCGCTCTTCGAACAGGTAAAATCGAATTCGCTCAACGATTTTTCCAATGAGGTCACCCACGTCCGTGGGGCGCTCAATGCCGCGGATATATCCGATGAAGCACAATACCAGCAGCTAGTCAACGAGACTGCATCCTCGATTCAGAACAACAGCACGACGAATCTTCTCGGCGTCTATATTTTCAGACAGACGGTTTCCGGCGATGAAATCACGCCCGTTTCCACAGAGCCGACATACGGTTCCCTGATCAGTAGCGATATACGGGAATCGGTGCTCAATGATGAGGGCGATAACGTTTTCTATAAACCTGTTCGTATTACTGAGGTTGGGGGAAATCGTGAGCCAGGAGCCGTACTGGGCACTAGGCTGCAATTTGGAGCCATGGGCGACCTTGAACTGTTTTCCTTGTACACCTACGGCAATGAGGAAAAATCATTGACCCAGATTCAGAGGAGCCTGCTCGGAATCTGCCTGACATTAAGTGTCTTTCTCGGTGTTTTGGTCTTGCTGGTGCTGCGTCGTATCATCCTTCCGATTACTCATGTCGCCGATGCTGCAGAGACAATGGCAGCAGGTGACCTCGGCGTGCGTGTGCATGTCGACAGAAAAGACGAGATAGGCACGTTACAGCGTTCATTCAACGAATTGGCGGGGTCGTTGAGTCAGAAAATCGATGAATTGGAACAGGCGGAGCTTGCCCAGAAACGCTTCGTTTCGGATGTCAGTCACGAGCTGCGTACACCAGTCACCACCATGCGTATGGCTTCCGATCTGCTGGTGGCAAGGAAAGGGAGCTTCGAGCCTTCCACAAAACGCACCGTGGAATTGCTGTCCGGACAGATAGAGCGTTTCAGAAAGATGCTCAACGATTTGCTGGTCATCTCCCGATATGACGCCGGTGGATCCGCTCTCGATCTGGTCGAAAGCGATATTCGCGAAACCATCAGGTCGGTAGTGGAACAGGTCCGCCCGATCGCAGATGTCAATGCCACCGAGCTTAACGTGAAACTTCCAAGCAGCTTATGTCTGGTAAAAATGGATGTTCGACGCGTGACACGTATCTTAAGGAACCTCTTGCTTGATTCCATTGATTTTTCGCTTGGGAAGCCCGTGGATATACGTCTGGCCTTAAATGATACGGCTGTGGTCGTCAGTATCCGGGACCACGGAACCGGCATGGAAAAAAGTCAACTGGTCCATATCTTCGAGCGTTTTTGGAGAGGCGATCCCTCGCGTTCCCGTACTACTGGCGGGTCCGGCCTGGGTTTGTCGATCGCATTGGCGGATACGAAGGCGCATCATGGCGATATTCACGTCCGTTCCTGCCTCGGCGAGGGAACGTGGTTTTTGGTCATATTGCCTCTCAACCCCGACCAGCCTGCGTTGAAAGAAGAAGAGCTTCCTCTTGATTTCTGCGGCGAACCAGACAGTTTTGCCACCCTCGGCGATTTCGGTATAACATCCACTCGGCAAATAGAAGCGTAGAAGGGGAATCGTCATGTTTGTAAAGCACGTCAAGAGATTCTTCATCATGATGCTGGCCATTGGATTTTCGGTTTTGGGTTCTTCCTGCTCGAATCCTTTGGGATTCCCCGACCAGGGGGCGGTACAGCGTCTCCCTGCCATCGAACAGCGTTCGAAAAGGGTATTCACCGATCCCCATGGTCCCAAAGCCGGCGACCAGCCCGAAGGCATTCTCAGAGGATTCTTCGACGCCATGCCCGCCGGAATCCAGAGTGACGGTTTCCATGTAGCACGTGATTTTCTGACACGCAAGGCGGCATCGACTTGGAACGGTGAGGCGTTGTCATTGGTTATCCAGGGAGAACCGACGTTCATCAAGAAAACCAGCGATATGAAATTCTCGGATGGAGGGCAGGAAGAATGCGATATCAAAGTTCAAATTCACGTCAAGGGAGAAGTTGACAACAGAGGTCAGTACAGTTCGGTGTCGAACGGTTCGATTCAGTCATTGGATTTCTTGCTTATCAACGAAAAGGGGCAATGGCGGATTGAACATGCCCCGGACGTCGTAGTGGTTTCCGATTCTGATTTCGATCAGGTGTTCCGACAGGTGACCTTGTATCGTGCGGATTCGTTCTCCCATATCCTTATCCCTGATGTTCGCTGGTTCGCTTGGAGGGATTGGCGGTCTCTTGCGGTCAAGGAGCTACTGGTCGGTAAGGTGGATTGGTTGGGTGACTCGCTCGCCAATCTCAATGAACGTGAGTTGAAACTTGAGGTCAATGCAGTCTTCGAAGAGAACGACAAGACACATATTGTGTTGAACGACGCTTTTTCCCAGCTTACCCATGAAAACAGGGCCATGCTGGTTCACGAAATGCGTATGACACTTGGAGATGGCGATACCAATTACGATATGGTCGTCACCGCCGCTTCCCAGCAGGATTATTCTCGTGAAGATGCCGATCTCTCAGTCCAGAATACATACGCATCTTCGCCCATGTATTCTTTGAGCGCAGGCAACATTGTCTCCCTGAATTCTTCGGCGCCTTTGCGTGTGGGGCGAGTGGAAGGGTCCGAGGACGCGCGCGGTTTTGTTTTCGGGGCTCTCGGGGGCGCGGTATTGAATTCTGATTCGCGTGTCACTTGCCTCAAATCAAATGGGGCTTCATGCGGTGCGATGTTCGATGGGAACCTGATAGAGACCATTGCCGGCGGAATAAAAAACGAAATCTGGGCCTTGGGGGTTGACGGCAGAAGTGTGTTGATGCAAGAAGGCAATGGTTCGGTTCAACGTTTCACTCTTCCGTGGCTTGGTGACGCAACGATTTCAGCAATAGCGGTTTCCCCTGATGGGTCTAGGCTTGCAATATCCGTTCAATCCGGCCCCATGGCGGGTGTGGTCATGAGTGGTATTGCCCGTAACCAGGCACAGGTCCCGGTGCATCTGAGTGACAATGTCGCCCATATTTCGTCGCGCAGCAGAATTTCGATGTTGACGTTCTACAACGACACGACGTTGATTTATGTGATCGGGGGTTCATCTCAGGAAGATGCACAGGGGTTTCAGCAGATAGGGCCTGGCCCTGAGCATGCCCAGCGTCTTCCGCGTGCGCAGATCAAGTCGATTGCCAGCGGACAGATTTCCAATGGGTTGCGTCTGGTGGCGCTTGATACGCAAGGTGTGGTCCATTCTATTTCCGGGGCTTTGGATGGTTCCTGGGTCATCGCCGATACCCAGGTCACCGTAATATCGCAGCGCTGATTCTTGATTGAATTTTTTTTCATTTCAGAAAGTTATCGAATTGTTATCTTTTTTCGACGCATTGTGAGCGCAAACAATTCATAATGAGAATGTAGTCAAAAAGCATAAAGGTGTTTAAAGCCTTTACTTACTCGAAGAGGAGCTGATATGAAAAATATATGGAAAAAGAGCCTGGCCCTACTGACCGCAACGGCGGCACTGGTCGGCATGGCTGCTTGCGGTTCGTCGAACAATAGCTCGAGCGAATCCAAGAGCGGCAAGAAGACGGTAGGATTTGTGGCTGTCGGCCCGGAAGGCGGCTTCCGTACAGCAAATGAGGAAGACGTCAAGAAGGCGTTCAAGTCGGCTGGATTCGATTTGATTTATTCCCCGACCCAGAACAACGATCAGCAGAAGCAGATTCAGGCGTTCAGCAAGTTCGTCAACGACGGTGTGGATGCCATCGTGCTTTCCGCTACCGAGGACTCCGGCTGGGATGATTCGCTAAAGAAGGCTGCTGAGGCTGAGATTCCGGTCTTCACGGTTGATCGTGATATTGACGTCAAGGATGCCAAGGCCAAGAACGCTGTTGTCTCCCACATTGGTCCGTCCAACGAATGGGCTGGTCAGCAGGCTGCCGAGTTCATGAACAAGGCATTCCCCGATGGAGCCAATGGCTTCATTCTGCAAGGACCTGCAGGCCTCTCCGTGGTCAAGGATCGTGAGACCGGCTGGAGCGCCAAGGCCAACAAGAACATCAACGTGCTCGAGAAGCAGTCCGCAAACTGGTCCACTGATGAAGGCAAGACCGTGACCGCTGGTCTGCTTGACAAGTACAAGGACAAGAATCCGCAGTTCATCTTCGCTGAGAATGACGAGATGGGCCTCGGTGCCGCACAGGCCGTTGACGCTGCAGGGCTCAAGGGCAAGGTCAAGATCGTGACCATCGATGGCACAAAGCCCGGTCTGCAGGCCGTTGTTGCCGGTGACCTCGCCGAGGATATCGAGTACAACCCGATCTTCGGCAAGGAAACTGCCAACGCTGTCAAGGACAAGCTGGCCGGCAAGAAGGTCGAAAAGAACATCGTCATCGATTCGAAGGTGTTCGATCCTGCTGCCGCCAAGCAAGCGCTTGATGCAGGAACTCGTACGTACTGATCGGTTCGTTGAACCGAAATGAAACGGGTGTGGGCGATGTGCCGATGGACGTTTAATCGCCACATCGCCCACACCCGTTTTCTATGTGAATGAAGTTTTAACTTTTTGTAAGGCAAAAACATGACAGACAAAAAACCCATAGTCGTGATGAAAGGCATCACGATTGAATTTCCGGGTGTGAAGGCGCTGGACAATGTTGACCTTAGTCTCTATCCCGGTGAAGTTCACGCTCTGATGGGCGAGAACGGCGCCGGCAAATCGACCATGATCAAGGCGCTTACGGGCGTCTATAAGATCAATGGCGGTTCCATTACGGTAGAGGGCAAGCCACAATTGTTCAAGGGAACGCTCGACGCACAGAACGCCGGAATCGCAACCGTTTACCAGGAGGTGAACCTCTGCACCAATTTGAGCATCGGTGAAAACGTGATGTTGGGTCATGAAGTCCGCGACAAGGTCGGCATGATCAATTGGAAGAAAACGCACGCCAAGGCCGCTGGATACCTAGCCGAGATGGGATTGAGCCATCTTGATACTCACTCGCCGCTAAGCTCGCTTTCCATCGCCATGCAGCAGCTCGTCGCCATCGCCCGCTCGATGGTCATTGATGCCAAGGTGCTGATTCTCGACGAACCGACCTCGTCTCTGGACGCCAACGAAGTCCGGGACCTCTTTGCCATCATTCGAAAGGTCCGTGATTCTGGAGTCGCCATACTCTTCGTTTCCCACTTCCTTGATCAGGTCTATGAGATCAGTGACAAGATGACGGTGCTGCGTAACGGCCAGTTCATCAAAGAGGTCGTCACCAAGGACACGCCTCGTGACGAGCTTATCGGCATGATGATTGGCAAAAGCGCTGAAGAACTCAGCCAGATCGGCACCAAAAAGACGCGTCGTCAGCCGGTGGCTGGCGAACAGCCCATCGTTTCTGTGCACGACTTCGGCAAGAAGGGATCCGTCCATCCCGTGGATATGGATATCTTCAAGGGACAGATTGTCGGCTTCGCGGGGCTCTTGGGCTCCGGACGTACCGAATTGGCGCGTCTGCTCTTCGGAGCGGACAAGGCCGATTCCGGTGAGTTCAAGCTCAACGGTCAGAAACTCACTGTCTCCGACCCGGCGACGGCCCTACGCAACAAGATTGCCTACTCCACAGAGAACCGTCGTGATGAGGGCATCATCGGCGACCTGACGGTCAGGGAAAACATCCTGATCGCTCTCCAAGCCACCCGCGGTATGTTCAAGCCCATCCCCAAGAAGGAAGCGGATGAGGTCGTCAACAAGTACATCAAAGAACTCAACGTCCGTCCTGCCGACCCGAACAGGATGATCAAGAACCTCTCCGGCGGCAACCAGCAGAAAGTGCTGATCGCCCGCTGGCTGGCGACCAATCCTACGTTGCTGATTCTTGATGAGCCTACACGAGGTATCGATATCGGCGCAAAGGCTGAGATTCAGCAGGTCGTCATCGACCTGGCCGCCCAAGGCATCGGTGTCGTCTTTATTTCTTCCGAACTTGATGAAGTGGTGCGTCTTTCCGACGATATCGAAGTCCTTAAGGACCGTTACAAGATCGCTGAAATAGAAAACGACGACAATGTCTCCCAGGAGACCATTGTTCAAACCATTGCGAATACCAACATCAATACTGGAAGGGGGGAGTGATGGCTCAGGAAAAAAGCGTCAATAACGATGACAAGACTTCTGTTGTAAAGAAGCTTATGTCTTCGAACCTTACCTGGTCGGTGGTCGCATTCATTGTACTCATCATCATCTGCACGATATTTGATCATGGGTTCCTGTCACTGAAATGGAACACCAATACTGGAGGTCTTGCAGGCCCGTTGATCACCATGATTCAGGAATCCGCGCGATATCTGATGATTGCAGCCGGCATGACCTTGGTCATCTCCACGGCTGGCATCGACCTTTCCGTGGGTTCGACCATGGCTGTGGCAGGCGCCGTCGCCATGCAGATGCTGATTGGCGGTGCGAACGTCTGGGTTGCCATTCTGTGCGCTCTGCTTGTCGGTCTGCTGATCGGCTGCATCAACGGTGCGCTTATTTCGATTCTCGGTCTGCAGCCGTTCATCACCACACTGATCATGATGCTTGCAGGACGAGGTCTGGCGAAGGTCATCACCTCCGGCCAGAACGCTGATGCGAGCTCGATTCCCGGCATCGCTCCGTTGCGTTGGATCGCCAATGGCTTCATCTTCGGCATTCCGGCCAATTTCATCATTGCGGTCATCATCGTTCTGATTGTTGGTCTCCTCGCTCGTAAGACGGCCATGGGCATGATGATCGAGTCCGTGGGTATCAACCCCGAAGCCAGCCGTATGACCGGCATCAAGCCACGCAAGATCCTCTTCATGGTCTATGCGATTTCCGGTCTGCTCGCTGCAGTTGCTGGCCTGTTCGCCACGGCGTCCGTGATGCGTGTCGATGTGGTCAAGACCGGTCAGGATCTTGAAATGTACGCGATTCTGGCAGTCGTCATCGGCGGCACCTCGCTGCTCGGCGGCAAGTTCTCGTTGCTTGGCTCCGCGTTCGGTGCAATTATCATCGCCATGATTCGCAAGACCATCATCACTTTGGGCATCGATGCGGCGGCTACGCCTGCGTTCTTCGCGGTTGTGGTTATTCTCGTATGCGTCATGCAGGCTCCAAAGGTCCATAACCTCAGTGCCGAAATAAAACGTAAGAGGGCATTGAAGGCACAGTCAAAGGAGGTGGCGGCATGAGCAACGCAACGGCAAATGCTGTAGCTGGTAAGAAGAGCGTGAAAAAATCACGACATCTCGATCCTCAGATGATTCCGACCATCGCCGCTGTGGTGATTTTCATTCTGATGCTGATTATGGGCCAAGTTCTCTTTGGCACCTACATCAGGCTCGGATTCATCTCCTCCCTGTTCATCGATCACTCCTACCTCATCATTCTGGCGGTGGCCATGACCCTGCCGGTACTGACAGGTGGCATCGATTTGAGCGTCGGCGCAATCGTCTCCATCACCTCCGTTGTAGGTGTGAAGATGACTATAGCCGGTGTCCCTGCGCCGCTGGCCATGGTGGTCATGATTGTCATCGGCATGGCCTTCGGTCTTTTGGCCGGAACATTGATCGAAGAGTTCAATATGCAGCCCTTCATCGCGACGTTGTCGACGATGTTCCTGGCCCGTGGCATCTCTTCGATTATCTCGACTGATTCGCTGACGCTTCCGGCGAACAACAACTTTGATTGGATTTCCAACCCGATCAAAATCATTGACAACCCCAAGATCGCGAATGATTTGACCTTCAACATGGGCGTGGTCATCGCCGCTGTGGTTGTGGTGTTTGGTTATATTCTGCTGCACAAGACTCGTACGGGCCGTACAATCTACGCCATCGGCGGTTCTCGTCCATCGGCGGAGCTCATGGGCCTTCCTGTCAAGCGCACGCAGTTCATCATCTACTTCACCTCAGCGACCCTGGCGTCCATTGCCTCCATCGTTTACACGGCGAACATCGGATCGGCCAAGAACACGACCGGCGTGGGCTGGGAACTCGATGCTGTGGCTTCGGTCGTTATCGGCGGCACCATCGTCACCGGCGGCTTCGGCTACGTGCTCGGTTCCGTCATCGGCGCTCTGGTGCGTTCCACCATCGACCCGCTCACCAGCGACTTCGGTGTACCGGCTGAGTGGACCACCATCGTGGTCGGCCTCATGATTCTTGTCTTCGTGGTGCTCCAGCATGTCGTCACCGCGTTCAACAAGAAAGAATGACAAAAGATGAAATCGGAATGATGGTTTTTCGATAAAACGCAAAATGGCAAGACCAGCCTCATGACTGGTACTTGCCATTTTGCGTCTACTAACAGGGCTACCGACCTATGTTCGTTTGTCAAAATAGTCAGTATCTTCAGGATTTCTGTGAGCTGTAAGCTGGTTTAACGTATTTCGTCAATAGTAGTTCCAATATCCGGTCGGTCTGGCATATAATCGGCTCAAAGACAGGATTATCATTATCTTTATTATATTGAAAGAGCATATATCTTTCGATAATAATTATCGATCAACGCTGGGGAGGAAAAATGACGGCAGAAACCGGCAGCAGAAAATTCATCGTCAATTGCATACCTGTTGGCGAAAGGGACAGGCAGCGCTTCATTGAGGCTGCTGGCGATGTGCCTATCGAATTCTGCGGAGACCCTGAAAATTATGGCGATATGAAAGTCAAGGCACAGGTTCCTGAGGAACTGCGTAGTCGTGCCACGGCCGTGCTGGGTAACTTCGATCCGGCGATTGCCCGCCAATTCACCAATCTTGAATGGCTGCAGACCTGGAGTGCAGGAGTCGATGCTTATATCAAGCCTGGCATTTTGCCCGAAGGAGTCACCGTGACGAGCGCCACCGGCGCTTATGGTCAATCGGTTTCTGAGCACATGATTGCGATGATGTGGGCGTTGATGAAGAACTTCACGTTCTACGTCCGCAACCAAGAGGAGCACGAATGGAAGGACGAGGGGACTGTGCTCTCTCCGAACGGGGCGACAGCGCTCGTCATCGGCACCGGTGATATCGGCTCGCATTTCGCTCGTCTTGCCAAAGGTGCCGGAATGCATACCGTCGGCGTGCGTCGTAGCGCCGACAAGCCTGTCGATGGTATCGATGAGATGCACGGATTCGACGAGTTAGACGAGCTCTTGCCGCAGGCTGACGTGGTCGCTCTGTCATTGCCGCGTGCGGCCGATACGCATCACCTCATCGACGCGCGCAGGCTTACTTTGCTCAAGAAAGACGCCATTGTCATCAATGGTGGTCGCGGCGATGCGGTGGATGATGACGCCTTGGCCGAAGCCCTGGGCCGCAAAGCCATTCGCGGTGCCGGCGTCGACGTGTTCGAAACCGAGCCTCTGCCCGCTTCCGATCCGCTTTGGGGCGAGCCGCGTTGCCTGATTACCCCGCATGTCGCCGGCGGCAGTCATTTGGCCAGCAACGACACCCATATCGTTGATATAGCCGTGGCCAATGTACGTCGTTACGTCAACGGTGAGCCGCTTCAGGACAATGCGCATCGGTGATTCCGGCATCTTTGGTTTCGTGAGTTTGCGCTCTGCAAGGAATACAGGTTTCTGTTGTTATAAGCCGACGAT
Organism: Bifidobacterium sp. ESL0732; assembly: GCF_029395535.1. NCBI lineage: Bacteria > Bacillati > Actinomycetota > Actinomycetes > Bifidobacteriales > Bifidobacteriaceae > Bifidobacterium > Bifidobacterium sp. ESL0732. The sequence goes on along the minus strand of NZ_CP113920.1, from coordinate 1,336,665 downwards.
TGTGATACATAATATATTGCAATGATTGTGACCCACTGTGTTAAGAGACGATAAAGACTACGAAGAATCCGCCACTGAAATATTTCAGCGGCGGATTCTTTATATTAAATTCGAAGAGACGAATCAGGTCTTGCTTTAATTTTCAGACTTTACTTGTAGGCCTCATCAAGTTGGGCTTCCATATCGTCGAAGCGATCGACCTGCGGGTGGAAGATCGGATGCCCGGCGGCGACCACGAGCAGCGGCTTTTCCAGCGTGCGCAGGTTATCGACTGGATTCTCGTCAAGCACCAGCAAATCGGCGGATTTGCCGACTTCCAGCGAACCGGTGACGTCGCTCAAGCCCAGGATTTCGGCCGTGACCTGCGTGCCGGCGTGGAACGCTTCGGCGGGGGTGAAACCGGCGAAGCTGACGAGCAATGCCATTTCGCGCCAGGTGCCGTACTGCGGCACGAACGGCATGGCGGTATCGGTGCCGACGCCGACCTTGATGCCGGCCTCATGCGCCTGCTTGGCACCGTTGACCATTCCTTCGATTACGGGGACGGAATTTTCCATCTGGATATCGGTCATGTTGAGTGTTTCCTGCGACAGATATTTCATCGGCAGGCCTGCGGAAAGCGTGGGCTCCAAAGCGCTGAAACCACGAAGCGAATTCGGATTGTGAAGGAAGAGCTCGGTCAACTCGTCATCGAGCGTGCAACCATGTTCGATGGTGTCGACGCCAGCCTTTAACGCCCTGCGAACGCCTTCCTCGCTCTGGGCGTGGGCGGCGACGATGATGTCATTGGCGTGTGCGGCCTCGCAAATGGCTCGCATCTGCTCTTCGGTCATCTGCGGTGCGCCGGCCTCGCCGGGCACCTGCGAATCGGTGACACCGCCGGTAGCCGCGATCTTCAACGCATTGACGCCGTGATCGATGCTGTATTCGGCTTCGCTTCGAGCCTCTTCGGGTGTGCTGCTTTCCATGGCGACCAGCGGCGCGCCGTGGCCATCGGGAATCGCCAGCATCGGTCCGGAGGCCATGATGCGGGGACCGACCATCTTTCCGGCGTTGATGCGGTCACGGATGGCGACGACTTCGTAGCCGACGTCGCCGACAGTGCGGATGGTGGTGACTCCGGAGTTCAAGAGCGTCATGATGTTGGATTTGCTTGTTTCATACATGAAGAGCTTGCCCGGAGCCGAATGCATGATTTTCGCGGTCTTGCGCTGGCCTTCGGGCGTGCTGCCCTTGGGGTCGAGCGGCTTGCCTTGCGAGAAGGTGTGGGTGTGGCCATTGATCATGCCGGGAGAGACAAACTTGCCGGTGCCGTCAAGGCGGTGATAGCCCGGAGGCACCACGACCGCGGTGGAAGGTCCTATTTTACGAATTTTGCCCAGCCCGTCCACGACGATGGTGGTGTCGGTCAGGATGCGGCCGTCCTCGTCGCCGGTGGCTACGCTGGCATGTTCGATGGCGAATGGTTCTATCGCGGTGTTACGTGGTGCGTGCATATCGTCTCCTTTGAAAAGCAAAGCATTAAAATTTCAGGCTTTATCCCACTCTATCAGGATTTGGAAAACGACGTCACAAAAAAGATGAATTTGCCGTTTCGTTTCGTTCGGGTTGCCCGGGGTACTATCGCTATCGTTTATAGCCGTATCACGGAAAAAATCCCGGTTTTAAGGCTCAGCAATAGCGCAAGATAGAGTGCGCACAGGATGACGAAGACAACATCTTTGCCGGTTATACGCATCGCATGCCAGTGGGTCCGATGGATACCTTCCTCATAACTTCGTGCGTCGAGCGCGAGGGAAAGGTTGTCCGAATGGCGCAAGGCGCCTGCGAAAATGGGGACGACGATGGCCACCAGCGCCTTGATGCGTTTGGTCGGGGAGCCGGTTTCGATGCTGCCGCCGCGTGCCGCCTGCGCGTCGATGATGTTACGTGCCTCATCGGCCAGCGTGGGCAGGAAGCGCAGCGCCAGGCTCATGACCAGCGCCAGTTCCTGGGTATGGAAACCGAGGCGACGCAATGGGGAAAGCAGCGAGCCGAAGCCGTCGGTCAACGCCGTAGGCGTCGTGGTCTGCAACAGGATGATGCCCAGCAGAATGACAAGCCCGAAACGGCAAGTATAGAGTATCGCCGCCATCACGCCTTCGTCGGTGATTGGGAAGTTCCAGAAGGTCACCAAAGGCTTGCCGGTGCGTACGAAAAGCATGTTGATGACGCCCATCACTAACAGTAAGATCAAAAATCCGCGCATCGAGCGGAAAAGACGTTTCGGGCCCAGTTTCGCTGCGGCAGCAAGAGCGATGACCATCAGCGCGGTCAGACCAAGCTGCGGCAGGGAGCTGACCATGAACGACGTGAACATGAGTATGAGGAACACAACCAGCTTGATACGTGGGTCAAGGCGAGCGATGACGCTTGGCTGTTGGGGGAATTTGGCAGCTTTACCCTTACTTGAAGGTTCAGCGTTCCTTTGTGGTTTGCTGTTGCCTCTGATTGTTCTGTTTTGTGCAGAGATTTCGTTTTGGCTGGGATTATCGGACGTGTCGTTGTTGCTGTTATCGTCTTTTACAGATCCGCCCAGCGTAATGACACGGTCGGCGAGCTGACGCGCCTGACGCGGGGAATGGGTGATCATCACTATCGTGACGCCGTGTGCGTTGAGTGTGCGTACCAGCGCATAAATGCGCTCGCTGGCGGTGGCGTCGAGACCGGCGGTCGGTTCGTCCAGGATGAGGATGCGCGGGTCGCAGGCGATGATGCCGGCGATGGCGGCAAGCCGTTGTTGTCCGCCGGAAAGCGAGAAGGGAGAGCGCTCGGCAAGTTCGCTGATACCCAGCAGTGCCAATGCTCTCTCCACACGCTGGTCGACGACTTGCTGTGGCAAACCTTGGTTGCTTGGCCCGTAAGCCACGTCCTGTCGTACGGTTTCGGCGAAGAGCTGGTGCTCCGGCTGTTGCATCACCAGTCCGACACTGGAACGTAGCGCCTTCTTGTCGCGTCTCGACATGGAGCCCAGATCGACGCCTGCCACCTTGACAGTGCCGCTATCGGGTTTCGATAATGCGGTCATCAGTCTGGTCAGTGTCGACTTGCCGGTTCCGTTGCGTCCCATGATGGCCACGACCTCGCCCTGTTCGATACGCATCGAAAAGTCGTGGAGAGTATCGGCATCCGACTTCGGATATCGGAACGAGACGTGTTCGAAGCTGATGGCCGGTTCGCCAGTGGAACGTTGTGAGTCCCCATTTGCAGTTTCTCGGATTGCTTTGTTTTGGTTCGTGGTTTGATGAGATCGGGAATCATCTGATTGCGCCGACGTTTTTTGAGGTTTTGCGGTTGAAGAATTGTTGGAGGTTATTGTTTTGTGATGATCGGGCTTCTTTTGAACGATATAGTTCGAAATTCCCTGATTCGCTTCGATGATAACGCCGTCGGGTTTCAACATCCCCGTATCATTGGCGTTGGTCACCGAAAGCTTCAACGTGGCCTGTGTCTGTGAAAGTTCGACCAACTTGCCGTTTTCAAGGCTGAGAATACGGTCTGCGGCTTTGAGTTCCTCCGGTCGATGGGTGACATGGACGATGGTGGTGCCGTTCTGCTGGAGATTGTCGAGCACACGCAACACGTCATGCTGCGCTTCAAGGTCGAGCATCGCCGTCGGCTCGTCGAGCACGATTATCTTGGGGTGCATGGCCAGTATCCCGGCGATGGCTATGCGCTGCTGTTGTCCGCCACTCATGCGCGAGGGGTCGTCAAGTAGAAAGTCTTTCATATCCACCGCGTCGAGTGATTCGTCGACGCGTGACGTGATTGTTTGCGAATCCAAGGCAAGGTTTTCGGGGCCGAACGCTACGTCGTCACCTACGACGGTGGTGATGATCTGATCGGTCGGATTCTGAAACACCGCTCCGATATCCCGGCGTGCCTTGCGATAGAGATCGCTGTGTGGTGTCCCTGAAGAGAACACGTCGTAACCGAGCAGGGTTACCGAGCCGTCATCAGGCGCGGCAAGGCCGGCAACCAAGCGTGCCAGCGTGGATTTGCCGGAACCGTTGGGCCCGACCAGGCAGATGCGTTCACCGACTCGGATATCGAGGATGATACCGTTCAATGCCCACGATTTGCCGCCATCGTAGCTGAAACGGATACCACTTAGTTGTGCTGCAAGGCCATTGGTATCGCTGGGGTCGTCGACATTTGCTGCGCTGGTTTCTTGGCTGGAATCCATGTCTTTTTGATGTATGTGGGCTTTGCCGGAAGCTTGGCTGGGAAGGTACGCCGAAGTCAAACCCTCGTTGCTTTGAGGCTCGGAAGGCTTGGCATCGGCGTAGGTATGATCAACCGTAGTCATATTCTACGGATTCCTAACGGTTGAGGAGGTTGGAAATCGGCTTGTAGATAAGGAAGGTGACCACGCCGTGAATTGCGAACTTGATGAGATTGAACGGAAGAAGAATCGGTATCACCATTTTCAGCACCTGGGCGGTGGTCATATGGGCGTAGATCGGGGTGATCAGCAGATTGCCACCGATGGCAGCGATAAGGCCGAAGACGACGCCGACCAAAATGCCGACAAGTGCGCCGACGCGGGTGCGCATGCGTTTGTAGACCATGGCTGCCGGAACGCTCAGGAACACGGAGACCGCGATGGACATGATGGCGCCCCATGGGTTCATGAAGAGGTGGGGAATCCAGCTCAGGACGCTGACTATGAACGCCGCCATCGGGCCGAACGCGAAGCCAGCGACGAGGCAGATGATGCCGGAAAGATCGTATTTCAGCCACGGCACGCCAGGCATGATGGGGAATTCGATGAAGGATGCCGCCATTGCCAACGCCACGAAAAGAGCATAGATGGCGATGCGTTGCGTCGACCAGCGACCCTTGTCGGCCACACCAGTGGAATGTGCGGATTGTGTCTTGTCCCGAGAGTGGGAATCGGACTGATTTTGGGTATCGGAAATATTGCTCATGATGAGCCCCGTTTCTTTCATCCGGACTGTAACCGTTGGCCTCGGAATTTCACCGGATCGACCGCTTTCACGGCTCGCGGGCTTCGGCAATGCTGTCGTTTTGAAACCGACAGTGTCGTTACCGCCAATAAGGAATTTCACCTTCCCTGAAACTTGCTTAACTATCTATACCCGTATGTGTGGCCATCTGTCAAACGTTTTTGCGCAATCCGAAAAGCAGTGATGTCAGGCCGTCGGAATTTCAGATCGGAGCCATCGCCTCAACGGACCTTTACCTCCATCGTGTGCCAGTGCAAGAATAGGGATATGAGCGAAAACGAGAAAACCATGGAAAAAACCGGCAACGAAGTCTTGGGTATCGCCTCTTCGTCGACATCGCCAATCGAAAAGCTTGCCATCGTCGTGGTAACCTACAAGCGGCAGAAGCTTTTGGCAAAGTTGTTTGATTCCATCAAGGCACTGAGCGATGCTCCCTGGCGCGTGGTTGTCGTCGACAACGAGCACAGCGGTGAGACCAAGGCAATGGTCCGGCAATTTTCCGACGCGATCAATACGCATTGGGGCAAAACCGAACCGGATGAAAGCGGCAACACCGAACGCGTGGTCTACGCCCCACAGGAGGGCAATATCGGTGGTTCGGGCGGCTTCTCCAATGGTGTGAAGAAAGCCTACGAGCTCGGAGCCGAATGGTTCTGGGTGATGGACGACGATGTGGCCGTGCTCCCAAACGCCATCCAGCAGCTCGCCAAGTGGACGCCCCGTCACGACGTGATTCAGGGTTCGCGTCTTGATTATGATGGCGGCGATTTCTATTGGCAGTATGATTTCATCGTTCCGCTCGGCATCCCTAACCCCATCGCCCCCGCGGCGTTCGGGCCTTCCTGTTACCGCACGATGGATACGATGTGCTTCGAAGGAGGCCTTTTCCGCCGCAACATCGTCGAACAGATCGGCCTGCCCGACCCACGCTTCTTCATCTATTGGGACGACACGATTTATGGCTACCTTGCCAGCAAAGTGACTGACCCGATCGTGGTCAACGACAAGATCATCCAGCGCACGCGCGATATCGGCAACTGGGACATCGCTGGCCTGCGCCAGCTCAACTCGACCTCCGACATGAACCGCTACCACATCATGCGCAACCGCGGTTATATGGCTCGTTACTTCATGGCGCATGGCGACTATCGTCCGGCGCTGTTCGGTTTGGGAACGGTGCTCACCGCTATCAAAGAAGCCATCCGCCTCCTCGCCGTCGACCGTGAGCATGTCAAGACAGGCATCAAGGCCATCGCCAAAGGTTGGGTCGATTCGCGTAAGCTTTTGCATGATCCGAACTGGCAACCAATGCCGCCCCTGAAATAGCGATAACACAACGATTATGAGCTTGTCGATTCAATTTAATCGTTGATGCAAGAATGTTGGCTATCGAGCGCGGTACAATGTCAACGATTATTTTTTGTTCAGTTACCAAGAGGGGTTAGCGATGATTGAAACAGCACAAGCCTTTGGCGTTGATATCGGCGGTTCGGGCATCAAGGCAGCTCCCGTAGATTTGGAAAAGGGCGAGTTCGCCCTACCTCGTTTGAAGATCCTCACTCCTGAGGTTTCCACGCCAGATGCGGTTGCGGCCATCGTACGTCAGGAACTCGAGCATTTCGAAGTCCCGGCGGGTGCTCCCGTGGGTATCGCTTTCCCCGCGCCCATCAAGCCAGGCAAGCCGCTCGACTTCATGGCGAACCTCGACAAGTCCTGGATTGGTCTCGATGTCACCGAGGTCTTCTCCAAGGCTTGTGGCCGTCCGGTGACGGTCGTCAACGACGCTGATGCCGCGGGGCTGGCCGAGCAACAGTATGGTGCCGCCAAGGGCGAAGACGGATTGGTCATCGCCACCACGCTCGGCACCGGCATTGGCACTGCGCTCATCTATCACGGTGTGTTGCTGCCCAACACCGAGCTCGGCCATATCCAGCTTGAGAAGGGCAAGGGTGATGCCGAAAAGTATGCGGCATCGTCGGTGCGCGACAAGAAGAGCCTCGGTTACAAGAAGTGGGCCAAGCGTCTCACTAAGTATTACGGTCTGCTTGAGAAGTACTTCAGCCCCGACCTCTTCGTGGTCGGCGGTGGCGTGAGCCGTATGGCCGACAAGTTCCTGCCGTATATCGATATCAAGACCCCGATTGTGCAGGCCCAGCTGCGCAACGAGGCGGGCATCGTCGGAGCTGCGTATTACGCGACCACCAAGCTTGTCTGATTGTTGAAGTTTTTACAGGTTCCGTTCGGCTGAAAGGTCGGACGGAACCTTTGTATTGCTTGGATAGTTTGAAGTCTTAAAATCGCTATCCGGAATGGAAGATCATGCGTTTTTCGTCAAGGGTCGGTTCAACCAAGCTCAATCCCATCGCCAGAGCTGAAGCCACCGCACGAAGCCAGGGAATTGCGCTCGATACCGTCAATGACTCCAATCCGACGAAACACGGGCTGGCACCGAGCGAAGTGCGAGGTGTTTATACCGCCGAGCCGCGCGGGCCATTGTCGGTGCGAAAGCAGCTTGCCCGATTCCTGACCAATCGTAATCTGGCCGAGTTGGCAGCGGAGGGGCAAAATTCTTCAGAATCCGTCGATCCTGACCGGCTATACCTGTTGAGTTCCACTTCCGAGGCTTATACCTGGCTCTTCAAGCTCATGTGTGATCCGGGTGACATCGTTCTTGGGCCCAAGCCGGGGTACCCGTTGATCGAGTCCATCGGCGGACTGGAGAACGTGGATACGCTCGAATACCAGCTGCAATTCGATGGGTCGTGGTTCATCGACGTGGCTTGGTTGCGCGAGCTTCTGGAAAGTCCGGAAGGCCACAAGGTACAGGCCATCGTCCTGATCAATCCGAACAATCCGACGGGTTCCTATGTCAAACCCGAGGAACGCGAGGCGTTGGTGAAACTTTGCGGCGAGAACGATGTCGCCATCATCGCCGACGAAGTGTTCTTCGATTACTCCTTGGAACAGTTTGCGGGCAACCGGCGGTTGGCGGGGGAACGCCGCGCGTTGACGTTCGCACTTGACGGTTTTTCCAAGTTGCTCGCCGCTCCTCATGCCAAAGTCGGTTGGATTCAGGTCAGTGGTCCTGAACGGTTGGTGGTCGAGGCGCAACGTCGGCTTGACATCATCGCCGATGACTATCTGCCGTTCAGCGACATCATTGCCGCGCGGATGCCGGAACTGCTGGCTGCGGTTCCCGGACAACTTCATCGCGTGCAAGAACGTACTCGAGCGAATCTTGACCGATTGCATACTTTGCTGAGAGAGGACGAGTCCGGCCTGGTCTCGGTTCTGCGTGCGGAAGGCGGCTGGAACGTGTTGCTGCATTTTCCGTCTGTTATTGACGAGAATGACTTGGTGCTTCGACTGATCCATGATTTCAACTTGACCGGTCAGCCTGGCTATTACTTCGACATGATTGAAAACGGTTATCTCGCGGTTTCCCTACTTCCGGAACCGGACGTTTTCGAGCGCAATATCGAGGCGGTTCTGGCAACGGTATCGCGGGAGCTTGAGATTGTTTAAGAACTCGTCGGATAGAGATATGAAAGCTTGTGATCGTTTAGGCTCTAGATTCGTTGAAAGCTAATGTTCTTCAATTCTCAAACGGCTTACTGGACAATGAACCAAGAGGCGACTGTTTGGAACATCGCCGGATTGGTGCGGCTCAGGGCGTCTTCGCGGCCCGGGACGAAGATAGTGAAGAACGCCACGGCGATGCCCAACAAGACCAGCACCAGCATGACAAGACGCCAGGCGACGCATTCCCAATCGATACCCGGTCGTAGATCAATGGAAGCAGTCTGATGATGGAGACTCAGTCTTTCAAACTGATTACGCTGGTTCGGTTGCGACGATGACTTTGCGTTGCCGCTTGAAGTCTGATTCGATTTTGACTTCAGTGATGGCTGCTTCAGTTTCCGACATGGTCGTGCATCCCCGATAATCGCCCCGGCTACTACAACTGCAACCAACGCCACTAGCCAACCAAAATCGACCATATAGCGCCAACCGATGCCGCCCTTGACAATAGCGACAAGCAGCAGCAGCAAAGCCAGTGGCAAAGCGGTAAACACGGTTCTCAGCAATCCGGAACGGTGAATGCGTCGTCTTACGTTTGGAAGCACCAGCAGGGCGACGAGCGCAAGCGCAGGGCACAGCATAAAAAGCCCTCCCACCAACGGTTCCGCATAGCTCCAGGAAACCACCGGTGTGGGGTTGATGGTCAGGAACGGGAATTCGTGCGTGAAACGCAATGGCAGGAACAGGTAATAGCCGAGCGTCGGCAGCAGATTGGCTGCGGAGTTGCGGTAATGCGTCATGTCGGCGACGGTGATCTGGTAGCGTTCACCGAAATCGACAGGAGAGCCGAACCGAATGGCGTTATAGGCGCACAATGGCAGTATTACAATCAGCGCAGGCAGCAAAACCGCAGTCAGCACACGGATGACAGCTTTGTGTTTTGCCAGTTTTTCCGTGTTCTGTGACTTGGAGAATATCGCGTGAATCTGGGGCCAGAATATCGGAAATGCCAGTAGCGTGACCAAGATGAACGTCGGACGGCATCCGAAATTCGCTGCCAAGCAAAGTGAACCAGCAGCCAGATGTGGCCACGAAAGCGGCTGGGTATCGCCAATCGTAACCATATGCCGACGGGATGGCTTGTCCCGGTTTTCGGCCGCGCCTAACCAGAACCAAAGTCCCATTGTGCTCATGGCGAGGGATGCAGCAAACGGAACCGAATAAAAATTCATACGAAATGCCAGATAGCCGACCTGCGAGCCCAGCAGAAAAATCGTGATGGCCATGGAAACTGCCGCCAACGAAGTCTCGGGATTCACCAATTTCAGCAAGCGAATGATCAGCAGTGAGCTGGACAACACGAAGACGAACAATAGCAACGCCACGGCGACACCTGAAGGGAGCATCAACCCGCCCGGGACGAATAGCGAGGTCAGCAGACGGTATGGGGCGAAAATCAGCAACGCCGGCAAGACTCCGAAATACGAATACCAATGGCCTTTGTAGAAGGAATAGTCCCAGTAAATGGGTGTGACGCCGTGGTTGAGCAATGTTTCTCGGGCTTGCGGATCGTAAGGATTCTGAGCGTTTTCAAGCGCCTTCGGCACCGGCAGATCCATCGAGGCCTGGCCATGGAGCAGGGAATCGGCCATATGGCCGTACTGGTTGAAATCATAAGTGTAATTGCCCGGCTCGTGGAACGCCGACGAACTGGCCGACCAAATCGATTGCGCGATTGACAGTGCGGCAAATGCGCCGACGACAAGCATAAAGCCTGCAAAAACACAGCGTTGCCGGATACTTGTCGTGTCCAGACGCATCCGCCACAGCTTTGAAGACGGCATCCACAGGGCGAGTAGGGCCACGATGATCGCCATTGCCGCTATACGTCCCCAACTGGCATGGAACGGCACGCGGACGTTGGCATGGACGGCAGCGATGTCGACGTGTGTTTCGGCGGGTTCCTCGATCCAGATTTTGACGGTAGTCTGTTTCGGCGCGGTGTTCGTAGCTGGGATGCGGAGATAGCGAGAATTGGGCACGGCGTTCGATACCGAGTGAATCGAGGAAGCGTGCCCGTTGGCATACACACGGATGTGGTAGGCCGTCAACGGTGATTTCGATGTGCCTTTTGGCTTGTTTCCGACATTTTGACTGGTATCTGAGAAGCCCAGAACCTGCGACGGGGAAGCGAAGCGGAAGGTCGATTCGGCCGGATCGACTCGTACATATGGTGAACTTCCGTCACTTTGAGTGGTCAGGAACGCCGAGGTCGGATCGGTGACTATCAGCGTTCCGTCTTTCTGACGCGACAGACCCGAGCCGAGGGTATTCAGCGCCGAAATCGAATCTCGACTGGCACCCAAAGTGCTCCAGAACTGCAGGTTGAATGCAAAACACTCCAGCAGAAGTATGATTGCCGCCGCCAGAAAAGCGAATATGGCAGTTTTATGGCGGGCTGGGAAGCTAGCTGAGGAAGTGTTCACATCTTTATTCTATAAGCTTTATGTCTGGCTGAATTGAAACAATTATCCATATGTCCAATTTCACACAGCATTTGCATGATTTCGCTTCTTCTTCGGGTTTTGGCAGGTTTGTCGAGTCGGCGCGGGGCATCGCACATCGTGTGAATACCATGGTGGGCAGTGGCGTTTCAAGGCACGATATTAATGAGGTGACTTCTACTTCGTCGTCGCAATCGCAGGGCAAAACCTCCGGCAACTCCATGATGCAGGAGCTTTTTGATCATGCCATCCAACTCGGGCCCATGGTCAAACGGCGTATTTTCGAAGACTTTCCCGACGTGCCAGATGGCCTTTCGCTGGGATGGGCGCAGCTGCCTCAGCTGGACGGGCGTTTTTTCGCTCTCGGAGTGTTTCTCAATCCTCATGAATTCTGTCAGGTCGCTTTGGCCGATGGTAAAGGCCGCGTGTTTTTGGGAAACGACCCGCGAATGGATACCCATGATGTCGATCCTGCACTCGTTTTCGGCAAAGAAGGCGATTACTCGCTTTCAAACGATAGCAGGATGCGCGGTGGCAAGGCAGACAAGGCCGATTCCTCGACGGAAACACTTGAAAACAGTATCTTCGAAGCGCAATCGTCCACAAACTCAGACTCGACCGATAAAGGCCGAGGAATCGACGTGGTACAAGGCGGCATTGTTGGCCGCGACATGTTCGGCCAGATGACGTGGCTGGCCTCGTGGCTCAAGCGCGGCAACCGCTATACGTTGGAGCAGATGCGTTACCGTCTGCCCGAAAGCTTGCGCCTCAACTTGGAATACCGGGATGCGATGGCCATCGCCTTCTTCGCCACCTACATGCTTCCGCAGATCGGCGGGCAACTGATCGGTTTCGGTGCCGGCAACATCTTCCGTAGGCTTAATCGCGAAGCCCCGCTTGGGGCCATTCGCCGCAGTGTGCGCGACAGCCTGGAGGCGCGGACGCATGGTTTGCGTGTCTCCGGTCTCGAGGATTATTTCGCTGACCTGATGCGAGAATCGGGGGCATTGAAGCCGTCGGCCGGACTTGAGGCCGTCCACGGTGCCGAACCACTGCATCTCTATACTTCCAGCTATTCCGGGGCGTATTTCTTTACGTGGGATGATTCTCTGAACCTCGCACCCGCCCTTGAAGCTCTGAATATTGAAGGTAATCTCAATCGTTTTGCATCCATCAGTGTTTGGCTGGAGCACAACGCGCACACCGGCGCGCTGCCCATCGAGGACACTGTCACGCGGGCTCAGGCAGCCCAGATCGATCATGCGTTGCTGGAAAATCCGGCGTTGATGGCCTTAAAGCCATTGCCGAAACAAGGCGCGGATCTGGGGGAGGCAAGCTCGGTGTCGCTTTCTCGGATGATCGGGATAGCGGGTCAGACCGCAGACCGTATCGCAGCAGATGCTGCTGGCGAGGATGGTGGTACGTCTTCAACTCAAGTTCCTGCCTCGGCCGGTCGCGGCGAATGGGTCTATCGTCAGGCACTGTCCACTTTGCTGCGTCAGATTCGTGTGCCCTATCGTTTCGACACCGAATTCCGTTCCAATCTGGCTCTTGGCAATGTTGCGGTTGCTTTCACCACTGCTGGGCGCACCATGATGCCCACCAGTCGTTACGATTCGCAGCGTCATACCTGGGTTGCTTTGAGCGAACATGAACGTACAGAGATGAGTGAACGCTACAACTTGCGTATCGGACTCATGATTGCAGCGCTGTGCTTCGGGGCCGATGAGAAAATCGAGAACGTTTCCATTCGCATCGATTCCATGGGCTTGGAAGAAGTGGTCGAACAGCAGGATTCCGCCATTTCCAAGCTGATGGCACAAGCTCTTGGTGCGTTTGAACGCATGCCAAGCGGAGACATGAGACGAGGCAGTTCCAAAGCCGACCCCAAGGACGGCGACATCCACGGTGACCCGTCCCAGGCAGGTGCCGTAGCGGCCGGTCACGATTCGATGCCGTTTGGTTCTTCAACGTCCACGAAGCCTGAAGAAACCGAAGCGAAGAATTCTCCAGAATCTCAGAACAGTGACAATCGGCAGGAGCATTCTGATTCCAACCCCGATACTTCTGGAGTGAATCGGACCAGTGCAGCACAGACTGCGGTGTCACCGCAAACACAGGATAGTCCAGAAGAAAACGATCTATCAGATGGTGCGGGCGATAACAATAGGAACGGCTCGAAGGTGCAGACGGGTGCTATTCCGCAGACTTCCAGCCTCTCCGACGCCCAAACTGCCGATGACGGTGTTGACGGTTCTTCCTCGGATGAAGACCAGATCGATGCCGAATTCGCGGATCTGATGAAAGGCGTCGACCTCGACAGCATTGCCATGTCAGTGCCGCAAGGTGACCAGCAGACCGATATCGCAGACGAAGGTGAAAACGGCGAGGGCGATGCCAATGATCCGCTTGCGGTGTTGCGCAGCGGGCCTACAGCGCACAATATGGCAACCGTGACTTTTACGCGCGAGGAATTCATGCGCATCAGCGCCTCTGACGGGCTGGATCATCCTATCGAGACCTATCGTAAGTTCGGCGCCTCACTCAATATCGTTGGTGCCATGCCTCGCAACGCTAACCCCCAATTCACCTTACGAGACAAGCGTTTCTCTCCTTTGGGCAGTCAGGAAGAGCCCGAACTTGCCGATGTGTCGATCAGCGGAGATGCACAGCATGTGCTTGGCACCGACAACATCACAGGGCTCTCGATTCAACGCGCCGATTTGCTTCAGCGAGCGGTCAGCGATTTCCATAGGATTGCCGAAGACAATACTTTGCCCAGCGTCACCAAGGCCCAACAGGCCATGGCTATTGTCGAAGCCAACGGGGACCCGGAATTGAAGAAGCTTGCTCCAAGTGTGAGCAGCGCCTTGATTGACGGGGTCGATACCCCGGATCTCGATTTTATGGTTGCCAAAAATCTTGATGCCGAACGTGTAAAGGCACGGGATATGCTCTTTTCCGGGCAGGTCGATCAGGCCATTGCAAGCCTCGAAGAAGCCGTCGAGAAAGTGGATGCACTTTATGCCCCGACCGGCGCTCCACGATATTTTAACTCATATGCAGAGCGCGTGGTCTACAATCGTCTTTTCGCCACCAGTGATGAAAACACTGTGCTCATTCCCGACAACCTCTTCTATGCCCACATGGAATTGGCCGATGTGTTGGCCCAGTTGCAGGGTGCGAAAGCCGCCTTGCCGCATTTGAACCAGATGGTTTCCTATGCTCCGGCCTATCCGCTTTCGCATATGCGGCTTGCCGTGCAGCTGGCTCGCGAAGAGGACTGGAATTCCGCCCGCGCCGCCTGCCTCAACGCCTTGCGCGTTTCGCTGGATCGAGACGATGCCGCCTATGCATACTACCGCTTGGCCTATGCGGAATGGATGCTGGGCGACTTCGATGTGGCTGCAGCAAGCTACATCATGAGTGAGCACATTTCCCCGGGAAAGATCGCCTCGTTGGACGGCGAGCTTCAGGAATTACTGGCACGTGCGCAATCCCAGTGTATTCTGGTGCCGGTCTCCTTCGAGTCTGCCCAGCAAGTGCTGGCTTCCCACGACCTACCGGTGTGGCCGCATACCGAAGTCGGTGGCATTGTTCGTGATGCAGCGCGAGTGTGCGTCGATAAGGCGCTGTTCGTGCCAGCCCGGACCCTTTCGGTGGCGGCCGCGAGGATGGACGACAGCGCCGATGACGGCATGGATATGGCACAAGCTCAGTTCCTGCGTTCGCTTAATGCCTAGACTATGCTCTGAGCTTGGTTCGTGTACCAGCTTCTGGGCGTGCTGGCTTCGAGGACGGTGTTTCGCTGGTCGGTGCTGATGGGTTTTGATGCTATCTGCTTTCCCGACATGACCGTACAATCAAGAGAGAATGGTACGAGGTCTGTATTGCAATACTTAATGGGTCTCGTGTATGGATTGGATGGATGACATGGTCAAGTCGACGAAACCGAAAGCGGAACAAGACACAGCGAAGGCAACGTCCCAAGGAGACCAACTGGCTTGGGATTTTGAAGGCAATAAGCCCAAAGTCGGTGACAACATTGGTGCCGCCCAATATGAGCCCGGCTCTCTGGAATGGATTGCTGCATTGCAGCATACCGATGCCGACGCTGCTCGACTCAGTAAACTCGATGTTTCCAAGCTCACCAGCGAGGCTGCGGCGCGACTTTGGGCGCGGGTGGCCGCGTGGGTGGAAAGCGACCAAATAGCTTATTATATCGATTCGGACCCAGTTTCCTCTGATGCTGCTTATGATATATTCCTTCGTTGTTTGCAGACCCTCGAGGACGATTTCCCGGCTTTGGACAACCCTCAATCGCCGACCCACAGAGTCGGTGGTACATTCTCCAACGAATTCCCGGATGTTACGTTGCCTTCGAAGATGCTCAGCTTGGACGATGTGTTTTCCATCGCCGAACTCAAGGAATGGTACGAGGGTGTGCTCAAAGCGTTGGAATGGCCAGAAGGCAAGCCTTTGCCGATGACCTGTGAGGTCAAGATCGACGGTCTGGCCCTTGATCTGCTCTATCGTGACGGCGTTTTGGAACAGGGGCTGACGCGTGGTGACGGCACGACCGGCGAGGACATCACCACCAACGTGCGCACCATCGCATCGATTCCGCAAAATCTTCAAGGAGCGAGCGAGGATATTCCGCGTTTTGTCGAGATTCGCGGTGAAGTGTTCATGCGCTGGGACGATTTCCACGAGCTCAACAAAGTGAACGAAGATGAAGGCAAAGCGCCCTTTGCCAATCCTCGCAACGCGGCTGCAGGCTCGCTTCGTCAGAAGGATCCTCGGATTACGGCATCCCGTCACTTGAGTTTCTACGCGCATGGTTTGGGGCTACTGCAATGGGCGCCCGGCAGTGCCAACGAGGGGCACGACGCCGTCAACGACCAGTCTGAAGCTTACGACCTCTATAAGAAGTGGGGGATTCCGGTCTCTCCACACAACCGCGAGATCACGAGCTTCAATCAGATTCTCGACATGATCGATTATTACGGTGAGCACCGTGGGGACATCGAAC
Source organism: Bifidobacterium sp. ESL0732 (assembly GCF_029395535.1). Taxonomy (NCBI): domain Bacteria; kingdom Bacillati; phylum Actinomycetota; class Actinomycetes; order Bifidobacteriales; family Bifidobacteriaceae; genus Bifidobacterium; species Bifidobacterium sp. ESL0732. The sequence continues at coordinate 1,320,598 of NZ_CP113920.1, read as the reverse complement.
ACGCTCTCGACGGCATCGTGGTGAAAGTAGATGACCTGGCGTTGCAGCGCAGGCTCGGCGCTACCTCTCGAGCACCTCGCTGGGCCATCGCCTATAAATACCCGCCTGAAGAAGTCAACACCAAGCTGCTCAATATCATCGTGCAGGTTGGACGCACCGGACGTGTCACGCCGGTTGCCGTGCTTCAACCGGTCTATGTCGCCGGTTCCACAGTAGCTGCCGCGACCCTGCACAACCCTTCTGAAGTCAAACACAAGAACGTGATGATCGGCGACACCGTCGTGGTACGCAAGGCCGGTGATGTCATCCCCGAAATCGTCGGACCGGTGCTGGAACGTCGCAAAGGCCACGAAAGCGAGTTGCGTAAGTTCGTCATGCCCGAACACTGCCCGTCCTGCGGTGCCAAATTGGCTCCGGCCAAGGAGGGTGACAAGGATATCCGCTGTCCGAATGTGGAAAGCTGCCCGGCTCAGTTCACGCAGCGTGTCATGAACCTGGCCAGTCGTAAGGCCCTGGATATCGAGCATCTGGGGGAGCAGAGCGCCATCGCCTTGACCAATCCGGAGGAGAACCGGCCGGAAACGGTTGCGACCTATGCGCCAGATCTGCGTGATATCGAAGTCGGGCCTGGCGAGGAACCCGAACCTTACGAACCTGCGGCAGGACTCGAGTTGCCGACCAAGCAGAAGCCCGTGCTTACCAGTGAAGCCGGTGTGTTCAGCCTCAATGCCAATGATTTGAAAGATGTCGAGGTCTGGCGAGAATCCGCCATCATCGAGATCAGCGAGCACGTCGATGAACAAGGTAAAAAGCACAGGCGCCGCAAAAACCGTGGCGGTTCGGGCCTTTGGCATCGAGTTCCGGCGTTCTGGACGGCTCCGATCGATGCGAAAAAAGAGAAGGCTGCGGCGAAAACTCAGGTAACGGATGAGCCGGCTCTTGATGTCGAAGATGCGCAAACCACACCGACGGAAGACCAATCACAATCCGAGACGCAGCTTCAACGCCAGCAGCGCAGCTATCCCGACTACGATGTGCCGGCAGATGCCGTGGTCATCGGTTCAAAACGACGCAAGACGCGCAACGGTATCAGCGAACAGCCGGTCTACGTGCGTCCGGGGGAGAACACCAAGAAGATGCTCGAGGAGATCGACAAGGCCAAGCAGGCCGATCTTTGGCGCGTGCTTGTGGCACTTTCGATTCGTCGTCTCGGTCCACCGACCGCGCGTCTGATTGCCAATCACTTTGGCTCGTTGGATGCCATCGCCGATGCAAGTGTGGACGATTTGGTCGCCATTGACGGAATCGGCCAGGAAATCGCAGAATCTGTGGTCTCATGGTTCTCTCATGCCCGTAAACCAGGGGACTGGCGTGGCAAGATTCTCGAGGCCTGGAAAGCCGCCGGTGTCGGTCAGAGTGTCGAGGAAAATACGTTGCCGCAGACTTTGGCTGGCAAGACTGTGGTCGTCACTGGATCTCTGGAAGGCTATAGCCGCGAATCCGCCAAGGAAGCCATCGTCGAACGTGGCGGCAAAGCGGCCGGTTCGGTCAGCAGGAAAACGGATTACGTCGTCGTCGGGGCGAACGCAGGCTCCAAAGAAGCCAAAGCGGAAGAGCTTGGCGTGCCGATGCTTAACGAAGCGCAGTTCGCGACTTTGCTTGAGACCGGCGAGCCGGGAGACAAAAGCTGAGCATCTCGAAACGTTGGACTTTGGACGATACGTTCTGTTGTCGTGCAATGTACAGCGAAAATACTGGCGTGCCGTGTGCAGAAACGATACAGTGGAATGTGGTCGTTACGGAAGGAAGACACTATGGCGCAGGGCGAGACGATTGAACGGCAGATCGAACAGCAGGTCTACGAGCGCCTGAGTCATGTCATCGATCCTGAATTGGGGCGTTCCGTCACAGATTTGGGCATGATTCCCGCTGTCGATGCCGTCAAATCGAATACAGGTGATAACGATTACGATGTCACTGTTCACGTCGAACTCACAGTTCCTGGCTGCCCGCTTTCCAAGACCATTAGCGAACGTATCAAGCAGGCCGTGCTCACTTACCCTGATGCCAAGCTGACGCCGAAAATCGAAATCGGCGCGATGAGCCGCGAGAAGCTGGAAAAGCTCGTGGGCGAGCTCAAGGCCGAACGCCGCCAGAACCCGTTCAACAAGCCTGGCACCAGAACGCGCATCTTCGCCATTGCCTCTGGCAAAGGCGGTGTGGGCAAATCCTCGGTCACAGCCAATCTTGCCGCGACCTTCTCGGCTTTGGGTTATGACACAGCCGCCATCGACGCGGATATCTACGGATTCTCCCTGCCGTCCCTGTTCGGTGTTCATTCCCGCCCAACCGATTTGAATGGCATGCTGATGCCGGTGGTTGCCTGGGGCGTGAAGATGATCTCCATCGGCATGTTCGCCGGAGCCGACCGAGCGATCCTCTGGCGTGGCCCACGGTTGCAGCGTTCGCTTGAACAGTTCCTTGCCGACGTATGGTGGGGCAGTCCTGACGTACTGTTGCTCGATTTGGCTCCCGGCACCGGAGATATGGCCATTTCCGTGGCCCAGGCATTGCCCAACGCCGAGTTGGTGGTGGTCACCACTCCGCAGCCCAGCGCTTCTGATGTCGCCGTGCGTTCCGGGCTGGTCGCGCTGCAGGTGCCGATGAAGGTGCGCGGTGTAGTGGAGAACATGAGCTATTTCGACCATAAGGGCGAACGTCTGCACATCTTCGGCGAAGGCGGGGGCCAGCGTGTTTCCGACCAACTCACTGAAGCATTGGGCTACAAGGTCCCCCTCCTGACTCAGCTTCCTCTGCAGCCCGAGATCCGCGAAATCGACGATTCTGGCCGTCCGGCTGTCCTCAATCCTGATGGTTCCCTTGCCTCAACCCCGGTTGCCGGTGTATTCAAGGATTTGGCGACACAATTAATGCAATGAAAGCGCAATATTTCGAAATCTATGAAATGCGAATAAATCGATGATGTAGAAAATCATTCAAGTTTAAAGAATTGTCCAATATAGACATTTTCGCCATGCTTATTATTATGAAGGTTTGTGAATTAATTCGACGGCGAGAGAGACTGTGCTATGAGAGATAAAAGAAGAAACGATGTTGGTGACGATTCTGGTGGACAATGGAGTTCAGCAGCATTCCGTAAAGCGATAGTAGCCTTTGATGATGCCCCCGCGCCCCAAGGCGAATCGCCTTTTATCGAAGGTGTGGAGCCACGGCGTGATGTTGCTGTGGTCTCTTACGATCCATCATGGCCGTTGTTGTTTGACCGGTTGCGTGCGACTATCGTTCATGCGCTCGGTTTTCGGGCTTTGGCCATCGAACATATCGGTTCCACTTCAGTGCCGGGGCTTGCGGCAAAACCGGTGATTGACATCGATCTTACCGTTGCCGATTCAGGAGATGAACAAACGTATGCTCCTGCACTCGAGAAGCTGGGATTCCATTTGATAATTCGTGAACCGTGGTGGTACGAGCATCGCATGTTGCGCAGTGATGATCCGGCATGTAACCTGCATGTGTGGTCGGTCGGGTCCCCTGAAGCCATGCGACACCTCATATTTCGTAATTGGCTTCGGCATAATGCCAAGGACCGGAACCTCTATATTTCGGTGAAACGTGAAGCTGCAAATCATACTCATACCAGCATGGTGTCAGATTATAACCAGCGCAAGCAAGATACCATTCGCTCGATTTATGCTCGGGCTTTCGCTGCAGCGGGGTTTATTGATTCGCAAGCATTGCAGTAATCTTCTCGTCGATGTAAATACATTACTCCGCTGTGTCATATCATCGCTACTTCAGCGCATAATGCCTTGGAAAGCATCGTTATAAAGATAAATAAAAAATGAGTAGAGAGTATTCCGTATCTTAAGAAACAAAAAATGCCCTTTTTCTGTGATTTTGAATATCTGTAGAGAACAACGGCAGAACAGCAAAATGCCTGCCACCTCAGTGAAGTGACAGGCATTTTATTGCGGTATAAAAACAAGCTCAGCAGTTGAAGTAGAGCTCGTACTCGAGCGGGGTCGGAGCCAGACGCTGCTGGTCGATCTCGTCGCGCTTCAGGGAGACCCAGGTCTCGAGAAGGTCGGTGGTGAAGACATCGCCGGCGGTCAGGAAGTCGTTGTCTTCCTCGAGGGCGTCCATCGCTTCACCGAGGGAGGCGGGGACATGCTTCATGTTGTCCAGCTCCTCTGGCGGCAGCTCGTAGATGTCCTTGTCAACCGGAGCCGGGGGCTCGATGTGGTTCAACACGCCGTCCATACCTGCCATCAGCTGCGCCGAGAAGGCGAGGAACGGGTTGCAGGAAGGATCGGGGACGCGGAACTCGATGCGCTTGGCCGCAGGAGAGGTGCCGGCGAACGGGATGCGGATGGCGGCCGAACGGTTACGAGCCGAGTAGACGAGGTTGGTCGGGGCTTCGTATCCGGGAACCAGGCGCTTGTAGGAGTTGAGTGACGGGTTGGTGAAGGCTAGTACCGAGGAAGCGTGCTTGATAAGACCGCCGATGTACCAACGGGCGATGTCTGAAAGGCCGCCGTAACCGTTCTCATCGTAGAAGAGCGGCTTACCGTCCTTCCACAGTGACTGATGGCAGTGCATACCGGTGCCGTTGTCGCCTGCGATGGGCTTGGGCATGAAGGTCACGGCCTTGCCGGCCTCGAAAGCGGTCTCGTGCACGACGTACTTGTACTTCTGCAGGTCATCGCCAGCGTGCTGCAAGGTGTTGAAGCGGTAGTTGATCTCCTGCTGGCCGGCGCCTCCGACCTCATGGTGGCTACGCTCGAGGATGAGGCCGACCTTCTGTAGGTTGGCGACCATGTCGTCACGAAGATCCTGGTTGTGGTCCTGCGGAGCCGGCGGGAAGTAGCCGCCTTTGACACGGTTTTTGAAGCCGATGTTGGCCGATCCGTCGGCCTCGACTTCGGCACCGGTGTTCCATGGCGCTTCGACGGAATCGACCTCATAGAAGGAACGCTGCATCGTGTTCTCATAGCGGACGGAATCGAAGAGGAAGAACTCGGCCTCAGGCGCGAAGCAAGCAGTGTCGGCCACGCCGGTCGACTTGATGTAGGCTTCAGCTTTGGCCGCAACCTGACGCGGGTCACGGGAATAGGGTTCCATGGTGATCGGATCGACCACGGAGTGCGAGACGACGAGCGTCTTGTGCTTGCGGAACGGGTCCAGGAAAGCCGTGGAGACATCGGGCACGAGCTTCATATCGGAGTTCTGGATGGCCTGGAACCCACGGATGGACGATCCGTCGAACGGCTCGCCGTCAGTGAACGCATCCTTGAGGAATTCGCTGGCAGGCACAGTAAAGTGCTGTTGTCCACCTAAAAGATCGGTAAAGCGTACGGAAATGTATTCCACACCTTCCGTGTTGATGAGGGCTTCGAGGTCTTCCTTCGTTTCGAGTGCAGTCAATGGACCGCTCCTTTCGTTGTACTAACAATGTCTAAGTGTAAGGTAATGAGTTTCCAGAGGTCGCTCATTGAGTTACGAACATGTTTCGAACAGTGATTTTCAATTGAAATTCATTAAATTATCAGGGAAAAGAGATATAAAAAATCCTCTCGTAATTTGGTCACGAGAGGATGAGGTCAGCGGCCGCGCATGGCTCTGCGGCTGATGTGCTGCGGGCGAGTGGGATCCATGCCCTTGGGAATACCGAGACCACGCTTTTCCTGGAGAGTACGCAGACGGCCATTGAGAGTCTCGAGTTCGTCCTTGGTGAGCACGAAACGACGACGGGGATGAATCTTATTCATAATGGCGAATTTGTGCTCGATAGGCTCATAGCTCTTGCATTTGAGCACCGTCTTTCGCAGGTTCTTGAGTCTGACCTGTCCTTCTTCGGTACCTACGGAAATGCAGAAAACAGGGATATCGCTTCCGCCGGTTACGCCCTTGATGGACTGCTTCTGACGTTCCATCGGCCGTTTCGTGTGATTAGTGCTACCTTCGGCCAGAAGGTAGATGCCGTTATAGCCGGTTCCGCGCCAAATTGCCTCTTTGGTTTTCGGATCGATCCAGACTGGGGTCTGGGGGAAGCTATAGCCGGCTTTGTTGATGTTGCCGAGCACGCTGATGGCGGCGCCTGGCTGCCCTTCGAGTTTGGCATAGCCTACTTTGTCTGCCCGATTGGTCAGGGTCATGGTCAGGAACAGCACACCGAGCATTACGAGCAGAATCATCATGAAAATCCACGTCAGCCAGCCCCAATGGAGCAACAGCCCGGCTACGACGCCGATGATGATCGGCAGCAGGAATGCTCCTGCCAAAAGCCAAGGAAGGGATTTGTCCTCCGCATAGGTGTACTTGTAGATTTGGCGCATCTGATTGATGACTTTTGGGCCTTTTTTCTTGTCTTTCTTCGCCTTTTTCTCTTTGGCCATCGACTTCCTCACTTGTATTTTCGAGCACGAACAAACTAAGTCTTGATTTTAGGGAGTGGTTGCGACGCAAAGCATGTTGATGCGTCTTCATCTTGGTAATACGTAATATATCTGGTTGTTCTATCTGGTGTGTAGCGGTCGTCCATCGGCCTTGAGCAGCGCCTCTCCGAAAGCTTCACTGTAGGTGGGGTGCGGATGGATGAGGCGTGCGGCATTCGAGAGCGGCACGCGATTGCCGACAAGCTCCTCGGCCTCTGCGATCAGATCGCCTGCGTCCGGGGCGAGCATGTGAACACCTAAGATAACGGGCGTATCGGCTTTGTCGGCATGACTTCCAGTAATCACCGACATGGACCCGGTCTCTCCGCTCATAAGTATGCGGGCGTTGCCCATCATCGGGTAGGCGGTCTCTTTGGGGCCGATGACAGTGGGGTCGGCTTTCGCCTGTTCCATTGTTAATCCCACACTCGCGAATTCCGGGGTTGAGAAGACGACCTCGGGAACCGTGGCGTTATCGACCGGTTTTGGGTTGAGACCGGCGATGGATTCGGCGATGACGATACCTTGTTCGAACGCGCGATAGGCGAGTGCTGGGCCTTCCGAGATATCTCCCAATGCCCAGATGTCGGGTTGGCTGGTACGTCCGTAGGCATCGGTTTTTACTAGCCCGTTTTCCACTAGCTCAATGCCGGCATTTCCAAACCAAGCGGCATCGGTATTGGGATCGCGTCCGATGGCGACCAATACCACATCAGCGTTGACTTGATGTGTGGTTTCATCCTTGTCGGTGGAATAACTGACGGTTGCTCCGTGCGTGTTTGCCGATTTTTCAATCTTGGCCACATGGCTATGGGTGACGATACGCACCCCGTCTTTGGTCAGCGCACGGGTCAGTGCCATTGAAGTGCGGCGATGCGTATGTGAGAGGACCCGTTCGTGGCGGATCAGCAGAGTCACATCAACACCTGCTGCGTTCCACATTGACGCGAATTCGACGGCAACGGCTCCGGCTCCGATGATGACCGCGGACTTGGGAAATTGCGGCAGGTTGAGAGCTTGAGTCGAGTCGATTATCGCATCATCGAAAGGATGATTTGGCAATGGCCGTGGACGTGAGCCAGTGGCTACGACAATATTGTCGGCGGTGATTTCGATGGAAGCGTCGTCTCCTTTTGCTTCATTAAGCTTTACTCTTACGCAATGGTTCTTGACAATCGAAGCCTCACCTTTGATAACCGTCACCTTTCTTGCGGCAAGCAACGAAGCAAGGCCATCCGTCATTGCCTTGACGGAACCGTTCTTGAATTCCGTGAGTTTGGCAAAGTCAATGCTCTCGACATGTGCGTTGATACCCATACGTTTGGCTTCGTCGACATTGTGGATTGCCCGCGTTGCGGTGATGAGGGCTTTCGACGGGATGCACCCGCGGTTGAGACAGGTGCCTCCGAGCCGATCCTCCCGATTAATCAGAACGACCGAAAGCCCAAGCTCGCTGGCCCGTAATGCTGTGGCGTATCCGCCGGGCCCGCCGCCGATAATGGCAATGTCAATATGTGTATTCTGCATGATGCTCCAAGTTTTGATTAACTCAATAATAACGGTGAAACGAAGAATGACGAGCGCGGCAACTCTATAAACGAAAAATGCCTTCGCACACATTCTGGGAATGTTGTGAAGGCATTTTTCTTTTAAATCGTAAACGCGGGCTGATTTACTTCGGCCAGTTGCCTCGCTTCTTCGACGATGGCTTTGGAACGCGCCAACGACGAAGCTGAAGGGCTCGACTCCAAGCGTAGGAACCCATGCGTGAGCCTTTGCCGACGGATTTTTCACCGAACTTCTCGATGAGCTTCTTTTTGAGGCCGTGCCACATCACGAAGATGTCGATGACCGCAACGATCAGATATACGTAAGAGAGCATAAGTATCGGGGTATAAAGCGCCGGCCACTTGAAGGCGATGATGATGCCGAAGATCATGACGGCGAAAATGACCGGGATGAAGTATTCGGCAAGATTGAAACGGGCATCGACATAATCTCGGGCGTAGATGTGCGCCGGGTCGCGTTCGAGACGGGGCATATGTGCCACATCGCCGGTACGCATCGCATCGTACTGTTCGTCCTCTTTTTTCTTGATCCGTTCTTTGGCGGCCTTCCGATCGGCCTTACGGTTCTTGGGAACGATGGGATGGAGGTTGCGTTCCTCGGCGACCTTGCGCTTGGGTGTAGGACGGCCTTTGCCTTCCTGTTCCTCAGGTTCTTTCAATGCGGAATCGACGGATTTCTGCGCCGCTTCCTTATCTTTGTCCTTGCTGAAGGGATTCCATGTCATGGTTTGAGACTACGGGCAAGCCTCGACGCGCAAAGACACAGAAATATAGGGGATTGACGCATTTTTCAGCGATTTTTCGCGTTTTTCTCGGGTCTGTGTGATTATCGAGGTGAATGAACACGTTTGACAAGGAGCATGACATGGCTACATTGAGCAAGGAAGAATTGCGTTCGCGCGTCGACGCCGATTTTGATCGCGTTGTCGATCTGTTGAGCAGGAAAGTCGCGCTGAAATCCATTTCGGCCGAGGGCATCACTGGCGAGCACATGCGTCGCTCGGCGCAATTCGTGGCTGATGAGCTCAAAGAACGCGGTGTGGACGCGAAAGTGGTGCAATCCAAGAATCCTGACGGCACTCCGGGAGCGTTCGAAGTCGTAGGTTCCAAGATTGTTGACACCGATGCGCCGACCGTGTTGCTTTACGCGCATCACGACGTGCAGCCGGTTCCGGATCCTTCCGCGTGGAACACCGATCCGTTTGTGGCCACGCAAATCGACGGTCGCCTTTACGGACGTGGCGCGACCGACGACGGCGGTGGCATTGCCATCCATTCCGGTGCGTTGCACGCATTGGGCGACGATCTGAAGGTCAATATCAAGGTCTTCATCGAAGGCGAGGAGGAGATGGGCTCGCCGAGCTTCATTCCCTTCATCGAGGCGCATCAGGACGAATTCGATTCCGACGTCATCATTGTGGCCGATTCCGGCAACTGGAGTGCTGAGATTCCCAGCCTCACCACCAGTTTGCGAGGCAATACCGATTTGGATGTGACAGTCAAGGCGTTGGAGCATCCGGTGCATTCCGGCCAGTTTGGTGGTCCGATTCTCGACACGAATACCTTGTCTTCCATCCTGATTGCCTCAATGTATGACGAAGACGGTTCGCTCAATATTCCGGGACTCGAGGGGGGAGACCCTGTCGGCGGACTCCAGCGTGACCTGGACGAGGCCAGCGTACGGGCCGATTCCTCGGTGGTCGATTCCTATCGTTTCGCCGGCACCGGTTCGTTGGCTTCACGTCTGTGGACCAAGCCCAGCATTTCCGTCATCGGCTTCGACGCGCACCCGGTGGATGGCTCCTTCAACGTCATCGCCAACGAGACCCGCTTCCGCCTGTCCATACGCACCGCGCCGAACCAGCGCCCAGAAGACGCGGCCAAGGCCGTCACCGACTTCCTGAGCTCCCATGCCCCGTTCGGAGCCGAAGTTTCTGTCTCCACGCTCGATACCGGCATGGGTTGGAGCATGGATCCCAATGCGGAAGCCACTCAGGACGCTCTGGAATCGATGCGCGAAGCATTCGGCGTCGATCCCATCAACAAGGGCGAAGGCGGCTCGATCCCGTTCATCCCCGAACTGCAACGCATCTTCCCGAATGCCCAAGTTCTGGTCACCGGCCCCGAAGATCCGAAGGGCAACGCTCACAGCCCCAACGAGTCGGTCGACCTGACAAGCCTCAAAAACAACGTCCTCACTGAGGCCCTGATCCTAGACAAACTCGCGAAGTGATTATTCGCTGGTGAGCTACCTCCCGCAACCTCTGTCAGTTGAATTTCTCTGTGAGAGTGTGGGACGGGGATATGCGATGTTCGGGCGTAAGACACGGCCGAGCGGCCAAGGAGCGTCCCGAACATTGTATATCACCGGCCCACACGGCCCAAGGCTGGGGAATGACAGGGGATTGCTCTAAGATGGCGAATTGACACGGGGGCTGTCTACCGGCGCAATCTGGCAGATGGCTGAGATGAGGAATATCCTCGACCGAATGAACGTGAGTCCGGACAATGCCGGCGCACGGACGTCTCTCTTTTCCCGTGCCTTGTATGCGCGCCGATAAGCGGTGCGCACCTTGGAAAGGCACAAATCATGTCATCATCGAATCAAGCAACCGTCGCAACCAAACCAAACCTTCGTTGGCGCGTCGTCGATATCGCCGTCGCTTCAGTCATCGGTGTCGTCAGTACATTCGTCTACTGGGCTGCCGCCTTGCTATACGGTCCCATCGGCTCGCCTCTGGATGCCCTCATTCCCGGTCTCGGCGGTCTGATGAACGGATTCTGGCTTTTCGCTGGCCCGCTCGCCGCGGTCATCGTGCGTAAGCCCGGCGCCGCAACATACGCTGAAGTCGTTGCAGGTGTGCTCGAAGCGTTGCTCGGCAATTCCTGGGGCGGCATGGAAACGTTTCTGATTGCGCTGGTACAGGGGCTGTGTGCAGAAGTCGTGTTCCTTTGCGTGGCGTATAAAGTCTGGAACCTTCTCACAGTCACGCTTTCCGGCGTAGTCTCCGCCATCGGCTGCTGGGCCTATACCTTCTTTACTCACCTGCAAGGTTTCAATATGATGGGTGCTTATGGACTCTGGTATCTCGTGGCCACCATTATTTCTGGCGGACTGGTGGCCGGAGTACTGATGTGGTACCTCTATATCGCCATCGCCAAAACCGGTGCCATCGACAAGTTCGCTTCAGGCCGTCAGGTTCGTGCATCCTCCAAGTGAGTGGTATCAGGTAGAATTTTGAGGCATTGATGGGGGAACGTATGCAAGGCAAGCAATCGAAGGTAGCCAATAGCCGAAAAGGCGACGATGCACAACAGCATGCCTCGGAAGCTCCTGATATTGGCGATGAAATGGTTTTGCGAAATGCGGAATCATCAATCGGTAACGTTTCCCCCAAAGTGCTGCCTGCCTCGATCCGTTTCGAGCATTGGGGCTATCGCCATGCCTCACGCCGACATTTCGCCGTACGCGGTCTGAATCTTGACATTCGCCCTGGTGAGCACGTGCTCCTTCTTGGCGCCTCGGGCATCGGCAAATCGACGATACTCGAAGGTGCTTCGGGATTGCTTGGCGGTGATGCAGCGGAACCCACGAGCGAGGCCGGGCAGAATGACGCGAGTGAAGTCGTCGCCGTTGAGGATTCCGAAGGCGGGGTCACCGAGGGAGGCGTCTTTGTCGATGACGTCCCGGCCGCTGCAGCCCACGGTCGTGTTGGACTCGTGTTGCAGGATCCTGACGCCCAGACGATTTTTGAAAGGCTTGGCGACAATGTCGCGTTCGGTCCTGAAAATATGGGCGTGCCACGTCCTGAGATTTGGGAGCGCGTGAAACAAAGCCTTGCTGCTGTCGGCCTTGAAGGGTTGCAATTGCACCGTTCTACCATGCACTTGAGCGGCGGGCAGATGCAGCGGCTTGCGTTGGCTGGGGCCTTGGCCATGCAGCCGGGGGCATTGCTTCTTGACGAGCCGACCGCGAATCTTGATCCGGAAGGCGTCGAACAGGTTATCAATGCCGTCACTGATGTATTGCATAATACCAAGGCGACCATGCTCTTGGTCGAGCATCGAGCTGGTCCGTGGATTGAGCTTATTGACAGAGTCATAGTTCTCGGGTTGGAATCGGATGACCAGGTGAAGGCCCGTGTTACTCAGGTCGGCGAGGATGCGGAAATCGACCACAGCGGGTTCAGACGAACCATTGTGGTCGCGGACGGTACACCTGACGAGGTGTTCGGCAATCGTGATCTTGACTTTGCCGCGCTTGGTATCTGGATGCCGGATAAATACCGACGTCCGGAAGACGAAATCCACCGTATTCATACTGATGACGAACCGAACAGCGATCCGGCACTTGGCGATGGCAAGACGCTGCTTTCGACCAAAGACCTGGCCATCGGTCGTAACGGCAAAGCCATAGCCGAGCATATCAACGTGTCGTTCGCCGCCGAGCAGATCACGGCGTTGGTTGGTCGCAATGGTGTCGGCAAATCTACGCTTTCATTGACGTTGGCAGGGCTTCTGCAACCTGTAGCAGGAAACGTTGAAGCCTCTCCAGCACTCTCCCAGGGTACAAGTGGCAATTCGCCGATGGATTGGAAATCGACGGAACTGGCAGCTCGGATTTCCTACGTTTTCCAGAATCCTGAGCATCAGTTCGCGCGCGGTAGCGTTCTTGACGAGGTCATGTTGGGCCCTTTGCGTACCGGCATTCCGGAGGCAGAGGCAAAGGAAAAGGCCATGGCGTTGCTGCGTCGCTTCAGGCTTTCGCAATATGCTTCTGTCAATCCTTATACGCTTTCCGGTGGCGAGAAGCGCCGCCTGACGGTAGCCGCATCACTTGCCGCGGCCCCTCGCGTCATTATTCTTGACGAACCCACGTTCGGGCAGGACAGGCGTACATGGATGCAGATCGTCTCGCTGATTCATTCCCTGCGTGGTGACGGTGTAAGCGTCATCGTGGTCACTCACGACCGAGATTTGGTCACGGCTTTGGGTGCCCGTGTCATCGAGTTGCAGGCGCAAGGCGATGCTGAAGGTGTCCGCTCGATGCATATGACGGATGTCAATCTTACAAGAAGCGATACCGCTATTACGGTGAGCCCGGTCAATGAACGCGACGAAAAGGAACGCCAGTCCAGCCGTTCGCCATTTCTCGCTTCGTTGAACCCGACGTTCAGAATGCTGGGTGGCTTTATTGCCGCGCTTCCCTTGATTTTCAGCCTCGACTGGGTTTCGGCAAGCGTCGCGCTATTGCTTGAGTTCATTTTGCTTGCCTGCATCGGTCTGTCGCCTTGGCGGGTGGTCAAATCTACGTGGCCTGTGTTCATCGGGGCGCCCGGTTCGGCGCTCGCCGTCCTGCTATACGGTAAGGAAGGTGGCCGAGTCTGGTGGCATTGGGCGATGATCACTGTCACCGACCGTTCGGCGATGTTGGCGCTCGCTACTGGCATCCGTATTCTGGCCGTGGGCGTTCCGGCCATTATTGCGGTTCTTGGCGTAGAAACCACAGACTTGGCCGATTCCTTCAGCCAGATTCTTCATCTGCCGGATCGTTTCGTCTACGGCGGACTTGCTGGTATGCGCCTTTTCTCAGTGCTTCGTGACGATTGGGCCGCGCTCACCGCCTCGCGCCGTTCCCGCGGTTTGGGCGATGAAAACAAGGTCAAGGCGTTCTTCCCGCAGACCTTCGCTCTGCTGGTTCTTTCCATTCGCCGTTCCACGACTTTGGCGACCGCCATGGAAGCCCGCGGATTCGGAGGTGACATCCCCAGAACCCATGCCCGTGTCAGTCATGTCAATCCACGAGATTGGGCCTTTGTGATCGTCTGCGCCATCGTTCCGACGGTTTCCTTGATCATCGCCGCTGTAGCCGGCACCTTCACCTTCTTTGGCGGGTGAAAACGACAGCCTGATTGGTGTTGAAGGGACTCCAAACCGTTAGAAGTTGATTGATATCTGATTTCGTATAAACCTCCGCTGGTTGCTCAAGTCAAACTCGCGTGAACTATTCTGCTTGAATCAATGGCAATGACTTCGCGTAAAGTATGAGCTATGCCTTTTAACCAGCACATTATTGATAATCCCAAAGCCGAACGGGTGAAACGTGTCGCGGAACTTGAAAAACCCAAGGGCCGCAAGAAAGCTGGAAAGTTCCTTATCGAAGGGCCGCAATCGGTGCGGGAAATCGTGCGGTGGATGCCTGATGCGGTCGAGGATTGCTATGTACAGATGGACGAGCGGCAGGTAGGGTTGCTTTCGCCAGTGGTCAAGGAAATTTCTCGTGAGGCCTACGAACAGGGACTATATATTCATCAGGTGACCGGCGATGTCATGCATCGTATAAGCACGGATGCGCAGGGTATCGTTGCGGTCGGCAATCTGGAAACCATAGAGAACCGCATGGCTCAAACGTTTGAGCAAGGCACGGCCGGTGACGTTGACGATGCGAAAGTCGTTCATAATGTTGTCACCCGGGGAACAGAGTTATTGACCGGTGCCGAAGTAAGCGAAAATGAGATTAGCGCAAGTTCAGTATCGACTAGAAGCGAGTCGGATTCCTTTCAATCTGGCGATACGGTGGCCGCATTCTGGCAGATACGCGACCCCGGAAACGCGGGAACGGTGATTCGTTCCGCCGATGCCGCCGGATGCCGAGCGGTGATTTTCGTGGACGATTGTGTCGACCGATTCAATCCGAAGGTCATCCGTTCCACGGCTGGTTCTTTGTTCCATCTGCCGGTGGTGACGATGAGTACTGATGAATTCTTTGCATGGACAGAAGAACAGCATCGTGAAGTAATGGCCGCTGACGTCTACGGCACCGAAAGCATTAAGCCGGAATCGCTGATCGACGTAATTGAGCAATATCCGAAGTCCAATAAACATGGCCAAAGTGGAGATTCTTCTCAAACGATTTTGTTCGGCAATGAGGCTCGCGGATTGCCGAATGATGTGCTGGAACGTGTGCAGCGCATCGTCTCGATACCCCTGTATGGCAAAGCCGAATCGCTCAATCTTGCGACCAGCACTTCGGTGATGCTTTTTACGCTTGCCATGGCTCGCGACGCTGCACAACGTCGCTAAAACCGGTTTCCTTATTGCGTGACAGTAAGCTCAAACGGACACGGCGCTATGTCGAGTCATATTGAAACAATGAAAAGGCTGTAAACGCTTGTGATTCATGACTTTTGCGCGTGTAATCCCAACGTTTCAAGGTTTGGAAAAATTGAAGGAAAGGGTACTCGTGGCACAGAGTGCATCATTCGATGCCGGAGCGGTGACCGATGCGGTCTCCGAAGGCATCTCGAAAATTAAGAGTGCCTCCACCATGGAGGAGCTCAAAGCCATCAAGACGGAGTACGCCGGGGCTGAGTCAGCGATGACTCAGGCTAGCCGTGCCATCGGAGGCTTGCCAAAGGACGAGAAGAAGGGTGCCGGCCAGCTTATGGGCAAGCTGCGTGCCGATTTCGGACGTGCCTATGGACTCAAGGAAGCTCAAGTCAAAGCCGCGGAAGAGACGCGTCAACTCGCCTCCGAAACCGTCGACATGACTTTGCCGGTCAACCGCAAACCACTGGGTGCCCGTCACCCGCTGCCCAAACTGATGGAGGACGTTGAAGACCTCTTCATCTCCATGGGTTGGCAGATTTCCGCGGGCCCCGAAGTGGAGACTGAGTGGTACGACTTTGACGCGCTGAACTTCGGCCCCGACCATCCTGCCCGTCAGATGCAGGATACCTTCTACGTCAAGGGCAATCAGGCCAAGGACGCCGCCGGATTCGTGGGTTCCAATATGGTTCTGCGCACGCAGACCTCCTCCGATCAGGTTCGCGCACTGTTGACCCGTGGCGTGCCGCTTTATATCGCTTCGCCTGGTCGCGTGTTCCGTACTGATGAACTCGACGCGACGCATACGCCCGTCTTCCACCAGTGCGAGGCGTTGGCCGTCGACAAGGGCCTGACGATGGGCGATCTCAAGGGTGTACTCGACAAGCTCGCCGTTTCGATGTTTGGTCCAGAGGCCAAGAGTCGCCTTCGCCCGAGCTACTTCCCGTTCACCGAGCCCAGCGCCGAACTGGACCTGTGGTTCCCCGACAAGAAGGGTGGCCCCGGCTGGATCGAATGGGGTGGCTGCGGCATGGTCAATCCGAACGTGCTGCGTTCCGCTGGCCTTGATCCCGACGTCTACACCGGCTTCGCATTCGGCGTGGGCATGGAGCGCACGCTGCTGCTGCGCCACGATATCAACGATATGCACGACCTCGTCGAAGGCGACGTGCGTTTCAGCAAACAGTTTGTGATGGGGGAGTGAACCAATAATGCCAATGGTAGATATTGACTGGCTCAAGGAGCACGTCGAGGTTCCGGCCGGTCTTACATACGAACAGCTTGCCAAGGACCTGGTTCATGTCGGCCTTGAGGAAGAGGAGATCCACTCCTCGCAGGTCACTGGGCCGATTGTGGTCGGCTATGTGGTCGACTGCACGCCCGAGCCGCAGAAGAATGGCAAGACCATCAATTGGTGCCATGTCGACGTCGGAGACAAGTACAACGACACCGACGAGAACGGCAACAAGGTGCCGCGCGGCATCGTCTGCGGCGCGCCGAACATGGCGGCCGGCGAGAAGGTCGTCGTCACGCTTCCTGGCGCGGTGCTTCCCGGCGATTTCAAGATCGAGCCGCGCAAGACCTATGGCCATATCTCCAACGGCATGTGTGCCTCGGAACGTGAGCTGGGCTTGGGTAGCGACCACAGCGGCATCATCCTCCTGAACCATTACGGATTCAGCAAGGAAGAGGTCGACGCGCTGAAACCCGGCGACGACCTGATGCACGTCCTGCATCTTGACCAGCCGGTGCTCGAAATCAACATCACGCCGGATCGCGGCTATACGCTTTCCTATCGTGGGGTGGCTCGTGAATATCATCATTCGACTGGCGCGGCGTACACCGATCCGGCCATTGAGCTCAACGAAAAAGCACCGAAGGGCGTCGAGGCCAGCAAGGCCGATATCCAGGTCGAAATTGAGGACAACAACCCGATTCACGGCGTTCCCGGATGCGACCGCTACTATGCGCGTACCGTGCGTGGTTTTGACCCCGCGAGCCCGACACCCAACTGGATGCGTCGCCGTCTGATTCGCGCCGGCATGCGCTCGATCTCGTTGGCCGTGGATGTCACCAATTACGTGATGATGGATCTGGGCCAGCCGATGCACGCCTACGATCTCGACAAGATCTGCGGGCCGATTGTCGTTCGCCGCGCCAACAAGGGCGAGACTCTCACTACACTCGATGGCAAGAAGCATGATCTGAGTGTCGAGGATCTGCTCATCACCGATTCGCCCGAAGGCAAGCGTGGCTCCCGTATTCTGGGTCTCGCCGGCGTTATGGGTGGTCTTTATGGAGAAGTCACCGCAGACACCAAGAACATCCTTCTTGAGTCCGCACACTTCGACCAGGTGACCATTGCCCGTTCCGCACGTCGTCACAAGACACCCTCCGAGGCTTCAAAGCGCTACGAGCGCGGCGTCGACTACGCGCTGCAGCCAGCTGCCGCACAGATGGCCGCCGACCTGATGGCCAAGTACGGTCGTGGCGAGCCCTCAGACACACCTATCGATGTCGACCACACGCAACCGCGCGAGGCCATCGATTTCAAGTTCACCGAAACCAAGCGCCTCACCGGACTTGACACCTCCGATAAGCGCATCCGCGAGATTCTCGAAGACATCGGCTGCAAGGTCAGCGACGGTAAAGAGGAAGGCCACATCTCCGTGGTTCCTCCGACATGGCGTCCCGATCTCACCATGCCTTGCGACTTGGTTGAGGAAATCGCGCGTCTCGTGGGCTACGACGAGATTCCCGTCACCATGCCTCCCGCCCCTGTTGAGGGTGAAGTCGGGCTGACCCCCGACCAGCAACGTCAGCGTGACGTGGCCAATGAGCTCGCTGAATACGGCTTGGTGGAGACGTTGAGCTATCCGTTCGTTGGCGATGCCGACTTCAAGGCGTTCGGCTACGACCCCGACGAAATCAAGCCGGTAAGCGTCGAAGTCGCCAACCCGTTGGCTGGTGACCGTCCGTATCTTCGTCGTGACGTTCTGCCGACGCTCGCGCAGACCGTGCAGCGCAACCTGCGTCGCGGCCTCGAGAATATCTCGCTCTACGAAATCGGCCATGTTTATCTCTGGGACCCGAACGCTCCCGCAATTCCGGCTTTGCCTGGTGGGCAGCGTCCGAGCGAAGAGCAGCTGAAGGCTCTTGATGCCGGTCTTCCTGAGCAGCCGCTGCATGTCGCCGCGATTCTTACCGGCAAGGCCGTAGAAACCGGCTGGCTCGGTGAAAGCCGCGATGTCGATTACAGCGATGCTGTCGAAGCGATGAACCGCGTCGCTGACCGTCTTGGTGCCAAAGTCCAGATCGTTCAGCCAGAGCCACAGGACGTGCCGATGCAGTGGCATCCGGGTCGTGCCGCCAAAGTCATGGCAGGCGACACGTTTGTCGGCATGGTCGGCGAGCTGCATCCGCATGTCAACGCGGCACTTGGCTTCCCGGAGCATTCCGCGGCCTTCGAGCTGAACCTGACCGCGCTATTCGGCACGCTGAGCGGCAAGCCTGTGCAGGCCAAGCCGATTTCGACCTTCCCTCCGGTCAAGCAGGATCTCGCTTTCACGGTTCCTGACAGTGTCACTGCCGCGCAATTGCAGCAGGCCATCGTCGAGGCCGCAGGCGACAACCTCGAGTCCATCGAGATCTTCGACGTGTTCTCCGGCAACCAGCTCGGCGAGCATCAGAAGTCGCTTGCCTATTCGGTCACATTCCGCTCTCCGGATAAGACGCTGACCAGCGACGACACGGAGGCCATCCGCAAGGCTATTGTCGATAAGGCAGAGACGATTGGTGCGCAATTGCGTGCCTAATGGATTAGTCCTAAGAATTCTTGGGAATTGAACGATATGGAGTCTGCGTGCCGAAAGGTTCGCAGACTCCACGATTATCTACATGATTTTGGAGTGGCATGATGAATGAATCTCAGAACCCGTTCAATGAGAATGGCACGGATAACGGGAATTCGCCGACTCGTGCCAACCCTTCCGCGAGGCAAGCTCCGGAATATTTGTCATCTGGCAATTCGCAGAATCCGCAGGGAGTACAGGGTTCAAGCGCTTCGAATGTGGCCCCTACCTCCAATGGTTCAAAGCAGAATCAGCCGGAGTATGGTCAGGTGAAGGTTCCGGAGTATGGTGCCATGGCCAGCCAATTCTCTCCGGAATACAATCCGTACGTCTACGGCAAGCCCGAGGAGAAACCCAAAACCCAGAATCAGAATCTCAACCAACAAAATCCGCAGATGAATCCTCAGGGTGGCCAACCCAGTCCGCAAATGGGCCGCGGATATGGCAATGGCATGGGTCCGTATCAGGGCAATCAGGAAAATGCTCCTTATTGGGGACCCAACCAGATGCAGGGCGGATACGGCAACAATCCGAACAATCCCTATGGGCAGCCATATAACAATGGGCAGATGGGTGGCCCTGGAACCCCTGGTTATCAGCCGGATATCCGTAACGGGGTTGATATGAACGACCCCGTTCAGAACCCCCTCAAAGGCCATTGGGATTCGATGGCGATTCTTTCCGTCATCCTTCTGTTCCTGCCGATTACATTCCTGCCTGCCATCACCGGCGCGGTTTCGATGTGGCGCACCAAGAAATACCATATGAAGGGCTTTTGGGTGGCAACGGTGTGCATGGTGCTCGGGGTCATAGCAACGCTTTTCGAGCTGTGGCTGTTTTCGAAGGGAATCTCCGTCAATGATCTTTCGCAGCAATTGCTGAATCAATACGGTTCCGGATCAGGTGGTTCGAGTGGTTCAAATGGCGGCGGCTCGGTAAGCGCATAGTTTTCGAACTTTTTGCATATGCGGAAAGACGCTTCGAAGTATTCGTTATTCTAGGATGTTCTTGCTCGAAGGAATTGACAAGAACATCCTTTATATTTTCTGAAATCACGACAGATACCAAGAAAATAACTGATTTTAGAACCGAAACAATAAATAGATACTAAAAAGTGTCCATTATTTGGATGTATAACTATGCATTGTAATGAATATATGTAATCTAGCATCATCTTGAAGAAAGGTGATGGCCATGAGCAAATACACGGTGGCAGTGGCGGGTGCCAGCGGTTATGCCGGGGGAGAGATGCTGCGTATACTCGCCGAGCATCCTGCATTCGAAGTGAGGACGGTGACGGGGGACTCATCAGCAGGAGACAAACTTGGTCATCATATGCCGCACATCCCGAAGTTTAAAGACATGGTCATCGAACCCACAACGCCTGAAGCGCTCAACGGTCATGACATCATCGTTCTGGCTTTGCCTCACGGGGTTTCCGGAGCGTTGGCGGAAAATCTCCATGCCAGTTGCGCGATGGTTGATTTGGGAGCCGACCACAGGCTTGAATCCGACGCAGCTTGGGCGCAATACTATGGCGGCGATTTCCATGAGCCATGGGTTTATGGCATGCCTGAGCTAATCGTCGGAAAGGATTCCGATGGGGGATACCGGCGTCAGCGTGAACAATTGCCTGGTGCCTCATTGATTGCGGGGCCGGGATGCAACGTCACTGCGGTCACCCTTGCCTTCCAACCGGCTTTGGCGCAGGGACTTGTGGAACCCGATGATATTGTGGCCGATCTGGCTGTCGGATACTCGGGGGCCGGAAAAAATCTCAAGCGGACGAACCTGCTGGCGGCAGAGGCGTTTGGTTCCGCCACTCCATATTCGGTGGGCGGCGTTCACCGCCATATTCCCGAGATTGTGCAGAATCTCGAGCATGCGGCCACAGCCTTAACCGATAATGGTCATTCCGATTTGGGATTTCCGGATACATCCGACACGACTATCAACGTTGGTTTCACGCCGATACTAGTGCCGATGGCGCGTGGCATTCTCGCGGTGGTTTCGGCGAAGCTCAGTGACAAAGGCGAGATGATGAGCGAGGAAAGCATCCGCGAGGTTTTCGCCAAAGCCTATCAAGGACAACAATTCATTGAACTGTTGGACGTCGGTGACATGCCGGCTACGGCGAATGTGCTGGGTTCCAATGAGGCACAAGTCCAAGTCGCCGTTGATAAGAATGCCAAGCGCCTCTATGGTTTCGCGGCCATCGATAACCTCAACCGCGGAACGGCAGGGCAGGCGGTGCAATCGCTGAACATTGCGCTCGGACTTCCGGAAGATCAGGGACTGACAACGATAGGAGTGGCGCCATGAGCGTGACATTTGCAAAGGGCTTTTCGGCAGCCGGTGTCAATGCCGATATTTCGTCCAACAAGACGAAAAGCGACCTGGCGTTAGTCGTCAACAATGGGCCGCTTGATGCCGCGGCCGGAGTATTCACCTCGAACCGTTTCTGCGCTGCTCCGGTGCAATGGTCACGTAAGGCCATAGCCGACGGACATATCAAGGCGGTCGTGCTCAATTCCGGAGGTGCCAACGCCTGCACTGGCGAGTCTGGATTGAGGCAGAGCGAGGCTACAGCGGCAAAGGTCGCCGATATTCTTGGTGGTGAGCCCTGCGTTGAAGCCAATGACATTGCGGTGTGTTCGACAGGTTTAATCGGCGAATTGTTGCCTCTGGATAATGTGCTGTCCGGTGTTGACAAGGCTCATGGAGTCTTGAACGATAGCGTTCAAGCCGGTATCGATGCGGCAACGGCTATCATGACCACCGATACCAAACCGAAAACGGTAAAGCTGGAAGGCTCCGGTTACCGCGTGGGCGGCATGGTCAAAGGTTCGGGCATGATCGCGCCTCAGCTGGCCACGATGCTCTGTGTCATTACCACCGATGCTGTGGTCGATTCCTCTCAGTTGCAATCGGCCTTGGTCGACGCCACTGATAAGTCGTTTAACCGCATCGATGTGGACGGTTGCATGTCCACCAATGACACGGTGCTGCTGCTTGCTTCCGGCGCTTCCGGCGTGACGCCAGATCCGCAGGAATTTACGGGGTTGGTTGATGACGCATGTGCGAGCTTGGCACGTCAGATTATCGGTGACGGCGAAGGTTCCAGTCACGATATCAAAGTTACGGTAAGTGGAGCGGAGACCGAGGACGCGGCGTTGGCCTGTGCTCGTGCAGTCGCTGGATCGAATCTTCTCAAATGTGCCATTTACGGCAACGACCCGAATTGGGGACGCATCGTCAGCTCTCTTGGCACGGTTCCGGTGGATGTGGCGGCTTACGATTCGCAGGCTGTCACCGTTGACATCAATGGTGTTCGTGTCTGCGAGCATGGCGGTGCCGGAGTCGACCGTTCACAAGTGAAGATGAATGAACGCCAGGTCGATATCGATATCGACCTCAATAACGGTGAGGAAACCGCGACGGTATGGACTGACGATCTTACCCACGAATATGTGCATATTAATGCCGACTACGAGTCCTGATGTTTTCGAACCCAAGGAATCGTTCAACTTATCTTCAAATATGCAAATAATCTTCAATACAAGTTACGCAACGTATCGAAGATACGAGTGAAGGGCGAACATGGCGACTGGTAAAGCCAAACAATCCAATCAACCGGCGGATTCGGCTGACAACACTATAAAAACCGACGAAAACACGTTCGACGTTCACCACGACCTGAAGGACGAACAAAAGGCCGAGGTGCTGATTGAAGCGTTGCCGTGGCTCGAGGAATTCGCTGGCCAGCGCATCGTCGTGAAATACGGCGGCAATGCCATGGTCGACGAACATCTGAAACGTTGCTTTGCCGAAGACATGGTTTTTCTGAGGCAGGTCGGTATGTACCCGATTGTCGTGCACGGTGGTGGTCCGCAGATTTCAAGTATGCTCAAGGATCTTGGCATTCATTCTGAATTCAAGGCCGGTCTGCGCGTCACCACACCGGAAATCATGAAAGTCGTGCGGATGATTCTTACAGGTTCGGTTTCGCGTGAACTCATCGGACTCATCAATGCTCACGGACCTCATGCCGTGGGGCTTTCCGGCGAGGACGGATCGCTGTTCGGGGCCAAAAGGTATCGTCCGGTCATCGACGGGGTGGAAACCGACATCGGATTGGTGGGCGAGGTCACGGAAGTCAACCCTTCGGCGGTGGAAAGCCTGATTGAGCAGAATCGTATTCCCGTGGTCTCCTCAATTGCCCCGAACGCGGATGATCCCACCCAAGTCTTCAACGTCAACGCCGATTCTGCGGCGGCCGCGCTTGCGGTGGCACTGCACGCCCGCAAGCTCGTCATTCTGACCGATGTGGACGGGCTCTATGCCGATTGGCCCGACAAAAATTCGCTGATCAGTTCCATCGGTGTCGACCGTTTGCGTGAGGTTTTGCCGAAGCTGCAAAGCGGAATGGTGCCCAAGATGCGTGCCTGCGTGCGTGCCTTGGATGGAGGGGTGCCGCGCGCGCATATCATCGACGGCCGTCAGCCGCACTCGATCTTGAACGAGGTATTCACCAGCGCAGGAATCGGCACCATGGTTGTGCCGGGTGACGGTATGAAGTTGCGACGAGAGTAAAAGCACGTTTGATATCGGAACGTAATAACGATATTTATTGACAGATGCAAATATTAAACGGCATCATTATATTAATGTAATGCAAAAAACTTGGAAAGTGCGACAACATGAATAACGACAGTCAATACAAAACAGACGTTGAAAAGGTAAGCAAAGGCACCATCCCCGCAACGACGGCAATCGGCGTCGAAAGCAATCAATGGATCAATACCTACGAGCAGGTGCACACCCACGCATTCGGCACGCCGTTGCGCGTGATGGACCATGGCAAAGGCATGCGCATCTGGGATGTGGACGGCAACGAATACCTCGATTTCCTCGCTGGCATCGCCGTCAATTCGCTGGGCTACGCACACCCAAAATGGGTGAAGGCGGTCAGCGAACAGGCTGGCAAAGTCGCGCATATCAGCAACTATTTCGCTTCGGTTCCACAGGTCAAGCTGGCGCAAAAGCTGCTTCAGGTTTCCGGTGCGCCAGAAGGCTCGCTCGTCTATTTCGCCAATTCCGGGGCCGAAGGCAACGAGGCCGCGATGAAAATGGCCAAACTTTACGGCAAGACTCTGCCGGGAGGCGATCCAGAACACAGCGGCGCCCCGGCCCGAATCCTCGCTCTGACCAAGGGATTTCATGGGCGCACGATGGGCGCTTTGAGCGCCACCTGGAAGCTCTCCATTCGCGAGCCTTACAATCCCTTGCTTCCGGCGGTTCAGTTCGTTGAAGCCGGAAACCTTGAGGCCATGCAGGCCGCGTTCGACCAGACTGGCAAAGACGGTGTCGGTCCTGTGGCCGGAGTGATGCTCGAACTTATTCAGGGAGAGGCCGGCGTACGTCCACTCGACCGGGAATATGTCAAGGGCATTCGTGAACTGTGCGATCAACATCACGCGCTGATGATCATCGACGAAGTGCAGACCGGCATCGGCCGCACCGGCAAATGGTTCGCTTTTCAGCGTGACGATCTTTCCGGCGGTGTCACTCCCGACATCATCACCTTCGCCAAAGGTGTGGCCGGCGGCTTTCCGATGGGCGGCATGATCGCGTTCGGCAAGCCATTGGCTTCCCTTTTCTCTCCAGGACTGCATGGTTCGACCTTCGCCGGTGGCCCTCTGGCGACCACTGCCGGATTGACCACGTTGCAAGTCATCGAAGAAGACGGGCTGGTAGCCAACGCCGAAGCCCGAGGCATACAGCTGCGCGAAGCCGTGATGGCTTGCGGCAACCCGCTGTTCGTTTCCGTACGCGGTCGCGGTCTGCTCAATGCCATCCAGCTGGCACATCCGTGTTCGCACGCCGCGATGAACTGGGCTCTCGATCACGGTCTCATCGTCAACGCGGTGGCTCCAGATGCTCTGCGCCTTGCACCTCCGCTGATTGTCAGTAGCGATGATGTGGACCAGGCGATAGCGATTCTCTCCGAAATCCCGTCCGACTTGTCTAATGACTGAGGGCAAACGGTTCAATATATCGGTGCAATCGGCGCTAAAGCTGTCAGTTTTCAGAGTATCGTCTTTCGCGTTGGGTTAGTCTATGTGCCGCAGGCCAACGTCTGGCAGCATCTATGAGTCACAAAATCGTTTTCATAAATAAATAATTCATAGTATATATACCAATATGCGGATAGATCTTCAATATTTCGGTTTTATGCGGTATATTTTAATAGTCAAATCAGTAAAAGGAGATGGTTATGGCAGATCAGCTTCGGCATATGCTCCGCGATGATGATGTTACCCACGACGAGCAAAAGGAAATCCTGGAACTGGGTATGAAGTTCTGGAAAGACCGCTATTACCACCGTCCTTTCGAAGGACCTCAGGGTGTCGCAGTGATTTTCGACAAGCCCAGTACGCGCACACGTTCCAGTTTTTCCGTGGGCGTCGCCGAGCTTGGCGGTTATCCACTGGTCATCGACAAGTCTGGTTCCCAGCTCGGTCGCGGTGAGCCCGTCGCGGACACCGCCCGCGTGCTTACCCGCATGACCAGCGCCATTGTCTGGCGTACGTTTGGACAGGATCGAGTGGAAACGATGGCGGAATATGCCACTGTTCCCGTAGTCAACGCTCTGACCGACCAGTTCCATCCCTGCCAGATTCTCGCCGATTTTCTCACCATCGCGCAGCATCGCGGGGGAGTCGACGCGCTTGCCGGCCAAACCATCGCCTATCTGGGCGACGCCGCGAACAACATGTCCAACTCCTATCTGCTCGGTGGCGCGACCGCCGGCATGAACGTACGTGTGGCAGGCCCGCAAGGTTTCCTTCCTGACCCGCAGATCGTCGCAGATGCCAAACGAATAGCTGCACAGAACGGCGGTTCGGTTCTGGTGACCACCGACCCGCGCGAAGCCGTGGCCGACGCAGATTGTATTTTCACCGATACATGGGTGTCGATGGGCGAGGAAAACGAGTATGCGGTCCGTTCCAAGCCGTTCTGGAATTATCAGGTAAACGACGAGTTGATGAAACTCGCCAAGCCTGATGCGCTTTTCCAACACTGCCTGCCGGCCTACCGCGGCAAAGAAGTCACCACATCGGTGATCGACGGCCCTCAATCAGTGGTATGGGACGAGGCCGAAAACAGGTTGCACGCCCAGAAAGCCTTGCTGACTTGGCTGATCGGAAAACTTCGAGATGACAAGGATTTGCTTCAATGAACGATACTGAGGATAGCGATATTTCGGCCGATATCAATCACGATTCGGCTGATTCTGCTGGAGTTTCGAAAGGTGCAGGAGAACAGGGCGTGGAGACCAAACTGCAGCATCCTACAAACAGGACGGCTCGTCTGAGTGTCATCCAGGAGATTCTTTCCAATTCAGTGGTTTCTTCGCAGGGGCAGCTTCTTGATCTGCTTGCTGATAGAGGCATCGAGGTTACGCAAGCCACATTGAGCCGCGACCTCGATGAGATGAAAGCAGTGAAGACAAGGCTCAAAACCGGCGAAATGGCCTATACCCTGGGTGTCGAACCCGAATTCGATGACGTCACTGCCGAAAAAATCGACCAGCAGCTTTCCCGTGGTCTTTCGGGATTGATTACCTCGGCTGCGGCTGCGCGTAACTTGGTCATTGTTCACACCCCTTCCGGTGCGGCGCAATACATGGCCAGCGTCATCGACAAGCAACCTATTGACGGTATTCTGGGCACGGTCGCCGGTGACGATACGGTGCTTTTGGTCTGCAATGACGACGAAGCTGCCGTAGGACGGATGCAGTGGCTGCTTGACATCGTTTCGCGAAAGCAAGACGTATCGCGCTAATAACTTGTAATGGAAAATAGCGTTGGTATTCATTTCGGGTTGCCGTCTCGAAGTTCGGACACAGTAGTAATCTGATTGAATATTTATACGAAACCGTGTATATATAATTGTATAAAGCTTTGAAGAAAGGGCTGCCATGAGCGATAAGAACCGCATCGTACTCGCATATTCCGGAGGTCTCGATACTTCCGTGGCTATTCCGTATTTGAAGGAGCGCACTGGCAAAGATGTTGTCGCTGTTTCCCTCGATGTCGGTCAGGGCGGAGAAAGCCTTGAAACCATCCGTCAGCGTGCGTTGGACTGCGGTGCCGTTGAGGCCTACGTGGTCGACGCCCGTGAGGAATTCGCCAAGGAATACTGCATGCTGGCTCTGAAGGCCAATGCCAAGTATGAAGGTGTCTATCCGTTGGTTTCCGCCATTTCTCGACCTTTGATCTCGAAGCATCTCGTGCGTGCCGCCCACCAGTTCGGTGCCGACACCATCTCGCACGGTTGCACCGGCAAGGGCAACGACCAAGTGCGTTTCGAGGTTTCGATTGCCTCGATTGACCCGAATCTGAAAGCCATCAGCCCGATTCGCGATCTTTCGCTGACCCGTGATGTCGAGATCCAGTTCGCCAAGGATCACAAGCTGCCGATCACTCAGACCGAGAAGAGCCCGTATTCCATTGATCAGAACGTATGGGGTCGCGCCATCGAAACCGGCTTTCTCGAGGATCCATGGAACGGCCCGACCAAGGACTGCTACACCTACACCGATGATCCAGCGTTCCCACCGGTCGAAGACGAGGTTGTCATCGAATTCAAACAGGGTGTGCCCGTGAAGATCGACGGCAAGGATGTAACCCCGCTGCAGGCCATCGAAGAGATGAATCGCCGCGCCGGTGCCCAAGGCATCGGCCGTATCGACCTGATTGAAGACCGTTTGGTCGGCATCAAGTCCCGCGAACTCTATGAGGCACCGGGTGCCATCGCATTGATCGCCGCCCACGAGGAACTCGAAAACTGCTGCCTCGAACGCGAGCAGCACCGTATCAAGCGCGACATCGACAAGCGCTGGGCCGAGCTGGTCTACGACGCGCAATGGTTCTCGCCTGCGGTCCGCTCGTTGAACGCCTTCATCGAAGACACGCAGCGCTACGTTTCCGGCGAAATTCGTATGATCATGCACGGCGGACGCGCCGTGGTTACCGGACGTCGCAGCGAAACCTCTCTCTACGACTACAAGCTCGCCACCTACGATTCTGGCGACACTTACGACCAGAACGCCTCCAACGGATTCATCTCGATCTACGGGCTGCCCGACAAGGTGGCCGCTGCCCGCGATGTCAAATTCGGCAATGGCATCGAAGTCCCGGACAACTCCGTCGAATAGTTGCTAGCAGTTTGTTGCTTTTGTAAAACTGCCTAACAATCCTCATGTTTCAGGCAACCTGCTGTGGCGGGAGGGTCTGGGATATGCAATGCTCGGGACACTCTGGGCTGAGCCGTTAAGAACGAAGCCCTGTGGGCTCCGTTTAGGCGAAGTGAGCGCGATGTATCGAGCGCTAAGGCAAAATCTTTGATTTTGCTCAGGCCAAGTCTTTACGGTCGATCATCGCATATCCCAGACCCTCCTTTGACTTATGTAATGAATAGAGTTCGTAAACAACAGTTTTTAACAGTCGGGATTGAGGCCTAGGGATATGCGTTGTTACGGCGTAAGACACGGCCGAGCGGCCAAGGAGCGTCCGGAACAACGTATATCCCTAGACCTCCGCACAATATGGTTTATGCTAACAATTATTACTTGATGAATGAAGGGAATTGCACAATGACGGAGCAGAATAATAAAGGGAATGAGCATTTGGCGCTATGGGGCGGGCGGTTTAAGTCTGGTCCTTCGCCGCAGCTCGCGAGGCTTTCGAAGTCGACGCAGTTTGACTGGCGGCTGGCCGACGACGATATCGCCGGGTCGCGGGCTCATGCACGGGTGCTCGGTAAGGCAGGACTTTTAAGCGACGATGAGTTGAAGCAGATGGAGGATGCGCTCAACAAGTTGCAGAAGCTGGTGGATTCGGGGGAGTTCACACCTGTCGAAGACGACGAGGATGAGGCTACGGCACTGGAGCGCGGGCTGCTCGAAATCGCGGGAGACGAGCTCGGCGGCAAGTTGCGTGCGGGGCGTTCGCGCAACGACCAGATTGCCTGTCTTATCCGTATGTGGCTGCGTCGCCATGCACGTAGCGTTGCCGGTTTGGTTCTTGGTGTGGTTGATGCCTTGATTGGCCAAGCCGAAAAGGCCGGGGAAGCGGTGATGCCAGGTCGTACGCACATGCAGCATGCCCAACCAGTGCTGTTGGCTCATCAATTGATGGCTCACGTCTGGCCGTTGCTGCGTGATATCGAAAGGCTTTACGACTGGGATGCCCGTATGGACGAAAGCCCGTATGGTTCCGGTGCCTTAGCAGGTAATACGCTTGGCCTTGACCCAGAGGCCGTGGCTCATGAGCTTGGCTTCTCGCGCGTAACTGCTAATTCGATTGACGGCACCGCTAGTCGCGACTTGGTGGCCGAATTCTCCTTCATCGCCGCCATGGTTGGCGTCGACCTGAGCCGCCTAAGCGAGGAAATCATTATCTGGAACACGCAGGAATTCGCCTTCGTCCGTCTCGATGACGCCTATTCGACTGGTTCCTCGATTATGCCGCAGAAAAAGAACCCGGACATCGCTGAGCTCACCCGCGGCAAGTCAGGCCGTCTTATCGGCGATCTGACCGGTTTGATGGCGACGCTTAAAGGCCTTCCGACGGCCTATGCCCGAGACCTTCAGGAAGACAAGGAAGCCGTGTTCGACCAGGTCGATACGCTGGAAACGTTGTTGCCAGCGTTTGCTGGCATGGTGCGCACGATGGTCTTCGACCTTGACCGTCTTAAGGCCCAAGCACCGACCGGTTTCGCTCTGGCAACCGATATCGCCGAATGGCTCGTCAAGCAGGGCGTTCCGTTCCGTCATGCCCACGAACTTTCCGGTGCCTGCGTCCAGCTGGCCGAAGGCCGCGGCGTTGAGCTCTGGGACCTGAGCGATGATGATTTCGTCAATGTCTTCAAGAATTTCCTGCCCGCAGACGTCGCGCCGCAAGTCCGCAAGGTTCTTTCGGTGGAAGGTTCCGTCGACCAACGCGACGGCAAGGGCGGCACCGCGCCCGTGCGTGTTCGTGAACAAATCGCCGAAGCCAAGCGGATAGCCGCAAAAGCCCAGATATTCGCGGATTCCGTCAGCGATGGTCCTGCCTACGTAAAACCGGACGTATTGAACTGATTTGACATTTTCGACGCCACTTTGAGTACGATGGAATGCTGAAAGTCTGATGCAAAGAAAGGCGTGAACAGCATGACATTGGGTATCGGAACTCCGGTAGCGACTCTCGAGGCGATTTGGGCGAAGCATACGATTCACCTCTCCGAGGCTCCGGGAGGTGAGCCGTTTGGTGTGAGGAAATTCAAATCGTCGACTGCTGGCAACGCCAAATCTTTGAATATGTGCGCCGTTGGGGATTCCATGGTGGCAGCCTGCGGTACGCAGGACCAACAGGAAGGTCTCATCCCCGACCTCGCGCAAGGATTTGCACAGGAATTCAATCGTGACGTCAGCTGGGAAGCACATGGCAAGCTTGGTGCCACGATGCGCCGAGTCCGATACCGTATGCTTCCCGAGGTGCTGAAAAACGGCAAGAAATTCGATATCCTGATTATTTGCGCTGGATCCAACGACATCATGGCCAATCGCACGCTTGATGAATGGCGCGCCGACCTTTCCGCTGTCCTTGACGAGGCAAAGGCGTTGAGCGAGCATATTGTGGTCCTGAGCCCCGGCCAGATGCAGCATGAGCCGTCGCTTGGCAAGGCTCTGCGTCGTGCGCTTGAACGTGAGATGGACGAGCAGGCTGCGGCGAGCAAGGAAGTCTGCGCCAAGCATCATGCCAGATACGTCGATATGATTCATGAAAACGTGCACGCCGACGCACCCGATTTTTTCTCGCCCGATCATTTCCATCCCAGCGCCAAAGGTTACAGCTGTATGGTCGAGGGCGTCATCGCCAAGCTCGGAACTTCATTCGTACAGGACTTTGCCGCCGAATGAGGTGGTCCGTTCTTCGATGCATTAAACGACGTTATAAATTATCGTAAGATAGTACTTATTTTTTAATAACCAAAACAATAACGGTTGTGAAATAACCCAGCATTGAACGTGATATTCCGGTGTCGCCGTCATCTGCGAAAATAGATTGGTTCAGGAGTCTCTTGACTCTGGTTGTTTTGACACAAAAGAATAGGGGAATACGGTTATGGCTCACGTCACCAATTTCAAGGAAGCGGGATTTGACTCTCTCTTCGATGAATTGAACTGGCGCGGGTTGATTTCACAGTCCACGGACCGCGATCAGCTCGCCAAAGCGTTGAACGGTGGGCCGATTACCTATTATTGCGGTTTCGACCCCACAGCGGCCTCGCTGCATATCGGCAATCTTGTTCAGTTGATCAATATGCGGCATCTGCAGGAAGCGGGCCACCATCCTATCGCGGTGGTCGGCGGCGCGACCGGTCTGATCGGAGATCCGCGTCAAAGCGGTGAACGCACACTCAACCCCAAGGATGTCGTCGAAGGCTGGGCTCGCAGGCTCAAAAAGCAGATCGGCACGATTCTGGTAACCGAAGGTGACAATCCGGTGCGTTTCGTCTCCAACTACGACTGGACCGCCAACATGTCGGTCATCGATTTCCTGCGCGATGTCGGCAAGAACTTCCGCATGGGCACGATGCTCGCCAAAGACACGGTGGCTCGTCGCCTCAAGTCCGACGAGGGCATCTCGTTCACGGAGTTCAGCTATCAGGTTCTGCAGGGCAATGATTTCCTGCATCTTTTCGACGAATACCACTGCACGCTGCAGCTCGGCGGCTCCGACCAGTGGGGCAACCTTACCAGCGGCCTCGACCTGATTCGCAAGGTGCGCGGTGAGAACGTCAACGTGTTCACCAGCCCCATCATCACCGACAGTCAGGGCAAAAAGTTCGGCAAGTCCGAGGGCAACGCCGTCTGGCTTGATCCAACGATGCTGAGCCCTTACAAGTTCTATCAGTTCTGGTATAACCAGCCGGACGGCGAGATGCTGAAGCTTTTGAAGGCGTTCACCTTCCTGCCCAAGGCCGAGATCGAACGTCTCGCCCATGAGGCCGAGGTCAACCCCGGTGCCCGTGAGGCGCAAAAGGCGTTGGCTTGGGAGGTTACGAGCTTCGTGCACGGCGAGAAGACCACGCAGGAAGCCATTGACGCGGCTTCCGCGCTTTTCGGGCGTGGCGGCGACTTGAAGTCCATCAGCTCCGACATGCTGGAATCCTCAATCGACGGTCTCAAGATTGAAAACGAGGAAGGCGAGAAGGTCTTCGCCAAGGCAGTCATCGGCGAACGTGTGGCGCAGGCAGCCGTTTCCGCAGGTCTGTTCAAGTCCATTTCCGAGGCCCGCAAGACCATCAAATCCGGCGGTGTCTACGTCAACAACGTTCGTGTCGAGAATCAGGATCAGGAACTGGCCGGTGACGATTTTCTTGCCGATCGCTTTGCGCTGATTCGTCGTGGCAAGAAGGCCGTTGGAGCCGTCGAACTTGGCTGACAGCAAGCTTTCATCAAGTTTTAATCAAGCCGATTAGAATTTATTATAAGAAAAAATTTAGGATTATTTCGTTCAATCAAATAACGGAATGACCAAACCCAAGCAAAAGGTATAAGCATATGGCAGAAGAACAGCGCGGCAACCGCGACGGCAACTCATACGGTCACGGTTCGTCCCATTCCGGTGGCGGCTATCGTGGCCATGGCGGATTCCGCGGCAACAATCGTGGCGGAGGCTTCCACAAGGGTGGTCACGGCGCCTACCGTGGGCATGATGATGATAGGCGCGGGGGATACCGCGGCAACGGTGGGCACCGCGACTTCCACCGTGACGATCGTCGTGACGGCGAACGCAGTGGCGGATACCGCGGACACGGTGACGGCGACCGTCGTGATTTCCACCGTGATGGAGAACGTGGTGGCTATCGCGGTGATGGAGACCGCAGGGACTTCCATCGAAACGATGACCGTCGTGGTGGCTACCGTTCCGGCGGTTATCGCGGACACGATGACGATAGGCGTGGTGGCTACCATGGCAACGGTGGCGGACACCGTGATTTCCATCGTGACGGTGAACGTGGCGGATATCGCGGCGGTAGCGACCGCAGAGACAACTATCGTGATGGTGACCGCAGGGACTTCCATCGCGATGACAGGCGTGATTTCCACAAAGACGGCGATCGCAGAGACTTCCACAAAGGCGGTTACCGTCACGACGACGATAGGCGTGGAGGATACCGCGGCGGTGATGAC
The DNA here is from genome assembly GCF_029395535.1 of Bifidobacterium sp. ESL0732. NCBI lineage: Bacteria > Bacillati > Actinomycetota > Actinomycetes > Bifidobacteriales > Bifidobacteriaceae > Bifidobacterium > Bifidobacterium sp. ESL0732. The sequence goes on along the minus strand of NZ_CP113920.1, from coordinate 1,287,366 downwards.
CGTAGTAGGGATTTCCATCGCAATGACGATCGCAGGGGCGGTTATCGTTCCGGCGGTTATCGTGGGCATGACGATGACAGGCGTGGAGGATACCGTGGCAATGATCGTCGAGATGGCGACCGTCGTGATTCCCATCGCAATGATGACCGCAGGGGCGGCTATAACTCGCGTGGCAATGATCGCCGTGATTTCCACCGCGATGACAGGAGAGATGGCGACCGCGGCGGATACAGAAGCTACAACAACCATCGCGATGACCGTCGTGACGATCGCCGTGGCGGTTTCCACAACGATGGCCGCGAGCAATACATGCACGATGGCCCGCGCCGCAATTCTGATGGCACGGTTTCGTTCCCGTCTCAGAACCCGTATACCGACCGTCGTCCTGGTGAGCCGCGCATGCCCAAGGGCATGGAATGGTCAATGCTCTCCAAGGACGAGAAGGAACGTCTGAGAGGGCTTTCCAAGGAGCACGCCGAGAACATTGGCCTGCACATCCTTGCAGCCTATTCACTTGAGGAAAGCGATCCGAAGGCCGCGCGCGACCACGCCGAATGGGTGGCTCATCAGGCCTCCCGCATCGATTTCTCCCGCGAAACGCTGGCGTTCATCGCCTACCGCCAGGGCGATTACAAGACTGCGCTGAAGGAATTCCGTACCGCTCATCGTATGAACGGCTACAACGACTATCTGCCGTTCATCGCCGATTGCGAACGTGGACTCGGCAATCCAAAGCGCGCCATTGAAATGGCGATGTCCGACGACGCCAAGGCGCTGACTGGCGAATCGAAGGCTGAAATGTTCCTGGTCTACGCAGGTGCGCTCGGCGATTTGGGACTTTGGGACAAGGCCGTCGACGTGGTCAGCAAGCTGGCGAACACCAAAGGACTGCCCGGAGCCTACAAGATGCGCGCTTTGCAGGCCGAACAGTACTTCCTCGAGGAAAGCGGCCGTGGAGACGAAGCGGCTGACCTTGACACCACCATTGAGCAGCTCGAAAACAAGTATGCCGATGAGGACGAGGACGATGAAGATGCCGATGAGGTCGTCATCGATTACGACCTCGAACGTCTGCCCGATGACATGATGGAAGAGCTTGGCATCACGGAAGACGATGCACAGTATGCCCCCGATCCGTATGAGGATGACGAGGACTATGACCGTGATTCGAATTCCGAGGATTCCGATGACTCTGACTTTGGTGAAGATGGTTCCGATGAAAGCGATTCGAATGATGATTCAGAGGATGAGGAAGGCGAATCCGATGAAGAAGTAGGCGAGGAACTCGACTCAGACGCCGATACTGACGATCAGTCCCAGTCGGCTCTCGACCCGCAAACCCCGGAGGCTAAGGAAAGTGCCGAGGCCACGGCCAAGGAGAACGCCGACAGCATGGAAGTCGTCGACGAATCTGGCGAGCCCGAAGAGTCTACAGATTCAGTTGCCAGTGAAAAAGCTCAAGGCGAAGCCGGAGAAGACGAAGAAGCGGATACCGAAGGTGATGCCGACGACGACGAAAACGAGTTGTCCGCCGAGGAAACCACCGAGGGCGCCGAAGATTCCGTTGATCCGGCCGTTGAACAGGAAGTTGCCGACGAAAAAGACGAAGCCGGTGAAGAGGAGTAGCGTAAACAGTGCTTAAAGCAACACAACAACCTATCGAACAGGCCTACAAGCTGGCATTGCTCGATCTTGACGGTGTGGTCTACCGTGGCAAAAACCCGGTCGATCACGCCAGTGAGTCGATTGCCCAAGCTCAAAAGGCTGGCATGACAGTGGAATACACCACCAACAATTCCTCGCGTTATCAGGAAACCGTGGCCGAGCAGCTTCGTGGCTTCGGCCTTGAGGTCGAGGCTTGGCAAGTCATCACCTCGTCGGTTGTCGCCGCTCGAATGGTCGCACGAGCGGTGCCGAAAGGCGCCAAAGTACTTATGGTCGGTGCTGGACATCTGCGCGAGGAACTGGAGAAGCAGGGCCTTACCGTCGTCGATCGTGTTGAGGACGATCCGGTTGCCGTTGTGCAAGGCTGGTATCCCGAGGTTGCCTGGACTGAGCTTGCCAAGGCCTCTTATGCAGTAGAGCGTGGAGCCAAGTATTTTGTTACGAACCGTGACCTGACGATTCCGCGTGAATTGGGCATCGCCCCCGGTTCAGGTTCGATGATCCAGGCCGTCATCACCGCCACTGGCGTCGAACCGGTTGCGTCTGCAGGCAAGCCTGAGGCCGCAATGTATGACGAAGCGCGTCTTCTGGCTTCGCATGACGGCGCCACGTTGGTCCCCAAAGAGCAATGCCTCGCCATCGGCGACAGGCTTGATACGGATATCGAAGCAGGCAACCGGGGAGGTTACGATTCCTTGGTCGTGCTCACCGGCGTTGCCGACCCCAAGCAGCTGATGCTGGCCGAACCACAACTCCGTCCCACTTATATTGCCCGTGATTTACGCGAATTGCAGGAGATTATGCCGGCTGTGGTCCAGGTTTCGAAAACCGAATGGGAATGTGAAGACGCGTCGGCGCAGCTGATTGGTGATGAAGTCAGTGTGAGTGATTCTGGCGATATCAATGCATTGCGTGCCGCATGCAGTCTCTTGTGGAATCTGGCCGACAATGAGAACGTCGATACCGCAACATTGCAGCTTCCTGATTTCGGTTTGTAGGAGTATTCATGGTTGCTCGATATGCAGATAATCCGCAAACAGACGATGCCGATGACCTTGAAAGCCGGAAGGGAACCTCGTTCGAGAACCTGCGTGCGCATTACACTGAACTTGAAGGCCTTGCCGACATGGATGCTGAACAGAAAATAGAGGTGTTTCAAGACGTCTTGTCAACGCTTCGTGGAGATTTGGACAGCCAGCAACGGGCATGACTACTGAAGAGCATCAGAACATGCGTTTGGATGCGTATATGGCTTCTGCAGGCCTGGCGCACAGCCGTACTCAGGCGCAGCGTCTCATCCGTGCCGGCAAAGTAACTGTCGACGGCGTGCCTGCGGACAAACCTTCGATGTCGGTCGATGGCACTCAAAAGATTTTGGTCGATGCCGGCGATGATTACGTTTCCAGAGGAGCTTACAAGCTGCTTGGTGCTTTTGAACGTTTCAGTGATTTGGGCTTGTCCTCGCCAAAAGGCCGTTATTGCCTGGATATCGGTGCTTCCACCGGCGGATTCTGTGATGTATTGCTCCGCCACGGTGCGTCTCAAATCATCGCGCTTGACGTCGGACATGGCCAGCTTGACCCGCGTATTGCCAACGATTCACGGATTATTGAGATGAGCGGTGTCAACATTCGTGATGTCGAAGCGGAAGATTTGCCGTACCGCCCTTCTCTCATTGTCTCCGATGTATCGTTTATTTCGCTGAGTTATGTGATTCCTGTAATCGTTAAAGTAGCCGCAAGCCCCGCCGATATCGTGCTTCTGGTCAAGCCACAGTTCGAGGTGGGCAAAGGGCATCTGGGCAAAAACGGCGTAGTGGAAGACCCAAGACTGCGTCAAGAAGCGCTTAAAACGGTTTGTGATTGTGCAAACGAAGAAGGTCTTACCGTGGTTGCCACATCCCCTTCGCCGATTCTTGGAACACATGGCAATGAAGAATACCTGCTTTATGCCACCTTGCGTTGAAGTTCTTCGTCTTCTCCCATATTCCAACGACGTTCGATGAGTCTTACAGTGGAGGTCCTGTCGAGCCTCAGATCGTCGTCATATAACACTTTCTCCACATGCGTATGGCTAGAAAGCACAACGTAGTCAGCATCGATTTTCTCACAGATGGTATTGCGAAGTATTACATCCATGGCTTTGATTCGTTGAATGCTGTTGGGGCCAAGATATTCGTTCATCTTGAACCTTTCGAACATGGTTGTCCTTATCGGTGCTATTTCCAGTCTGCCGGTTTCGATATATTCCTTTATGCTGGTATGTCCGGTTATCTTTGCCTTTGACGCAACCAATGATTTGGCTTTAACCGAACCGCTTACTCGAATGGATTCCTTGACAGCGAGTCGTGAATAAGTTTCCATTTCACCGATGAACGCGATGTTGCGAGCGGAAATATGCTGTTGAGTGCAGATGCGGCCGTGTCCGGAAAGGGAATCAAAGACAATTTCACCAGAGGAATTTAACATTCCTCCGTCTATGACTATTCGTCGCCCCCTGCAGGCTGAGGTCTGCAGGATTCCTTTGACCACAAGCGTATCAAACCTTACATTTTCCTGCATGACTGCATTGCCGTGTGTGATGAGGACGTCGTAGTTTCCACCTTTAATATATCCGCCGAATGTGTTGAGGTTCATTCCTCGCCTTCTTCCCGGCAATCCTATAGGGATTCTCTTTGTACAGCTTTCTTTCCGTATTACCGGAAGTCAAAGTGAAAATGAAATCGAATTGACGGAATTCTTTAAAAATTCAAGGTTTCTTGATATTACAAAATATTGAGAATCGATGTTGGGTACCAGTCTGTTGTTTGAAATTTCATCTTGGAATTGACCATTTCAAAGCTTTAACGGTATAGCATCGCTTTTGCCGGATTGCTTTGGAGTAAGCTCGTTTGTAGATACTCTCCGGTTAGGATATGAGAAGGAACTGATTTTTTCAAACAGTTGATGTCGGAAAAGAGGCAAGACGATGGTCGGTAAGCGCCATGCGGTCGTGGTCACACATGCTCGGCTTCGTGAGACCAGTCTTGTGGTGCGTGAAGCGGTCGAGCAGCTCGAACATGCAGGATTTTCCGTTCGTATCGTCGACAGTCTTGATCCACCAAAATTCGGAGAGCCATCGCCCATCGTCAGCAGTGACACCGAAATAGTCGTGGTGCTTGGCGGAGATGGCACGATTCTGGGTGCCGCCGAGCTGGTCCATAATACCGAAGTTCCCATTCTCGGTGTCAATTTGGGCCACGTCGGTTTCCTTGCGGAATTCGAGAGCTTCCAATTAAGCGAGGCTATCGCGCGCGTTGCCGACCGTGACTATTCGATTGACGAGCGCAATCTGGCCAGGGTTTCTGTGACTTCCTCTGACGGCAAAAAGACAGCAAGCGATTGGGCTCTGAACGACATCACCATTCAACAGGCCGACCGTGACCATATGATCGAGCTTTCTGTCGGCGTTGACGGAGTGGAAGCCAGCTCGTTCAGTTGCGATGGCGTGATCATTTCGACCCCGACGGGTTCCACGGCCTACGCTTTTTCTGCCGGAGGCCCGATTATCTGGCCTGATGTCAAAGCGTTGCAACTGATACCGCTTGCCGCGCACGCGCTGTTCACACGTCCGATGGTGATTAGTGAACATTCCCGTTTCACCGTCGATGTGATTGATGATTCCCTGACCGAAGGCTGGATCTGCTGTGACGGCAGAAGGAAAATGAAACTGGAATACGGAACGCGAACCACCGTCCATCTTTCATCGCTCACGGTCAAACTTGCAAGTCTTTCCGGCGTGCCATTCACCAATCGTCTGGTCAGCAAATTCAACCTCCCCAGCGTGAGCCTCCGTCAGCGTTCTCGAATGGAGGAGCGTAAACGCGAGAACATCATAGCCGAAGAAAACAAGGTTAAACCTTCTCGTCATACGGGTAACGGAAAACAAGGTTCATCTGGAAAGGTGAAATCCGATGCTTGAAGAACTTGAAGTGCGCAATCTCGGGCCCATTCGTTCTGCAGTGCTGACACCAGACAAGGGGATGACGGCGATTACCGGCGAAACCGGCGCTGGCAAATCCATGCTGTTGAGTGCCATACAGCTTATTTCCGGAGCCAAGGCAAGCGTTGGACGGGTTTCTGCCGGGGCTGAATCGGCATGGGCTCAAGGTATTTTCGATGTCGACGAGAACGGCAATGCAGCCGGTCTCGCACAGGATGCCGGAGTGTTGGATGCCGATAGCGAGGAAACCGATCCGGATCCCGACGAGATAGGGCGCCGGGAACTTTTCCTTTCCCGTACCGTTCCGGCGTCTGGACGTTCACGCGCTGTGCTATGCGGGCATAGCGTGCCCAGAAGCGTGCTCGGCAACGTGGCTGCAGAACTGGTGACTATACATGGTCAAGCCGATCAGCTGCGTCTTGCCTCGCCTGCCCGTCAACGCGAATTCCTCGACATGGCCGCTGATGACGGTGTGGAGCGTGCCGCGTATCGTCAATCCTGGGAACAGCTTCAGGCGATGGATCAACGACTCAACACTGTCACCAATCAGGAGGCCTCGACCCGTCAACGGGCTGATTATCTTCGAGAGTCCATTGAACAGATCAACAAGGTCGATCCGAAGCCAGGCGAGGATGAGGAACTGAAGGGAAAGCGTTCGAGAGTTGAGAATTCGGCCGAAATCGCCCAAGGTGTGGGTTCGGCACTTTCGGCGTTGGACGCTTCTCAAGTTGATTCGGACAGCGATGCGCAGGGCGCTTCCGATGCCATCACTCATGCGATTCAGGCGTTGCGCACCATTCATGTCGGGGGAGCTTTCGGTGAGGCTGCAGACCGTCTGGAGTCGTTGAACGCTGACCTTTCTGATATCGTCTTTTCACTATCCAATGAAGTCGATAGCGATGAGGATGTCGACGGATTGGACGCCATCAACTCCCGCATTCACGAACTTGACGAGCTGACACGCCGTTGGGGCCCGACGCTCGAGGACGTGATCGCGTGGCGGGATAAGGCTGCGTTCGAGATAGAGGATCTGGATGCGTCTCCTGAAAAAGTCGAAGAGATCAAGGCGCAACGCAAACAAGCTTTTGACGTTGCAATGAAATCGGCTGAGGCGTTGAGCAGGAAGAGGAAGCTCGCCGCTACAGCTTTGGCCAATACGGTGACCAAGGAGCTTGCTGCTTTGGCTATGGCTGGTTCTGGTCTCGAGATTCGCGTGGTACGTCGCAACGTGGCATCAAATAAGCCCACTGGCAAGAACGGTGAGACGCAGACCGCATCGGATACTTGGCCATTGGATGCCAACGGCATTGACGATATAGAATTCCTGTTCACCCCCTTCCCAGGTTCACCACAACTGCCGATGGGTAAAAGTGCGTCCGGCGGTGAGTTAAGCCGACTCATGTTGGCGCTGGAACTGTCCGTGGCCGAAAAGCGGACTTCCGGATCGAGAGACATGACGTTCATCTTCGACGAGGTTGACGCCGGAGTCGGCGGCAAAGCCGCGGTCGAACTTGGCAAACGCTTGTCCAAACTCGCACAGACCTCGCAGGTCATCGTGGTCACGCATTTGGCGCAGGTCGCCTCTTGGGCCGACACCCAGTTCGTGGTCAGCAAGGGCAAGGCAGCAGCCAAAGCCAAGAACGCCGGTCCAAAGGCAACTGTCGAGACGACCGTCAACGAGGTGACCGGTGATGCCCGCATCCATGAGATCGCGAGAATGCTCTCCGGCAGCGAATCCGCCACGTCTCTAACCCACGCCAAAGAGCTTTTGGACGAAAGTAGATTATAAACTGTTCAGGGGCAGTCGTTGTTGCGGCGGGATATACAATGCTCAGGCACCCTCCAGGCCGGTAGGCCAAGCTTTATGCCTGATCATCGCATATCCCGCCACAACAACTTATGTTAACGGGTTTTATCCGCTTCAGGCCGTATCTTTGTGCAAGTGAGTTGAGTAGGACTCTCTTTAACGTGAGTCGGAGGTCAGGATATGTGATGTTCGGGCGTAAGACACGGCCTATGCAAAATCGTAGATTTTGCCTTCGCGCTCGATACATCGCGCTCACCATGCCTACAATGAGTCCACTGGACTCATTGCTTTACGGCATAGCCCGGAGCGTCCCGAACATTATATATCCTGACCTCCGACGGCCCACCTGAAGCAGAAAGAGGATAGATGAAAACGAACGAAGGCAAAGCGGCCATCTTCGATTTGGACGGTACCCTGCTCGATTCCATGGACGTCTGGCATCAGGTCGATGTCGACTTCTTCGCAGAACGTGGGCTGACGTTGACCGATGATTATATGAGTGACGTCTGCGCAATGAAACCGGACGAGGTGGCGCGCTACACCATCGAGCGCTATGGGCTTGACGATACTCCCCTTGAGCTGTCGAGACATTGGGACGAGATGGTGCTCGAGGCTTATGGCACGACGGTTCAGGCCAAGCCGCATGCCGTCGAGTATCTGGATTATCTCAAAGCTAGCGGGGCCAAACTGGCGGTGGCCACGTCGCTATCGCCCAGAGTTCGTGAGGTGGCGATGCGCCACGTTGGCATCGATTCGTATTTTGAGACGTCCGTCAGCGTTGAGGATACCCAAGCCGCCAGTAAGAGCAGCCCCGAGGTCTATCTGCTCGCGGCGTCGCGTCTGGATGTACGGGCGGGACATTGCACCGTGTTCGAGGATTTGCTGACCGCGGTGCGTACGGCGAAGGATGCCGGCATGAATGTCTGGGCTATGGAGGATTCGTATTCAGCAGATGACAGGGCCGATATTGCCAGGATTGCCAATGGTGTCATCAACGACTTCGATGACGCACCCCGACAACTGTTGTAGTCTCGACTTGCACAGTTGAATTTACTGTTATATAGTCTAACTGAACAGTATAACAGTCTTATTAAAAAACATGTGTGCTGTTTGATAAACACAAACAGAAAGGGGCATAGATGAAACTGATCATCTCATCCGTGTCCGGAGAACCGATCTACGAGCAAATCAAACGTCAGATACGCGAGGCCGTGCTGAACGGTGAGCTCAAAGGCGGAGAGGCGCTGCCGAGCCTGCGCAAGCTGGCCAGGGAACTGCGTATCTCCGTGCTCACCGTTACTCGTGCCTACAACGAACTGGCCGATGAGGGCATCGTGGTCAATGTACAGGGCAAGGGTTCGTTTGTCGCCGAGAAAGGCGATGAACGCATGAAGAAGAAGCTCACTGAACAGGTGAGCAACGCCTTACGACAGGTGGGGATAGCTGCGAAAGCCGCTGATATCCCGCTCATTGACCTAGTGGAAATGCTCGAGACTGAATACAAGAAAGCCAAGTAAGTCTTCTGCCAAACCGATGAACATAGAACATGCAGGAGTTTCAAGCACTGCTTGTTGATTGCTGACGTTCATCCGCTGACAAGGATTTGCAATACTTGTATACGAATGTATCGGTTCATCGGCGAACAGGAAAGGAATACGATGATGGCACAGTCATCACCTACGACAATCAGGGAGCAGCACGCTGCTGACGCTCACGTTGGCCAAGAATCCCAGCCGATGGCGCTGAGCGTCACCGACGTCAAGAAACGCTACGGTTCCGGTTTCAGCCTCGGCCCAGTGACGTTCGATCTGCCGATGGGTTACATCATGGGCCTTATCGGCCCCAACGGCGCCGGCAAGTCGACGCTGATCAAGCTCATCCTCAACATGATCGGCCGCGATGCCGGCTCGATCAGCGTGTTGGGGCTCGACAGCATCGCCGACGAGGTGAAGCTCAAGGAACAGCTTGGCGTGGTGTTCGATTCCAGCTATTTCTCAACCTACTGGAGTGTGAACATGGCCGGTCGGGTCATGGCCACAATGTATGACGCTTGGGATCAAGCAGAATTCGAGCATTATGCCCGGGAATTCGGTCTTGAAATGACAAAGTGCGTGAAGGATCTCTCGCGTGGCATGCAGATGAAGCTCATGATTGCGGCGGCGCTCAGCCATGACGCGAAACTGCTGATTCTGGACGAGCCGACCAGCGGTCTCGACGTGCTGGCGCGAGACGAGCTGATGGACATCCTACAAGGCTACGTGGAGGACGGACGCCACAGCGTGTTGTTCAGCACCCACATCACCTCCGACCTCGAGCGGGCCGCTGATTTCATCACCTACATCACACAGGGCCAACTCTATTACACCGGCCCCAAGGACGAGTTCGAGGATTCCTTCCGCATCGTCAAAGGCGGTCTCGACCAGATTGCGGGCATCGGGTCGAATGCGATTGGACTGCGTCGCTTCGGCACCGGTTTCGAGGCGCTGGTCCAGCAGGAGGTCGTCGACAGCATTGTCGGTCAAACCTCTACATTCATCAGCGAACCGGTGTCCATCGACGACATCATCCGTCTGACCAATACGGCCAAGGCGCCAACGTCAACGAACATGAACGGGGAGTGAACGATATCATGGATTCCAAGCAAATCGGCAAAGCCTTCCGCATAGACGTATACAAAGTCCTTGCATGGGGCAACAGGAAAAACATCAAAGGCGTTGGTGGCAGCGTATGGCTGCTGGTGTCTTTGCCGTTGGTGTTCGCGATCATAGCCAAAATAATGGGCGACGAAGCGCTGATGGATCCCATGAGTGGGGCCGTCACTGGGATGCTCGTCTTCGTATCGGCCATGACCGGTATGATGGTTTTCAGCTATGAGGACCAGACGGGAAGCAGAAAACTCAATGGGTTTTTACCTGCCACGCGGGCCAATCAGGTTGTCGGACGATATGTTTTAACGCTGTTTGCCATTGCCGTGGCCGTTGTCTTGCAGGCCGTCTGCGGATTGATCATGTATATGCCGCAACGAATCAATGATGCCGTTGGTCTGACGCTGCTGGTGCTGGTGGTGGCCCCCATCCTTGCCAGTCTGTACCTGCCGATCGGCTATCGCTTCCCCGCGACGAAGGCGACGGGCTATGCGTTCGTCCTGCTGTTCGTCATCGGAGCGCTGATGGCGGTCGTAGCACTCACCGTGCCGGAAGCGGTATTGAATCATGTGATAACCTTCGTCACGAGCGCCAAACTTGGGCCGATCCCGTGGGTGGCCATCATCGGCCTCATCGTGGCGGTGGTAATGTACGTCTTGTCCTGCCGGCTTTCGATGCACATCTACGAGCGCAAGGAGCTGTAAATCATTAGAGAAAGGACTTACAGGGACTGGATAAGTCAACCCCTAAGCCCTTTTCTTCAATTTAATATTTTTAAAGCTGCTGAGAAACATTCCTGACGTAGTCGCTCATCTCGTCAATAGCGATGACGTCGGTGAAGCGTTCGGCGGCGTGCTCCAGACCGCGCAGGTTCTTGGGCGCGGTGGTGTTGGCGGCTTCGGAGAGGCGGTCCATGCAATCGAAATCGGTACCGGCGGTATCGAGGCCGAGCGCCTTGCCGACCACGCGCGGGAACTTGTACGGGCTGGCGGTGCTCAGCAGCACGCGCGGCATGCCCGTTTCGCGAGGGGCCTGCTCCAACACATGGTAGCCGCACGCCGTGTGCGGGTCGATGACGTAATGGTTTGCATTCCAACAGTCGGCGATGGCCTGGCTCACCTGTTCCTCATCGGCCCAGCCGCAGGAGAAGAGCCCACGGATACGTTTCAACAGCGTTTTGGGAATCGTGAACGAGTTATTATTCGCCAAATCGTTCATCAAACTGCGAACAAGCTCGGTGTCGCCTTCGGACATGTAATAGAGCATGCGCTCGAGGTTCGAGGAAACCAGGATGTCCATTGACGGTGAGGTGGTTTGGTAGAACGGGCGCTCGCGGTTGTAAGTGCCGGTGGTCAGAAAATCAAACAGCACATTGTTGCGGTCGCTGGCCACGGTGAGTCTGCCGACCGGCAGCCCGAGCTTCTTGGCATAGTAGCCCGCGAGGATGTCGCCGAAATTGCCGGTGGGCACGATGAACTCGACTTCATTGCCGACCTTGATGGCACCGCGTTCGACCAATTGCGCGTAAGCAGCAAAGTAATAGACGACCTGTGGCACAAGCCGGCCGACGTTGATGGAGTTGGCGGAAGAGAGTGAGACGCCGTTTTCCTCCTCAAGTGTCGTAGCCAAATCCTTGTCACCGAAAATGCGTTTGACGGCGGATTGAGCGTCGTCAAAATTGCCGCGCACCGCGCAGACGTTGACGTTCGAGCCGGACTGAGTGGTCATCTGCAGACGCTGGATTTCGCTGACTTTGCCTTCAGGGTAGAAGACGGTGATGCCGGTGCCGGGGGTATCCGCGAACCCTGCGAGCGCCGCCTTGCCGGTGTCCCCGGAAGTGGCCGTGAGCACCATCACCTTTTCGTTTGCCGACATTGCACCGGTTGCGGTACGGGCCATGAACTGCGGCAGGATTTGCAGTGCTACATCCTTGAAGGCGCTGGTCGGCCCGTTGAACAACTCGAGGACATAGTCGTCACCCAGAGGCTTCAAAGGAGTGATGGCGCTGTCGAGCCACTGAGAGCCGTATGCCGCACGCACGCATTCGTCAAGTTCCGAAGCGGAGAAATCAGGCAGTAATACCCCCAAAACAGTGCGGGCCATGTCCTGATAGGACTTGCCGATCAGTTCGGCGACGTCGACCTGCTGCTTGCCGAGATCATCGGTGACGAACAGTCCGCCGTCGCTTGCGAGCCCTTGACGGATGGCCTGGCGGCTGGTCAGCTTTTTGGAAGAACTTCGGGTGCTATGAAAGGTGGTATTCATCACAGATACCTCATTTGTTGTGGCGGTTACGAAATTTCGCTGGAATACTAGTCTAATGGGAAGTAAGGCCTAATACCGAAGGTGTCCAAATAGATGGATTTGGAATTGTTTGGACGAGGCAAGGCTTACAATCGTTGGCAATAGAACGGTAATTATTCGTCTTGGTAGTGATTTGGAAAATACCGGTTTCGAAAGTGGATAATATAGACTTCAGGGAGTGTTTCATGGCTGCAAGTGATCGGCAAGATTCGACGGTTCTGGATTCAGAGGTGTTCCGGCAGGTCTGCGCCATGGGTGACGCCGCAGCAAAGGCGCAACGGGTGCTCGCCGAAGCCAACACTGAGCAGAAAAACACGTTGCTGAATGCCATCGCTGATGAGCTTGAATCCGGAAGCAAGACCATCGCCGAGGCCAACTCTTTCGATATGAGTGAGGCCAAGCAGTCTGGTATGAGCGCCGGCAAGCTTGACCGTTTGCTCTTCGATGAGGCGCGTGTGAAGGCTGCGGCCGATGGCGTTCGACATGTCGTCACGCTTCCCGATCCGGTCGGCCAGATTGTACGTGGTTCCACGCTGCCCAATGGCCTGCGTCTGAACGAAGTGCGGGTACCGATCGGCGTATTCGGTATGATTTACGAGGCTCGGCCCAATGTCACCGTCGATGTCGCTTCGCTGTGCCTTAAATCCGGAAACGCCGTCTTGTTGCGTGGCGGGCACGAAGCCCAACACACCAACGAGGCAACGCTTGAAATTATTCGCAAAACATTGCGGGAACAAGGCTTTGACCCGGCGTTGGTTGCTTCCGTCGACAAGTTCGGCCGTATGGGCGCCACGGCGATGATGGAGGCACGTGGTCATATCGACGTGCTGGTGCCTCGCGGGGGAGCAGGACTCATTCAGGCTGTCGTGCGCAATTCCAAAGTTCCGGTCATTGAGACTGGGGCTGGCAATGTCCATATCTATGTCGACAAGGCCGCGGATTTCGCCAAAGCCATCCCGATTATCCTCAACGCCAAAACGCAACGGGTCGGTGTGTGTAATGCCGCAGAAAAGCTGATCGTCCACCGCGTCGTGGCCAAGGACTTCCTTCCATTGGCTGCAAAAGCGTTGGCAGACGCGGGGGTGGAACTTCATGCCGACGATGAAGCATACGGAATCATCGGCCAAAGCGGCATCGCTAACCTGAACCTGCTGCATGCCACGCCGGAGGATTGGGATGCCGAATACCTCGCGCTGAAGATGGGGGTCAAGGTTGTCAGTTCATTGGACAAGGCGATCGAGCACATCAACCTTCATTCCACCGGTCATACGGAATGCATCATTTCCGAGGATTACAGCGCCATCGAGCGTTTTACCAAACGCATCGATTCGGCAGTGGTCATGGCCAATGCCTCATCAAGGTTTACGGATGGCGGTATGTTCGGTTTTGGAGCTGAATTGGGCATCTCGACGCAGAAGCTACACGCCCGCGGACCCATGGGCCTGGCCGAGATGACCACCACCAAATGGATTGGCTACGGCACCGGTCAGGTGCGAGCTTGAAAGCAAGCGAAGGACATAATATGAACGACGCTGAACAGAACAAAGGCGAATCTGCCATCGACGGCGAAAACAATGTCCTTGAAGGCAGCATTTCCGCCGATCAGAATCCAGATAACCAGCCGGCGACGGCCACAGCCACAACAGACGGCCAGAATCAGCCGCAAGATGATGCGGCGACGCTGCAGGCCGAGGAACAGCTCGGTGTGAAGGCTGACTACCGGCTGGCCCAAGACCGTGGAATTGATATTGAAAATCCACGTATTGCATTGAAGGTTGCTTCCGAGCGCCTTGCCATCGTCCGTTACGTATTCCTGGTGCAGGTCGAGGATGGCATCGCCACTGCCGATCAGCGTGCCTCACTTGAATACGCGGATGCTGCGCTTGTCGGATGGCCGGAAATGGATGCAGACGATGTGGTCGACCTCGACGAGGACGGCAAGAAGACCGTTGCCGAGCGGCTTGCCTCTATGGAACGTTACATCACGGAGTTCAGCAAGCAGGAGGCCGAAGGCGGCATCGACGCCATGAACGACCTGCTGGTCCGCGCCACGGAATGCGTTGCCTCGGTCCGTCGCCTTTATCAGCCCGATTTTCCGATTCCGACTTTCGCTGAGATTCGCCGCGTCGTCCAGGACGAATATGACGAGGATATGGGCAAGATCGATCCCAGCGAGCATGCCACCGTCGAGGATATCGAAGAACAAACGGAACAGGCTGACGAGAAGCGCGAAGAAAACGAAACCGACAAATCGAACGATCAGAAAAACGGCAAGAACGCTAAGAACAAAGGTGATGGCAAGGCATGAGCGACGCTCCGACCTCCGCTGAATCATTCGTGGCGGGTAACGATAATGGCCTAAGAGTTTCTCAACAAGCGCAAAACCCTGACACCGCGCAAGGCAAGCCCGATGCCGATGTTCTTCAGCTTGCGGAACCGGCACGGAAAATGTCTGGCCTCTCCTCGCAACCGGATCTCAACTCGATTGATGCTTCGAAAACGAAACAGAGGGACCGGCACGACAAAAACGGCCGTCGTCGTATCGGTATCATGGGTGGCACCTTTGATCCCATCCACAACGGCCATTTGGTTGCCGCCAGCGAGGTGGCATGGGTCTATGACCTCGATGAGGTGATTTTCGTACCGACGGGACGGCCGGCTTTCAAGCTCGGTAAGGACGTGACCAACGCCGAAGATCGCTACCTGATGACAGTCATCGCCACTGCGTCAAATCCCAAATTTACCGTCTCGCGTGTCGATATCGACCGTCCCGGCATCACCTACACCATCGATACGTTGCGCGATATCCGGGCTCTCAACCCCGATGCGGAACTCTTCTTTATCACCGGTGCTGACGCCGTCGCGGAAATTCTCAAATGGAAGGAAGCGCGGAATATGTTTGGGCTTGCGCGCTTCGTCGCCGTCACGCGTCCCGGATATACCAGCCCCGAGCACATGCGTGCGCAGGTCGAGGTTGACACTCTGGAGATTCCCGCGTTGGCGATCTCCTCGACTGACGTCCGCCATCGCGTCTCGCTTGGCGAGCCGGTGTGGTATCTTGTCCCCGACGGCGTGGTGCAATACATCGCCAAACACGGTCTCTACGCCCAAACGGAAAACGATTGATAAAAACGGAATCAGCCGTGTCGTTTCCGTCGCGCAGAGAAGCTATTATGGCTTTGGTTCATGCAGACGATAACGTTTGGAGACATGGTGAGCGCAATCCTAGAAGGAAAGCCCAGTAAGAATCTCATTCTCGTCACCGGCAGGGCGCATCCCCAGCTGGCGGCGGACGTCGCTACACAGCTTGGCATCGACGTTTTGAAGACCACAGCATACGATTTCGCGAACGGCGAGATGTATGTGCGCTACACGGAATCGGTGCGTGGTGCGGACGTCTTTGTATTGCAAAGTCACGCTGGTGATGTTAACAAAGCCATCATGGAACAGCTCATCATGATTGATGCGCTGAAGCGTGCTTCCGCTCGTTCCATCACCGCCGTCTGCCCGCTTCTTGGTTATTCCCGCCAGGACAAGAAGCACCTCGGCCGCGAGCCTATTTCCTGTCGTCTTGTTTTTGATTTGCTGCGCACCGCCGGCGCCGACCGCGTCATGAGTGTCGACCTGCACGCCGCGCAATCGCAGGGCTTCTTCGATGGTCCGGTCGACCATCTCATTGCCATGCCAGTGCTCGTCGATTACATCCGTGACCGTTTCGAAGGCAACCTCGACAATGTTGCCGTGGTCTCCCCGGACGCAGGACGTATCCGCGTGGCCGAGCAGTGGGCGCAACGTTTGGGCGGCGGCCCGCTCGCCTTCGTCCACAAGACCCGTGATATCAACCGTCCGAACCATGCCACTTCCAACCGCGTGGTCGGCGATGTGGTCGGTAAGGATTGCGTTTTGGTCGATGACCTGATAGACACCGGCGGCACCATCGTCGGCGCGTGTGATGTGTTGAAGCAGGCCGGCGCCAAGTCCGTCACCGTCGTCGCGACGCACGGCGTGCTTTCTGACCCGGCTGTTGAAAGCCTCAAGAACTCCGGCGCACGTGAGGTCGTGCTTACCGACACCGTGCCAATCGACGACTCCAAGCGTTGGAACGGGCTCACCGTGCTTTCCATCGCGCCTCTGCTCGCCAGTGCAATCAAGGCCGTCTTCGAGGACGGTTCGGTTGCCAAGCTCTTCGACACCTATCCTGAACATCACGGGCAAGGCTTCCTGTTCGCCTGATCCGTCGATGCGGAACTGCAGCTGATTGGCTTGAAGGTTTACCTGCTCTAGTCAATTGGTGAGCGGTCAAGCGTGTCGGGTTGTCAGTAGTTGCCAGCATAATAGAAAATCGGTTCGGTCTTCGGATCGCACTATTCCTCCATGGTGTAAAGGCAGCACACGGGTCTTTGGAACCCTTAGTCTTGGTTCGAATCCAGGTGGAGGAACTTCGTTGAATTCGGCTGACCTTCCGTGTATCGGATGCCAGCCGATTTGCATATTTGAGTGCGTGTTTCGCTTTCGAAACACCGGAATTGGAGTGGATATGGCATTGAGTGCAGCAATCATCCTTGCAGCCGGTGAGGGGACGCGTATGCGTTCGGCCAAGCCGAAGGTGCTCCATGAACTGGCCGGCAAGACCCTCCTTGAGCGTGTCATGGCTTCCGTTTCGGGGCTTGATCCCTCAACACTTGCCGTGGTCGTGCATTATCAGGCCGAGCGTGTGGCCAAGGCCGCACACGACTACAACGAACACGTCCAGATCGTTGAGCAGGACGACATTCCGGGCACCGGTCGCGCCGTACAATGCGCCATGAAGCAGCTTGACGAGGACGGCAAGCTCACTGGCCCTGTGCTCATCGCCGCCAGCGATATGCCGTTGCTCGACACAGCCACTTTGGACGCCCTGCTCGCTTTCCACAAGGCCAGCGGCAACGACGCCACCGTGCTTACCGCCAATCTCGACGACCCGACCGGTTACGGTCGCATCATCCGCGACAGCGACGGCAGCGTGCTGCGCATCGTCGAGCAGAAGGACGCCAACAGCAGCGAACTGGCCGTCCACGAGATCAACACCTCTGTTTACGTTTTCGAGGCGCCAGTGCTCGCGCGTGCGGTGCAAGGGCTGGATTCTCAGAATGCACAGGGCGAGTTCTACCTCACCGATGCCTTGGAAAGCGCCCGAAAGAGCGGCAAGGTCGGTGCTTTGGCCGCAGCTGATGCCCTGAGTGTCGAAGGAGTCAACGACCGTCTGCAGCTCGCCCACCTTTCCCGTAAACACAATTTGCGTATCTGTGAGCATTGGATGCGCGAAGGCGTCACCATTCTCGACCCTGAAACCACATGGATCGAGGATGATGTCGAGTTGGCACAGGACGTCACCGTACTGCCCGGATCCTTCCTGCAAGGTCACAGCACCGTTGCCGAAAACGCCGTCATCGGACCGTATACCACGCTTATCGACGCGCATATCGAGGCCGGAGCCACCGTAGAACGCAGCCGTGTGCAGGAAACCCATATCGGTCCCGACGCCAACATCGGCCCATGGACCTACCTGCGTCCGGGCAACGTGCTCGAGAAGGGTACGAAGGCCGGAGCGTTCGTCGAGATGAAGAAGGCACATATCGGCGCAGGCACCAAGGTGCCTCACTTAAGCTACATGGGTGACGCCGAACTGGGGGAGAACTCCAACGTCGGCGGTGGCACCATTTCCGCCAATTACGACGGCGTGCACAAGAACCGTACCCGCATTGGCTCGAACGTCCACGTCGGCGCCGGCAATCTGTTCGTCGCACCTGTCGAGGTCGGCGACAATGTCACCACCGGGGCCGGTTCCGTCATCCGCCACGCGGTGCCCGACGATTCGATGGTATATTCGGAGAACACACAACACGTTGTAGAGGGCTGGAAGCCCGAATGGGAGCGTTGATTTATGGCAGCTTTGCAATCCACGATTGAGGCCCTGCGTCTGGCAGCGATTGCGGCCGACCGGGTGAAGGCCACCGATATCGTCGCCTTCGACGTCACCGGGCCCATCGCCATCACCGACGCGATGCTCATCGCCACAGCCTCAAGCGAGCGGCAGGTTTTGGCCGTGGCCGAGGAAGTCGAAAAGGAACTCTACACCAAGGGCAGCAAGCTCGAACCGCGCAGCCGAGAAGGCCTTGACGAGGCGCGCTGGGTGCTCTTGGACTACGGCGATTTCGTCATCCATATCATGCATGAGGAAGAGCGCAGCTACTATGATCTCGAGCGGCTCTGGCAGGATTGCCCGGCCATCGATCTCAAGCTACCCAAAACGGATGGTGCGGGTGAATCACCTGAAGACGAGTCTGCCAAGGAGTAGACAGCTACCAAACGCATTCGAAAAAAGTGTCAGCCGATAGCCGAACAGTTGCGGCCTAAAATTTGATAAGACCTTTCCATCAGTGTGCCGAGGAGTTAAACGATGGATTTTAGTACTGTATTCGATCCCGATGTTCATGTCCGTTCATTGACTTTGGTACGTCACGGACGCACCGCTTACAACGCTTCCGGCCGTATCCAGGGTGTCATCGACATTCCTCTTGACGAGGTCGGCAATTGGCAGGTTCATCAGACCGGCCGTGCACTGAAAGAACTTTACGTCGACAGGCAGAAAGACCAGACACGTCATCGTTTGATCGTCGCCTCGGATTTAGGACGGGCCATGGCCACCGCCCACGCCTTCGCCGACCTGATCGGCGAGGAGGTCCACCCGGATCCGCGTTTGCGTGAACGTCACTATGGCGATTGGGAGGGCCAAGCTACCCGCGAAATCATGGAGAAATATCCTGAAGATTTTACTTCCTGGCTTGATGGCGAGGGCGGCGAGCTCAAGTACAACGTCGAACCGGACAAGCATGTAGGCCAACGCGCCACACAAGCCATCGCCGAATGGGCAGGAAAGGCGGAAGCGGATACCGATCTCTATGTCTTCTCGCATGGTGCCTGTATCGCGGATACGGTACGTACCTTGCTCAACGCTGATGAGGATGCCGATGCCAATTCGGCTGTTTTTTCGATGCGCAACGCACACTGGGCACGCCTCATTCCCATTGCCATTGCCGGCAAACCCTTGCGCTGGGCGCTTTCCGATTACAACCACGGGCCGGCCATCGCCGATACGCCCGAATGGGAGCACCCAAAGCTCTGATTTGGTTTTCAGTCGAGATTGCCTTGTTTTCTAGGCATTCAGGCCATTCAGCCCAGTCATACAATACGATGGTGTTTAGTCTTACATATGGATTTATAGGCTAAAATAATAAGGGTATGGCGACGATATGTTTTCGTACTCCGACCGTCAAATACCATTATTCGATGACGGTTGGGTGGATTGAATTTCACAGAAAAAAGGGGAATTATTATGGGTATTTTTGATGACGCCAAGGACGCTGCCAAGCAGGCCGGCGAGAAGCTCGGTAAGGCCGCTAATGAAGTCAAGGACAAGGCTACGGATGTGGTCGACGACACCAAGAAGAAGGCCGACGACGTCAAGGACAAGCTCTCGGACAAGACCGACGAGGCCAAGGCAAAGGGCGAAAGTGCAGTAGCCCAAGGCAAGGAAAAGGCCACTGAGGCCAAGAACGGCGTCAAGCAGCAGGTTCGCGACAATAAGTGAGCACATCCATCTGCTGATGCGGATTGCTTAAGAACGGTGTAAAGCCCGGTGAGAGGCATCCGCAGCAAAATAAAAGCCGCCGACACGTCTAGGCAACGTTTCGGCGGCTTTTGATATTTTTTAAATCCATTGATCGCTTCTATCAAAGAGTCAATGCGCACTCACCGAGATATGTGCGCCGAAATTTGTTTCTCGATGATGGAGCTGCAATGCAATCGGCTGTATGAGGAATTCGGATGAAGCACCCGTTGCCTGCTCTTCTGCTGGTAAAGTTGGGCAGAGAAGGCGCAACAACAAGGGGATCCGCACGAAACGAGGCGTGATATGAACGAAATGAGCCGTAGGATCTGGTGGCAGGTTTATCCTTTGGGCTTTTGTGGAGCACCGGTTCGGCCCCAATCCGACGCCGACAGGAAGAGGGTTCCACGGCTTGACCGTCTTGTTAATTGGCTGGATTATATGAAAGGCATGGGCTGCGATGGCCTGTTGCTCGGCCCGATTTTCGATTCCGATACCCATGGTTACGACACCATCGATTTCTACAAGATCGACCCTAGACTCGGTGACGACGAGACGTTCGACCGTCTGGTGAAAGCCTGTCACGAGCGCGACATCGCGCTGATGCTGGATGGTGTCTTCAATCATGTCGGCCGTGATTTTCCGGAGTTCCAGCATGAGCTCAAAAGAGCGCAGAATGAGATGAAAGCCGGCAAACTGGTCGGGCACGATAGCGATGACATGTTCAGCTTCTCGAAGGCCCAGGACGGAACTTTGGATTATGAAAAATTCGAAGGCCATGCGATTCTTCCGGCCTTCAATCACGAGGCATCTCGCGTCGCAAATTTGGTGACCGACGTGATGACCTATTGGATGAACCGTGGCGTCGATGCCTGGCGATTGGATGCGGCGATGACTGTGCCGACGTCATTCTGGGCTAACGTTCTGCCCCGTGTACGCCACAAGGTTCCCAGCGCATGGTTTATGGGAGAGGCCATCCACGGTGACTATCCACAGTTTGTGAAGGATTCGACCATTGACGCAGTCACCCAATACGAGCTCTGGAAAGCGATCTGGAGCAGCCTCAAGGACGGGAATTTCTTTGAGCTTGATTGGTGCCTCAAACGTCAAGATACGTTCCTTGAAACCTTTACGCCCCAGACGTTCATCGGCAACCACGACGTTACCAGAATCGCCAGCCAGATCAAGGACGAGGGAAAGCTCGCGCTGGCTGCGGTCATTCTTTTCACTGTCGGTGGCACGCCTTCGGTCTATTACGGCGACGAACGGGCAATGACAGGAGAGAAAACCGATGGAGTGGGCGGCGATGACAACGTCCGTCCCGAATATCCGGAAACGCCGGAAGGCCTCTCGCCTGAAGGCGAGTGGATGTATCGGCTTACCGGTGAATTGGCTGCTATAAGAAGTGTGCGGCCGTGGATGATTGACGCAACTACGGAACCGACCTTGCTGGAGAACCGGCATTACGCATACGATGTCAAAGCCCGCGACGGCAGCGCCAAGCTGCATGTCGACATGAACCTTGACGAAACTCCGCACGCTGACATCTATGAGAACAGTAACGCCAAACCTCTGCTTCACGTAGAGCATTCAAATCGTGAAAATCTCAGAAAAGACTGAGTGGCGCAACGTTGGTTACCGGACGAATGCATTGCGGCCCGTCTTCGCCTGGTTGTGGTTCGGCTACCTCGTAATAATCAAGGTTTTCGGATATGGACAGGCTCTCATTATGGATTTCCGAGATGATCTCGGAACCACCAATAGTACGGTCAAGCCATTCTTCGGTCCTGCTTTCTGAAACGAGCAGTGGCATGCGGTTATGGATTTCAGCCAGACCCCCGATGGCCTCGCATGTCATGATGGTCGCTGTCAGAAGCCATGGTGAGAATTCGTTTTGCCGCCACCATGAATATAACCAGGCCATGGCCAGCGTCGAGTTTTCGGACGAATGGAAATAGAAGGGCTTATCGTGTTTAAACT
Source organism: Bifidobacterium sp. ESL0732 (assembly GCF_029395535.1). Lineage (NCBI taxonomy): Bacteria > Bacillati > Actinomycetota > Actinomycetes > Bifidobacteriales > Bifidobacteriaceae > Bifidobacterium > Bifidobacterium sp. ESL0732. The sequence continues at coordinate 1,265,336 of NZ_CP113920.1, read as the reverse complement.
CGAAATACCCTTCGGCCGGGATGATGGCGCGACAACTGTGCATTGAATCTCTGAACGTAGGCTTTTCCCCAGCTGATTCCATACGCGCATTATAGGTGGGGTAGGCGAGTTTAGAGCTCTTGCTCCAAGATGGAATCAGCGACCAGGAGCCACCGCGCAAGTGCCGTTCGTTCCTACTGTCAGCGGCGATGACACCTATTTTCTGTTCGGGCTCGACGCGAAAAGTCCGTGTCGGCAACGTTTGAGCATCAATATCTTCATCATCGATTCCGAATTGGCGGCCAACGGCATTCCAATCAAGGTCGAGTGAAAACCTGCGGCACATATCAGCTCCTTCTCAAGCAAACAAGACAAATCAAGCATACAAAATGAGGGCCTCCGGTTTGGAGACCCTCATCCGATCAATGGCTTAAAGATAGTAATCAAACCATTCTCAGTAAAATTCAGTCCTTGCTGATCGTCTTGCCAGCGTTGGCGCCAGCAGAGAGATCCTGAATCTCGGTGATTTCGAGCACGGGGATGGTGGCGGGCTTCTTGGTGCCGTTCTTCTCAGCGACCTTGACCTGCTCATCGTAAATCGCATCGTCGGAGTGCAAGGTCACATTGCCGCGGAAGCGATAGCCCTTCTTGCTCTCCAGATTGGCGAAGCAGATGACCAGCGGGCTGCCGTCCTCAAGGTTCTTGTAGTGCTGGCCAGCGGTGCGCTCGTGATAGGCGAGGTGGTTGTCGTCGAGCACGAACATCGACATCTTCGGGCCGAGATCGAGCTGGCCTTCTTTGCTGACGGTCGCGATCCACGCGAGGTTGTTGTTGATGAATTCCTTCATTTCCGGGGTAAGCGTAGCCATATGCTGTCCTTTCAATCGAACTGCGTTTCTATACGACTCCAGTTTACGTCTTCAAACCTGTATTCGCTGGCGAAATCGTGTGACATTGCTCACCGCATATATTCCTGTTGATTCTGGGAGTTTCTTTGCGCTGAGCGACGCTTGGTAGACAGCTTTCCACATGTTTTTACTCATAAATAAGCCATTGTGTGATACAGAAATGTAACCAACGCGTGAAATATTCGTTCTGCCATTATTTCGTTGTATTTCTAGGCGTGTCGTGACGACAAAATGACCTAGTTTAGACAGCGACATATGTGGTTCGAATGTCTGTTGACGTTATGTGATCGAGGGGCTGAACCAGTTGCCGGATATGAAGAGAAACATGGCCGGTGCAGGTTCTAAGCATTTCGCTTGAAACGGAACATAAAAGAAGGTCCGACATGGTTGCCGATAAACGCATGAACATGCCGGGTTCGCACAGGAGGGAGAAGGCCATGGCCCATTCTTTTGCAGCCTATCTTTCGCCGAAAGGCACTGTACGCCGCGGTTTCCAAGGTCTTCGTAGTCGTCTCTCCCGCAATTTCCCGCCGAATCTGGCCCGTCTTATGCTGTTGTGCTGTGCCGCGCTCTGGGGCGGCAGCTATCTGGTCGCCAAAGTCGCGATGGCCGCAATAACACCGCAATGGCTGATGGCCATGCGTACCGGCGGCGCGTGCCTCATCATGATGCTGCTGTTCCACAAAAGCATCATTCCCACACTCAACAAATCGATGCTCGTTCCCGCGCTGATCGTCGGTGGCAGCTATTGGGGCACGATGGTTTTGCAGACCAAAGGGCTTTTGACAATCGACCCCGGCCGCAGCGCGTTCCTCACCGCTTCCTACTGCGTACTCACGCCGTTCGCGGCATGGTTTGCCACAAAAAAGAAGCCACATAACATCAACATCATCGCAGGCGTGATTTGCCTGGTTGGTGTCGGCTTTGTTGCGCTCAAACCGGGCAGTTTCCCACTCTCGCTTTCTCTTGGTGACTTCCTCACTCTGATTTGCGCCGTGGTGTTCTCCTTCAATCTCACCTATCTTGGTATTTATTCGAAGAAATTCAATGCCATCGCTGTCACCTTCGTCCAGTTTGCCGTAGCATTCGTGCTTTTCCTGATCGGTGCGCTCTTGACCGAGCCCATGCCGAACGCCTCGTGGCTGGAACCGAAAATCGTTATCAGCTTCCTCTACCTGTTCATCGGCGCCACCACACTGGCACAGATCATGCAGAACATCGGTCTGGCGCACGTTTCCGCACCTTCGGCCTCGGTTGTGATGTGCACGGAAAGCCTGTTTTCCGAGGTGTTTTCCATCCTGTTTTGGGCAACGACGCTGCGATTGACGACCCTGATTGGTTTTGCACTGATTTTCCTTGCCGTGCTGATGTCGATTGTGCGCCGCTCGGTGATCGTCAATCTGTTCCGTCGGGTAGAGGACTGGGCGCACGATCGGGGTAAGAACTGCAGCGTGTCTGCTAAGTGATTTAAATATCAGTGAATTTAAAGAATTACCTGTCTCAGAATTGTAAAGTCGTTAGGACAGCCTCTCGGCAATCTCGATTCGATAAAAATGATAATTAGCAATCAAAACTGCTGGTATTGACTGTAGAGAACCAATCTCGAAGAACAAGAAAACTCAGTGCCACGGCTTCAGCACGTTCGCAGGTATCTTGGAAGCATCGAAGCGATAATGTGCAAGAATCGGCATGTGGCCGGTTTGGTTCAGGTAATCGTTCTCCCTGTCTTTCTGCCCCATGTTGTGAATGAGGTAGGGGATTGATTGGTTATCCCGTCGGTCGGAGACTATGCCGATATGACCGTTGTGCTTTTGGTTGGCAAAGAAGACAAGGTCGCCCTGCTGCCACTGGTCGGTCTGGCTGGTGTCGGTAGTCAGAGTCTGGCCGTATTTCTTTATGAAGACATCGAGCATCGCCGTGCGGCGGAAATCGATATTGGGGTCAAAACTGGACGCTGTATTACGATAATCGGCGGGATGTGCGGCAATGTCGGCGTCCACCATGTCTTTGAGGCTGTATCCGGCGTTTTTGAATGCTCGCCAGATGGTGTCCGTGCAGGCTCCGCGATTGTCGGCCGGATAGCCGCCCTGCACATAGCTGTCGTCATAGGTCGGATGGACTTCCGCGTCCTTGCGTGCGCCGTCAACAATGTCACTGTAATCGTCGATGCCGTCATGGTCGTAATCGACAGGGCTCTTGAGTTTCGGTGCGTCTTTGCCTGGAAGTGTTGGCGAAGTCTGAGAAGTGGAGGTTGCCTTGATTCTCGCAACGCTTGGATCTGCTTTCCTGAACTTGACGAACAAAAAGCTTCCGACGCCCACAAGAGCGGCGATGAGCACAACAACGACCACTATCATCGGCCAATGTCTACGGCTTTTATGCAGTTCAGACACAGAATATTCCGTAGTATGTTGCTTGCGTTGTTCCATGTTGCCCTTTCCACTAACGATTAATCTATCAGAGGAAACGGCGTGTCCATCGACATTTCAACATTTCTTGACACTCCCATCGAGCATTTTCGAGTTGCTATATGAATTAGCTGTAAGCGTTCGGCAAGGTTTTGCGTGGTTTTCAGCTTTTTCGATGTTGTTTCATTATTCTTAAGTATCATGAAGAATTTTTTCAAGGGGATTTCGGTCTCGCAGATTGTAGCCGGTGCGCTTGCTGCGGTCACTTCGTTCCTGTTGTCGGCGAAAATCGGCATTGCCGGTTCAGTGATCGGTGTGGCAGTTGGTTCCATTGTCTCGGCGGTGGCCTCCCAGATTTATCAGAACGTGCTCAGGGAATCCGGCAGGAAATTGCAGGAGAACGCGCCTCAGAATGATGATGCAGAACAGCAAGATGCTGTGGATGCAGGTTCTGGGGATGAAACGCGGGTTATAGGTTCCGATGTTCAGCATCACGGGCAATCGACGAATCCAATCGCGACTCAAGGTGAACCGGTGCTGCGTATGGATGGAACGTCAACAAGTTTGGCGGCTTTGGCGCGAACCGAGAAAACGGAGCAAGCCTCAGTGGATCAAGGCACAACCAAGGTCTTGGCTGCAAACGACAAGGACGGCAAGCATGCCAGCGATAAGAACGCTGCCGAAAACGGCAAGGGCAAGTCAGATGCCACGCAGGTTCTGGCACCTTCGGCTTCAGGCAAGACAAGCGTCATGGCGCCGGTCGGTCAAAAACAACCGGTAAAAGCGCCCTCAGGTTCGGCCAAGGCCCTTAACGGCAAAAAGCTCAAAGGTGGACCAGGGCAGAGCGATGGTCATATTCGCGTGTTCGATTCCTCGAAACAGAAGCGATACAAGCGGTTGGCAATCGTTGTGGCTGTTGTCAGTGCTTTGGTTGCGGTTGGTATTACTGCAGGAATCATTTCACTGGCTACCAAGGGGCAAGGTACCGATGACGTGGTACGCAACATTGTCACTAACTCGGCCACCAAGAACCGCAAGCAGCAGAACGATTCCGGCGATAGCTCAACCGATGGCAACCAGAAGATGGACAGCGGCACCCAGAAGAACAATGGCTCGACCAACCAGAACAATTCCGGTTCCACTTCCGATTCGGGCTCGCAGAACGGGTCGACGTCCAATGGTTCCGGCAGCAGTTCAAGCAATTCGACCAATGGCAATTCTGGCAGCAGCAATTCGGGAACGACCAGCGGTGGTACCAGTTCGGATTCCGGTTCCTCGGGTGGCTCCACCGGATCTTCGAGTGGTACGAGCAATGGCAGCGGTTCTACCGATTCAGGTTCTACAAGTGGTTCGACTTCCGGTGACAGTGGCACCAGCGGCAGTGAATCTGGCTCTACCTCCGGGTCACAACCGGGCAACGGCACGTCAAGCGGGAATTCAGGCGCTTCAAAGTAATCGAGTCTCGCTGAAATAAGAATGACCGCATGAACCCAATATGGCCGGATTGGAAGACCGATATAAGTCGTTCCAATCCGGCTTTTCCGTTAGTTGCATCTGTGTTCAACAGTCGGTGTTTCCCCCATTCTCCATCGATGTTTTTGTATTTTTGAGGTAGCAACCATGTGAAAACTTTGTATTGTCTCGTTTTGATGGCTACAAATAAGCCTTCAGCGACACGCCGGTTTGGTCATCGGGGCAGTTTGTTGTAAAGTATCTAAGGCTTCGCAAGGAGCAATAATTTAAACAAGACCGGGGCTATGGCGCAGCTGGTAGCGCATCTCCATGGCATGGAGGGGGTCGGGAGTTCGAATCTCCCTAGCTCCACGGTTAAGGCTTTTGAGGATTTCCTCAAAAGCCTTTTTCATTTGTACTTGCTCTATCATTGTTGTTGCGGCGTTGATTTTCGAATATGGCTTTGTTTCCGCGTTGCTTCATTGAGCTGGCTCTGCGTTAGGCTTGAAGAAGGTCAGCAGTTAATCCAAGGAGTTGTAATATGAGCGAAGAAGCGTCATTGGCGCAGACAGAAACCAAACAGTATACGTCAACCGAGAAGCCGACCGATCCGAAGCTGCGTCCGACCGGTGAACATACGACAAGCCACACCATGGAATTGAACGGTGAGACGGTTCATTATCAGGCGACCGTCGGCACCATCACCATCGATACCAAAGACGTGAAACCTGCAGCCAGCGATTTCTATGTGGCCTTCGAACTGAGTGATCAAACCGGCAAAACCGACACCACCCGTCCGGTCACCTTCATCTTCAACGGCGGTCCAGGCTCGTCCTCGACGTTTCTGATGATGGGATCGCTGGGTCCGAAGCGCATCGATATTCCCGACGCGGCAACGGTTCCTGCGGCTCCCTACGGTCTCGAAGAAAACCCATACACCATGCTGCCCTATTCCGACATCGTTTTCATCGACGCTCCGGGCGCTGGATTTTCGCAGATCGCCGAAAAAGCCAAGAAGGAGCTTTATTCCGTCGACGGCGACGTCAAAGGCTTCAGCGCGTTCATTCGTGCCTATCTGACCCGCTTCCACCGTTGGAATTCTCCGAAATATGTGTTGGGCGAATCCTATGGCACCACGCGTGGGGCGGCGTTGTCGTATCGTCTCCAGCAGGACGGGGTGGCACTCAACGGTCTCGTCTTGATTTCAAACATCCTTGACTATGCCCATACTTTCGACACTTCCGACCAGTTCTATATCGGCTATTTTCCGACGTTCGCCACGGTCGCCCATTACCATGGCAAGGCCGGTCAGGACGTCGACATTGCAACCCATTTGAATGCGGCCCGAAAATTCGCCAACGAAGAGCTGCGTGCGGCATTGGCGCAAGGTGATGCCATCGACGAGACCACCAAGCGCAGCGTGGCCAAGCGCTATGCCGAGCTGACCGGACTCGACGAGCAATACGTCTACGACTCCGACCTGCGCGTGGTTGACATGCGTTTCCGCAAGGAACTGCTGCGCCACAACAGCGGCGAGGACACGGGTATGATTGTCGGCCGTTATGACGGGCGTAGCAAAGGTTACGACCTTGACCGCACTGCGCAGGAAGAGACCTTCGTCGTTGACGACAGTTTCCTCGACCCCGCCTATTCCAGCGTTGCCAACGTCTATCTACGTGACGAACTCGGCTGGGACGGCACCGAGGAGCGGCGAGGTTTCGCCGATTTCGATTGGAACTCCATGGAGCCGGGCAAAGGCTGGACGTGGTGGCACACGCTGCCGGAAGGTGCCAAGACGTCTTGGGGGCCGCACATCCCGTTCCCTCTAGTAACGCCGGACCTCGCGGCAGCCATCTCGCACGAACCGACGCTGAAAGTCATGATCGGCAACGGCATCTACGACCTGTGCACGCCGTTTAACCAGACCGAGTTTGACATCGACCATATGGAGCTGCCCAAGCAGTTGCGTGGCAACGTGGCCTTCACTTATTACCCGGCAGGACACATGCTCTATACCGCGCCGGAAAGCATCAAGAAATTTGCCGCTGATTTGTCTCGCTTTTATGCCAGCGATGTCGCCGGGCTTGCCGATATCAACGAGCGTAAGGCCTGAACGTCGCAGAAGAGGAGTTTTGCCGTTCTTACGGTTTGCGGGAGCGTCGCAAGAACGGCAAAGCCGATATGTAACGAACGCCGAACGTATAAACGTAAAAAATATACGAAATAAATACTCAATGCTTGAAAATACAGGAATGACCGAGGAGAAGAACAGTGACTGATTGGTGGCAGACTGCTCTATTGTATGGGCCTGCTATATTGTTCGGTCTACTGCTTGTTTTCTCCGTCATCCAGGAACCGAGACGTTTCCGTAACGCTATTTGGCTTGCCTTGTTCGTGCTGAGCCTTTCCAGTGCGCTGATGCTCGATTTCTGGCGCGATTGGGCGTTCATTCCGTTAGTGCTGGTGGCTGTGTTCACGCCGACGATTGTCGTGGGATTTCTGCTGATTAACACCGTTATCGTCGTTCATCATGAAGGGTTTTCGCTTTCCACTATCCTGCCTGCTTTGTTCGCCCTGATTATGATGTTTTGTGTTGCGGTTTATCCGTTGACTTTATATTTCAATGCGCCCCGCTGGGGCAAAGGCGTGGGTGCCCTGATTGCCTTGGAAGGACTATGGTTTTTCTTCACGTTCGCGGCGCTGCTGCTCTATTCCACGATTTATCGAATCCTTCCAAGACGTCGAAAATACGATTACATCATCATTCTTGGAGCAGGGTTGCAAGGTACCAAGCCCACTCCGCTGCTGCGTGGACGGATCGACAAAGCGGTCGACTTGTGGAATCGGCAGGAGCGGCATGGCCTGTTCATAGTTTCAGGCGGCCAAGGTGCCGACGAGGAAATCAGCGAGGCTGAAGCAATGAAACGTTATCTGGTGGAGGAAAGTGGAGTGCCGGCCGACAACATCATCAAAGAGGACCAATCCACGACCACCCTCGAGAATCTGCGCAATTCCAAAGTGATTATGGATAAACGTAGCGGTTTGGACGATTCGATTATGCCTCTGAAGCATGCTTCAGCTGACAATCAAGTGGTGTCTGATAATAATAATCAAGACGCATCTTCCTCTTTGTTGTCATTTAAAGACAAAACCAGTCGCGTCAGGCAAATGAAAAACGGCATGTTGTGCCCCTATCGCGTAGCTGTGGTCACCAGTGATTACCACGTGTTTCGCGCTAGCGAATACGCGCGCGAGATCGGGCTCAAATCCGACGGAATCGGAAGCCATACCAAAAGCTATTACTGGCCGGCGGCCTTCATCCGCGAGTTCATCGCCATCAGCAAGGTGCATTTCTGGCCGTATGCAGCCATTGTCGCATTGTGGGCGGTTTGGATGTTGGTGGCAAGATGAACATTGCGTTCCTCGCATCAGCGTTTCGGCGTTCCTTTCATCGGCGGGGTGCGGCACAATAAAAACAGTGAGATGGCACACATTTGTGTGACAAATGATAGGGGATATCCGGCAAAAGGAGTGGATATGATTGATGAAGTCATTTTGTTGCGGCACGGAAGGACGTCCTACAATGTCGTCCACCGTCTGCAAGGGCAGATTGACGTCCCGCTTGACATTGTTGGCCAATGGCAGGTTGACCAGACCGGCCTTGATCTGGCCAAGCGTTATTACTGGGCAAAGGTCAGCAACGTCGCAGACAATCCAGATTTGCTGCCCCAACCCGGCCTCAAAGCTGCAGAACAGAGTGATATCAGCGAATACCAGAAGGTACCAGCAGCCAAACGGAAGATGAAAGTAATGTCAAGCGATCTTTTCCGCGCTGCACAAACGGCACATGCCTTTGCCGACATCCTCGGCCTTCCGGTGACACTCGACAAGCGTCTGCGCGAACGCAGCTTCGGACAATGGGAAGGCAAGACCCGTCCGGAAATCAGGGCGATAGATGCCGAGGCCTATCGTTCTTGGCGCGCTCATCAGGGTGGTGAGGTCAAGTACGGCGTTGAGTCACGCACTCAGGTTGGTGCCAGGGGAGCCAAGGCAGTGCTGGAGCTGCTTGATGAGAATACACAGGACGACACACCGACCACGCTGATGTTGGTCAGCCACGGTTCGTTTATTGCCGCGACGGTTGAGACATTGCTTGGTATGGATCCTGAAATCGACGAGCTTGGCAATATTCCCAACGCCTATTGGTCCACTCTTAAGCCAAAGCTCCAAACTGACGGAAGCTATGATTGGACGCTTGCGGAATTCAATTGCGGACCTGCCATCTCGACGATTGCCGATTGGTCCAACGGACCTGAAGAACTGCGTTATGAAGGCATGAAATTGATGGAACCGCTGCCTGTCACCGATACGGTCTGAGGAAATCTTACGCGAGTTATACAACGCTAAGCGAAAAGTGCGGCTAAAAGTTCCGGCTGGGGGTTATTCTTGAACTTTGGGTTAACAGCAGGAATCCGGGGCTTTTGTTTGTGCTCGTTGCTATGAAGACAGATATTCCGGTGGCCAGGACGCGCGGTACGAAAGCCAGCGTCTCCTGCGGGAACCGTACAGCGAATGGCGCGAAAGGCGGGTGGCAGACATGTTGAGGATGTTCAATACAATCAACGGGCAGGTCGAACAGATAAACAAGCTGGAAAACGGTTCCTGGATCTGTCTGTCCAACCCTACCGACGTCGAACTCGCCACCGTTTCCTCCCAGACCGGGGTTGATCTCGCTGATTTGCGCGCACCGTTGGATGACGAGGAACGTTCCCGTGTCGATTCCGAAGACGATTACACCATGATCATCGTCGACATCCCCACCGTCGAACAGCGCGACGGACGCGACCACTACGAGACGATTCCTCTGGCTATCATCGTTGCGGCACATACCATCATCACTGTCTGTATGCAGGACACTCCGGTACTCCATCCCTTCATGGAGGGCACCATCCGCGGTTTCAACACGTATATGAAGACACGTTTTGTATTGCAGATTCTTTACCGCAACGCCACTATGTACTTGCGTTATCTGCGTATCATCGACCGTAGTTCCGATAACCTCGAACTCAAGCTTCAGCACTCGATGCAAAACCGTGAGATTTTGCAGCTGCTCGAACTTTCGAAAACCTTGGTCTATTTCACCACCAGCCTCAAATCCAACGAGATCGTGATGGAGAAGCTGAGAGTGACCGAAAAACTCAACTCGCTGACGCACATCAAGCAGTATCCAGAGGACGAGGACCTACTGGACGACGTCATCACCGAAAACAAGCAGGCCATTGAGATGGCCAACATCTACAGCGGGGTTCTTGCCAACATGACCGACGCCTCCGCCTCGATCGTCTCCAACAACCTCAACAACGTGATGAGGATCTTCACCATCATCTCCATCGTTCTGGCGGTTCCGACCTTGATTTTCTCGATGTACGGTATGAACTTCCAGGACGGCATGTTCGGCATGCCGTTCACCAGTTCGCGTTGGGGCTTTTTCATCGTCATCGCCATCTCGCTGGTCATCACCGGGCTTGTGGCGTGGTGGTTGACCAGATCTAAGCTTTTTAAGTAGGTCTTGGATGCGATTGTCAAGATTGAAATCGGCTTCATTGCTTGGTAAAAAAAGCGTGCACCGGCGTTTCAAGTCGTTATTTGCGCTTGCTTGCGGCATTGGACTGCTGTTCTCGGCCTCGGCTTGCGGACCGACGCAAACGCCGCCTTCGGCTAACGTTCCGGAGGGGCCGACCATTGCCATCGCGGTTTCGAACGACGAGCCTGGGCTTGGTCTCGACCATGAAGGCAAATATTCGGGTTTCGATATCGAGGTGGCCCATTACGTAGCCCAGAAGCTCGGCTATGCACACAAGCAGATTGTCTTCAAACCAGTGAACGTTTCCACTGCTATGGCCACTTTGGAGGAATCCAAGGCCGATATGTTCATCTCGGCGCTGCCTGCCGTCACTTCGTCCATTACCGGCCGGCAATTCGGGACGTCGAAGCCCTATCTCACCAATCCGTTGGGGCTTATGGTGCCTACGCGATTGCAACATGATTTCACTGATATATCGTCATTGCAAGGTCAGAATATCTGCACGGTCAAAGGGACTGCTGACGGGGGCAAACTGGCCTCCGCGATTTCTAACGTGAAAATCCAGGAACGTGATACCTATCCCCAATGCCTCACCGCGTTGCTTGTTGGCGAATCGAATGCCATCGCGGCCGATGCCGCCATTCTGCACGGGCTTGCTTCAAGCGTTGTCGAACATGACGTCACTGTTCTGGGCGATGGAAATTCGTCGTCTTCTGCAAGACTGGCCAAAGCGATTGCGCGGGCTTCTGAAGTCCAGCACGCCGTCATGATTCGTCCGTCAGACGGAGAACTGACCAAAAAGATCAACACCATCCTTGATGATATGGTCAAGGACGGTACCTGGCAAAAAGCCGTCGATAGCATGCGTAAAGATATCGGCTACACTCCTGACCCGGCGTTGAACCAGCCAGTCAGAAAGTGACCTGCTAGGCTCACTTGAATCAGTGGAGAACGCACTATTTTGATGCCGATATGACCAACTTGCGGGAAGTGGCTTGCCCGTGTCCAGTTGAGCCACGATAATTCCATATTATGAGCGACAATGAGAAAGGCGCGGATTCGAGCGCCAATATTACTAGTGTTCCGGCTTACCGTTACAACGCCAAGATGGCGCAGGGTATCGAGGAAAAATGGCAGAAAACATGGGATGAGAAGGGTACCTTCTGGGCTGCGAATGTCAAGGGTGATCTGACGGACGGCAAAGGCAAGCACGCCGACGGGCGTACCCCATACTTCGCGATGGATATGTTCCCCTATCCTTCCGGCAAGGGGCTGCACGTCGGCCATCCGCTGGGGTATCTCGCCACGGATGTGGTCAGCCGCTACCACCGCATGAAGGGTGAGAACGTATTGCACGCCATGGGCTACGACGCCTTCGGCCTTCCCGCCGAGCAGTACGCCGTGCAGACAGGCCAACATCCACGCGTCACGACGGAAGCCAATATCGCCAACATGCGCCGTCAGCTGCACCGCATGGGTCTGAGCTTCGACAACCGCCGCACTTTCGCCACCATCGACCCCGGCTACATGCGCTGGACGCAGTGGATTTTCTCGCGTATCTATGACGCCTGGTACGACCCCGATTTCGTCCGTCCCGACGGCGGCAAGGGTTCCGCTCGTCATATCGACACGTTGATTGATCAATTCAAGAGCGGTAAGCGCGCCATTCCCGGTTTCGAGGATTCCGGAAAATCATGGGACCAGCTCACTGAAGCCGAACAGGCCGACGTGCTCAATGATTTCCGTCTCGCGTATATCTCCAAGTCGCCGGTCAACTGGTGTCCAGGCCTAGGCACGGTGCTGGCGAACGAAGAGGTCACCGCCGAAGGCAAGTCCGAACGTGGCAACTTCCCGGTCTTCCAACGCGAGCTGCGCCAATGGTCCATGCGCATCACCGCCTACGGTCACCGCCTGATCGAGGATCTCGACATCATCGACTGGCCGCAGAAGGTCAAACTCATGCAGCGCAACTGGATCGGCGAATCCCACGGCGCTTCCGTCCATTTCAAGGTTGTCACGTCCAACGGCGAGCGCGACATGGAAATCTACACGACCCGTCCCGACACGCTTTTCGGCACCACATTCGCCGTGGTCTCTCCTGAGCATGACCTTTTGGCCGATGCCCCCGCAGCATGGCCGGAAGACACTCCGGAAAGCTGGAAGTGCGGCTATGCCACACCTGCGGAAGGCATAAAGGCGTATCGTCTCGCAGCCGAATCCAAGACCGCGCAGGACCGCGTCGATGAGGGCGGCGAAAAGACGGGCCTCTTCACCGGCCTATACGCCACTAACCCCATCACCGGTGACAAACTTCCGCTGTTCACTGCAGACTATGTGTTGATGGACTATGGCACTGGCGCCATCATGGCTGTGCCCGGCGGTGACCAGCGCGATTACGACTTCGCCAAAAAGTTCGGCCTTCCGGTCATTTATACTGTCAAGCCTCTGCCTGACTCCGGTGAGGATTTGGCCGATTACGAGGGCAAGGCACCGTTCGTCTCACACGATGGCATTGTCATCAATTCTTCGACCGAGCACACACAAGCCAAAGGTGATGCTTTGGATTTGAATGGTCTGCGCGTCAACGACGCCATCGACAAGGTCAACCAGTGGCTCGAATCCGCGGGCGTGGGCAAGGGAACCGTCAGTTACCGCCTGCGCGACTGGCTCTTCTCTCGTCAGCGCTACTGGGGCGAGCCATTCCCGATTGTCTACGGCGAGGACGGCGTACCGCATCTGCTGCCGGACTCCATGCTGCCGATCAATCTGCCCGACGTCCCGGACTACAGCCCCAAGACCTTCGACCCGATGGATGCAGAAAGCAATCCAGAGGCGCCATTGAGCCGCAATGAGGACTGGGTCAAGGTCACGCTCGACCTGGGCGACGGACCAAAGACCTACTATCGCGACACCAACACGATGCCCAACTGGGCCGGTTCCTGCTGGTATTACATGCGCTACCTCGATCCGAACGACACCGAGCATATGGTCGATCCGGACGAATACGAATATTGGATGGGTCCGAACCACAACAAGGAGTCGGGCAAGACCGGCGGCGTCGACCTCTACGTCGGCGGCGTCGAGCACGCGGTGCTGCACCTGCTCTACTCGCGTTTCTGGCACAAGATCCTGTTCGATCTGGGCTACGTCGACACTCCAGAACCGTTCTACAAGCTTTTCAACCAAGGCATGATCCAGGCCTACGCCTACACCGACGACCGCGGTCAATATGTGCCCGCCGCCGAGGTGAAGGAGGGACCGGCCGATGCGTCCGGCGAGCCGACGTTCACCTACAACGGGGAGCACGCCAATCGCGAGTTCGGCAAGATGGGCAAGAGCCTCAAGAACATCATCACGCCCGACGACATGTACGCACGTTATGGTGCCGACACGTTCCGCCTCTATGAGATGAGCATGGGCCCGCTCGACGAGTCCCGTCCTTGGAACGACCGCAACGTCGTGGGCGGCATGCGCTTCCTGCAGCGTCTCTGGCGCAACGTCGTTGACGAGAATACTGGCGAGGTCACCATTTCGGAAGAGGCTCCCGATGCCAAGACGCTGAAGCTGTTGAACAACACCATCGCCGATGTGACCGTCGAGATGGAAAACATGCGTCCCAACACGGCCATTGCCAAGCTCATCGTTCTCAACAATAAACTGACCGGGCTGAAAGCCGTGCCGCGTGCCGCCGTCGAACCGCTGATTCTCATGCTTTCGCCAATCGCCCCGCATATCTGCGAGGAACTCTGGCAAAAGCTCGGACACTCCGATTCCCTGGCGCATGAGCCGTGGCCGAAGGTCGACGAGCGTTACGTCGGCGAGGACACCGTCACTGCCGTGGTGCAGATCAAGGGCAAGGTCCGTGCCAAGCTCGAGGTCAGCCCTTCGATCGACCCCGACGAGCTCAAGGACATGGCTCTGAAAGCTGTCGCTGATCGTCTGGGAGGCAAGGAACCGCGCAAGGTCATCGTCAAGGCCCCGAAGATAGTCTCCATCGTTCCGGCCGAATAGAGGACCATCGTCGGATAGTGTTCGAAACGATATCAGCGAGCCGTTTAATCGATCAATCGAATAAAGACATCAAATAAACTAAAGGACACCGGGTTGAAGCCTGGTGTCCTTTTCCGTTGGTTTTTCATTTTTTGAATTTCATTAATAGGTCGAAATAAAGAATATTGGATGATGCTTAAAATCCGGAAGCTTTCCGAAAAGTTTTAGTTTGGGGTCTACTTTTTATCGTCGTTCGCGCCCAATGACACGTTGTGTATGGATGTGGACGATTCGGCGGTTCAGAGCGCGACACGCCTCAAATGTGGATAACTGCTATCATTCGACCACAGTAGCCGTTTTGGTTCGACTTTTGAGCTCGGTTCAGTCATGCTTGAATGTATGGGTATTCATTTCAATGGCATAACGCACGATGAAAGCCAGTTTTTGACGAAACGGCTATATTCCTCTGCCATGTTACAGGCTGAGCCACCTGAAAATGAACCGCACGGACTCAGGCAGGATCTTGATGAGCATCTGCTGCGAGTCGGTCTGCCGCCGTTACCGCCCATTGATACCTGGCTTATCGAACCGGAAGACAAGTCTGAAAACACGTCAGATAGCAAACTAAAAAAGCAGTCTGAAAGTATTGACCACACTTTAGAGGTTGATGATTTTGATTCTGTCATAGATGGTTCTGTGAGCGAAGCTTTGCAAGCGGATTCGAGTGTTAAATCTGCTGCCAAGCAACAAACCATACCAAGATTAGTGTTCAAACCCACCCAGGCGGTTGTCGTGATTCTGGTGTTGGTGGTGGCGTTGTGCGCGAGCCTGACAATGCTGGTGACGCAGACCATCAACTACAACAAGCAGCAGGCCGAAGCCTCTTCCATCAGTACAACTGCGACACGTGGCGGTTCCACAGTTAAAGGTTCAGGTCCAACACAAGGGAATGCTTTGAAATCCGGTGGAGCTGCCGGTTCTGCATCAACATCAGTTGGAGTTGGAGGGCAAAATACTGGCACGGTTGGGACGTCAACATCAGCAGATCCATCTGCAGAATCCGAATCTTCTGGTGCGCAATCCGGGGCTTCAAACAGCGGCAGTAATCTCATCAATCTCAATACTGCGGACAGTACACAGCTACAACAGATCAAGGGCGTGGGGCCGGTGATGGCGCAAAAAATCATTGACTATCGTACCTCCATCGGCCGTTTCACGAGCGTCGACCAGCTGCTCAAGGTTTCAGGTATCGGTCAGAAGACACTGGAAAAGATACGCGGGCAGGTGACGGTCTGATGAAAACTGTAGATTGTCCTCGAGGCAAAGATTCCACTAACAAGTTCGACAAGGCGAACAACCATGAACAAGGCAGCCGTGACTGGCGGATGCTGCCGGTGGCGCTATGCGTCTGGGTCGCGGCACTTGGCTCGCACGCTATGTTCACTCTGCTCACTGGGCAGCAGAACAACCTGGCTTCGGCCGGCCAAGGTAGAAATAATTCCATCGGCTTTTCGAATATCGAATCTTTGTTTAGTAGGATAACGAATCGGTTGGCTGGCGGTCTCAGCATTGAAACACTCTCGCAAACAGCCGGACTTGTTCTTTTACTTGCAGGATTGATTGTCCTGGTGGTTTCATCTCAACGATGGTTCGGAGAAAAAAGAAAAAACGAGAATCTGGACCAAGTTCCAGCTAACAGCAAACTTTCGGGAATGTTGCATGGTTTTCACGATTATCGGAAGACTTGGGCGGTGGTACTTGTTTCTTCCGCTTTGGCCGCGTTCATCGCTTCAATGAGTGCCGATGTGATGGCTGACCGAGACCCAGCCATGGCGCTCGTGCGGGAAGGCGAAAGCACAGTCGAGGCCAGTGTGCGTCTCGATTCACCGATTACTGCAGCGAGCTCGTGGCAGGCCGATTGCCAGGCGAACGCACATCTGGTCAATATCGGTCATGATGGTATCAGTCAAGCCAGTAAGTCGCGTATCGTCCTCTATGCGAATAAACCGTTATGTGGACGGCTTTCGGACGGGCAGACCATAGAAACTTCGGGCACATTGGAGACTGCCCGCTATGGTATGAGACCAATATGGCTAACCATAAGCGACGACGCGAAAACAAGTTTGTTGGAACGGGCCCCACCGACCAAGCGGTTGGTTGATTCCATGCAACGCTCGTTCTTTTCGGTGACGGAAGGCCTTTCCGATCAAGGGCGTGTGCTGGTTCCTGGACTGACCATCGGGCTATTGGGCCAGGATTTCATGGGTGCGATGACGGACAAGCGCGAACCTATAAACGCAACGTTCGCCACGCTGCTGGAGATGCATTTCAAGGATTCCGGCATCATGCATCTGATGGCTGTCTCCGGAGGGCATTTCGCACTGATCGGCAGCCTCATACGTTCGGGTTGCGCACGGTTCCTACTGCCACGGCAGATGGTTGCCGTGCTCACAGTGCTGGCCTATGTGGCGCTCGCGAGCGCCATGTACCCCTCCGATTCGGTGATGCGGGCTCTGATCATGGGTATCTTTGCCTCGTCCGCGATGTTTGCAGGCAGAAGGTCGCAGGCAATCAGCGCGTTGAGCTGGACGGCCATCCTCGTTCTGCTCGTCAACCCAGCGATGTCCAGAAGTTACGGATTCGCACTTTCTTGCGCCTCAGTGCTGGGCATCGTGCTCTGCGCCGGTCCGATAGCGGAGCGGCTTTCGGCGCTATTGCCGCAATTCTTTGCCGATGGCATGTCGGTGACCATCGCCGCCCAGCTTTTCACCCTACCGATACAGGTGCTTATGAACCCGACGTTGCCCTTGCTTTCCGTACCCGCAAACCTCGTGGTGGCACCGTTCGTGGATTTTTCGACACTTACCGGGCTGGCAGGCTTGGTGTTGTCGTCATGGGCCCCGCATCTGTCGTTTGTGTTTGTGTGGCTTTCCAGTTGTGGTACGTCAGTGATGCAATGGTGTGCGGACACCATCGGCGGTTCGCAAACCGCGACCATGCCATGGGCAGGTGGCGTCGGTGGCGCGCTGATGATTGTGGCATGCGAAATAGGTATGGTCCTTCCGTTCAAAGCATTGTCCAGAATGAGAAGAAAGCGTGATGAGATAAGCCCCGTAGCCGGCAATGATAGTTATCTTAAACAGATACGAAGCAAAGGAACGATATGGCTCAAAGAAACCGAACAAATGTTCGAGAAGCTTGGAAAACCGGATTAGAATTGGAGACACGACGTATGTCCACCTGTGACACCACATTGAATATCATGGATACCGATGGGAGAAGACCTGTACCAGTTACGGTTGCTTTCAAAGAAACGATGAATCGAGGAATGTGATGGCTGCAAAATCAAGGAAACAGCGGACTCGGTTCGTTCTGGTCATTGGCGGTGACGAATTCCTCAACGAGCAGCAGGTACGTGATTGCCGTGATGAGGCCGCAAGGAATGATCCGGAAGCGGAGATCATCGAACTCGACGCAGGTGAGGTGAGCCAATACGACTTCGACGAGGCTGTAAGTCCGTCCCTGTTAAGCACCAGTTCCATCGTAATCATCCGGCATATTCAGAATGCCGAGGACGCTCTGGTCGATACGATGGTGAGCTATTGTGCTTCTACGACCAAGGATCCAACTGCCGAAACGGGCACAGTCATCGCCCAACACGACGGAGGTCAGAAGGGCAAAAAAGTCATCGATCGCCTTGCCAAAGCGGGAGCCGAGAAAAAATCCATTCCTGACCTCAAACGAGCCGATGCCAAACTGAACTTTGTTATCCAATGTTTTGAACGCCGCAAGCGCCGTGTCGATCCAGCCGCGGTTCAGCAGCTGGTGGCCGTGCTGGGGGATAAGACCGGGGAACTCGCAGCCATGTGCGAACAGCTCTGCTTTGATTTCGACGATGATCCAATCGGTCTTGATCTGGTGAATCAATATCTGACCGGCAACGCAGAGGTGACCGGATTCGCTGTTGCCGATGCGGCGCTTGCCTGCAACGATGCCAAAGCCATCATTGACATGAGAGCTGCCGTGGCCCAGGGCACCGACCCTATCGCATTGGTGGGTGCTCTGGCGATGAAACTACGGACGTTGGCCAAAGCTTCGGCGGTGCGTTCCGGCAGCATTTCCCAAGCTGAGGCGAAAACCAACCCTTGGGTGTTGCGTAACGCTACAAGGCAGTTGAGCGGTTGGACGTCCGATGGGCTTTCCAGATGCATCCAGACGCTTGCATGTGCCGACGAACAGAACAAGACCAATGGGGGAGACCCGATGTATGCGCTGGAACGTTCCATTGAACTGATCAGCCGAAAAGGACGTATGAACGTATGAGCGATGAATTATCATATACGGTTGAAGTACCTACCGGTGAAGATATGCAACAGCTTGGCGCGAAAGTAGCTGCTTGCGTTTGTGGCGGTGACGTCTTGTTGCTTTCAGGCCCGTTAGGTGCAGGTAAGACGACGTTTGCGCAAGGTTTCGGAGCGGGGCTTCATATTGACGAACCCATCGTTTCTCCGACTTTTACCATTGCCCGGGAACTTGAGGGCAAATTCACGGACGGAACGCCCGCACATCTGGTCCATGTCGATGCCTACCGGCTTGGCGGCAACGATTTCGCGCCCGGGCAAGACACGGTCGACAGGCTGCTTGATGAGTTGGAATCGCTGGGGCTTGATGAGGAGCTCGAGGACCCGGGCGAGCATACGGTGATTCTGATGGAATGGGGCGAGCAGATGGCTTCTGCGTTCGCCGAAGTTCGTCTCGAAGTCCATATCGACCGTCCAATCGACAAGGCAACGCTTGCAGCCGAAGCAGAAAATCCGAATGCGGAACTGACAAGTGACGGTATGCGCACGGTGACATTCGTTCCCGTCGGAAAACGTTGGAAGGATTTTACCAGCAGATTGAATTCGATGGAATAATCGAAAGCTGGCAAATTCGTTTACTGGTTTTATGGAGATGAGCATCAACGTTTCGCAAGTGTCTCCCCAGGCCTGCTGAGTTTGTCGGTTATGTCAGCGTTGTACAGTAACAACGGCATGAATCTTGATGTCCGGCAATCGAATAATCACCGGCTGGGCAGCGTGAAGTGGTAGGAGCAGCAAATATGACGAACACGTTGGTCATCGACACCTCGTTTGGTTCGACGGTCGGGGTTTTGGACCACGAACCCATTATTGAAACCGATTCGCGCACCCATGTCGAAAAGCTGCAGGTCAATATCGGCAAGGCCGTGGGTCAGGCCGGACTCACGCCGCAGGACCTTGGCCGCATCGTCGTCGGTATTGGGCCGGCTCCGTTCACTGGTCTTCGTGCCGGCGTGGTGGCGGCAAAGGCCATTTCATATGCCACTGGCGCTCAACTGCTTGGCCAGGACATCCTTGAACCGCAGGCTTGGATGATGAAGCTCAAACGTCAGGAAGATTCAAGACTTGCAGGTTGTGATTTCCTCAAGGGAATCGAGGAAACGTCAAACGCTGAATCCCGTCAACATTTGACATTGGCCGTCAATGACGCGCGTCGGCGTCAGCTTTACTTTGCGTTGTATGCCGACGACAAGGAAACTTTGGGCGAGAACGATGTGAGTAAAAAATCCGCCGCTGAAAATGCGAAGTCGTTTGTCGTCCCGATAGTCAATATGGATATCGATTATCCCCAGCATATCGTCGAGCGAATCAATCAGTCCATCCAAAAGCTACTTGTGAAAAATCCTGTACAAAGCGACTATCGCATCGATATCGTCGGTCACGGTGCTTCAAAATATGCGGATGTCTGGCAGGGGTTCGGCGACATGCTCGGTTGTGTCATCGACCACTCTGTATTGGATGCCGGAGCCGCGGGCCTGCAGGTTTTTGCTGGATGTGCGAAGACCAATAATGGTATTGACTTCAACGATTCAAGCACAACCAACGCTAAATTCGAGAACGGCAGAGAAAATGAGATAAGGCCGGTGGAACCGCTTTATCTGCGGCGTCCGGACGTTTCCGTGCCTAATCCGTTGAAGCATGTGCTGAACCATGCCGGAGCCACAAAGGCCTGACGCCAGATGATTGTAGAATTCGGTGAACTTGACCAGCAATGGGCATTGAAGGCTGCAGCCAGGCTTGAAACAGAGCTCTTCGGCGCGCAGGCTTGGGATTTGCAGACGTTGTGTCACGAAGTCACGGACGCTTCCAGAATCTATCTTGCCGATGTTGTCCAAGTTACGAATGCCGGTTGTAATGCTGACATTACTAAAGACAAACATTCAACCGATATAGCTAAAGATAATCAATGTGGTATCTATCAAAAGAAACAGCAACCAGGCGCATTTACGATTATGCGCGGATACGCCGGCATGTGGCACGCCGAAAGTCAAGCTGAAATCACTACTATTGGCGTAGTGAAAAGGTTCCAGCGAAATGGCATTGCCAAAAACCTTCTCGACAGTCTGATCGGATACGCACATCATCATGATGTCCGTCGCATCAAGCTGGAAGTCCGCGTCGACAACGAGCCGGCAAAACATCTTTATCATAGCAGCGGATTCCAGGGAATCGGCCTCTTGCGGCATTATTACCAGCCTGAAGACGTCGATGCCGTTGAAATGGCGTTGGACCTTGAGCCGCATATCATGGGTTTTAGCAGCGAGAAACAGAATATGGAGCGACAGCAATGAGCGAACCGACAGTACTGGGCATCGAATCGACCTGCGACGAGACCGCGGCGGCCATCGTTCGCGGGCGTACGCTCGTCTCCAACGTCGTGGCCTCCTCGATGGAGGAGCACGCACGTTATGGCGGTGTCATCCCTGAAATAGCTTCCCGTGCCCACGCAGAGGCGTTTGTGCCCGTGGTTTCGAAAGCGCTTGCCGATGCGAATATGGAACTCTCCGATGTCGATGCTGTTGCGGTTTCGGCCGGCCCTGGCTTGGCCGGGTGCCTCGCCGTCGGGGTTTCTGGTGCGAAGGCGCTGGCATGGGCTGCAAATAAGCCGATTTACGGCATCAACCATGTCATCGGCCACATTGCCGTCACCCAGCTGCAGTTCGGCCCGTTCCCGAAGGATACGCTGGCCCTCATCGTCTCTGGTGGTCACACGTCGCTATTGCACGTCGAGGATGTCGCCCGTCAAGTGGATGTCGTCGGTACGACGCTTGACGATGCCGCAGGGGAGTGCTTCGACAAGGTTGCGCGCTTGTTGGGCTTCCCCTATCCGGGTGGTCCTCACATCGACAAACACGGCCAGCATGGAGATCCACATGCCATCAAAGTGCCGCAAGGGCTCACCAAGGGTAAGGCCGGCAAAGATCATCCATACGACTTCAGCTTCTCGGGTGTCAAGACGGCTGTTGCCCGCTGGGTCGAGGCTCAGCAGGCGGCGGGCAAGGAGATTCCTGTGGATGATGTCTGCGCTTCGCTCGCCGATTCTGTCGCCACGGTGCTGGCGAACAAGGCCATGCATGGCTGCGAGGAATACGATTCTAAGACCCTAATCGTGGGCGGTGGCTTCTCTGCCAACTCCCAGCTGCGCGCCAAGCTGCTCGAAGTCGGTAAAGAACATGGTGTCGAGGTCCGCATCCCGCAGATCAAGCTGTGCACCGACAACGGCGCGATGGTGGCGATGCTGGGCGTAAATCTGGTCGAAGCCGGCGTACGC
Source organism: Bifidobacterium sp. ESL0732 (assembly GCF_029395535.1). NCBI lineage: Bacteria > Bacillati > Actinomycetota > Actinomycetes > Bifidobacteriales > Bifidobacteriaceae > Bifidobacterium > Bifidobacterium sp. ESL0732. Next base: position 1,243,383 of record NZ_CP113920.1, on the reverse strand, counting down.
CCGTCGTCTCCGGATTTTCCCATCGACTCCGCGATGCCCATCAACGTCATCAGCGTATGAGCCGCTTACCTGAATCGAGACACTCCGCAAATCTCTAGCGACACGCCATTGGGGTTGCGCGATGACGATTCTTGTATAAGATATATTTCTTGTGCGGTGCTTCGAGCCCCGTACGGGACATTCCCGCATAGCTCAGTTGGCAGAGCGTCTGACTGTTAATCAGAATGTCGCTGGTTCAAGCCCAGCTGCGGGAGCGGAATGAAATTCTCGGAATCGTTTGGTTCCGGGAATTTTTCGTAATAAACAATAAACGAATTAATTCGCACATGACATCGAGGTCATGAAAAGCAGAAGAGTTTCTCAACGTCTTCTTGCCAATGCGAAGAATAACGGCGTGTCAATCATGTCAAAGCATCTATGCCCTTTGTTAATGTACTGCCTTGTGACCCGCGCTGGGAATGGTCACGGATTCATAAGAGGCGAAAAAGAGGTTGATGTTGCCACGCACCGGGAATAGCTCAAATGCGGCTGGAATGGATGCCTCTGGTTCTTCCAATTCCTCGGCTTCTGCCCGACTTTTTTCTCTCTTCCGTCCCTCTGATTCTTCTAATACACCCGGAACCTCAAGTCCGTCTGGTTCTTTTCCGGTCTCTGGATCAGATCGCAACAACGCCATCGATGGTCTACGTGCGCTGGCAATCATCGGAGTGGTTGCCTATCACATCCGCCCATCCCTATTGAGCGGCGGATTCCTAGGCGTCACGATTTTTTTTGTGATCTCGGGTTTCCTGATTACCGGCAGCGTCGAAAGACGAATGGCGAGCAAACGGGGTTTTCACTACGCGAGCTATCTTTGGCGCAAAATCAAACGTCTGACCTTCCCATTGCTGTCTCTGATTGCGCTGGTCGTGCCGACTGCCTATTTCCTGTCGCCAGGAATGCTCCCGAAACTGCATCTTGATGCATGGCCCAGCGCGCTTTATATCAGCAACTGGGGCTATATCTTCCGTAAGGTCTCGTATTTCGCCGCTGCGGGGCTTCCATCACCGCTTACACATCTGTGGTTTTTGGCCGTTACGATGCAGTTCTATCTGCTCTGGGTGTCGTTGCTTTGGCTTATGCATCGCCTCAACTTGAGGTTACGTACCAGATTCCTGGTGACCTTGGTGATCGCCGTCGCATCCACCGCCCTGATGGTGACGCTTTATATTCCGGGAGCCGATGTATCCCGTGTCTACTACGGGCTTGACACCCGTTTTTCGGAACTGATGATTGGTGCCTTGCTTGCGTTCATGGTTGAAAGAGTGAAAGCAAAGCGCGATGAACGTAACAAAAGCAATGAAAAAGTTGAAAATGATCAAGTGACGAATAGCGAACCCAGGTCGTCTCAAGTTAATCTTCTCTTGGCATCTGCTGGATTCTGCCTTCTCTTTGCTCTGATCATCCTGTTTTGCATTTCCCAGGGCAACGACGTGATACTCTATCGTGGGGGTTTCCAGGCTGTCGCGTTAATCGCCGCGTTGCTCATCGCCGTTGTTCTCGTTCCGGGCAACCTTTGCCGTTCTCTGCTGGGATCGAGGGTGTTTCGTTATATTGGTTCTCGTTCATTCTCGATTTATCTAGTTCATTACCCACTGCTCGAATTCATGAACCCTGCCATTCGCACACAGCCTCTACGTTGGTGGGAATGGATCGTCCAGTTCCTCATACTTTGGGCGGTCTGCGAAGGTTTTTATCAGATGGCGGAGGCCGTGCGCAAAGCCGTGCCCGAGGGGAAGACGCCATTTCGCGAAATGCGTCTGATCACCAAAATCCTTGCTCTTTTGGGTGTAGTGGCAGTGGTGCTGTGTACGGCCCTTCCTGTCGACTTCAATAGGATTGCCGCACAACGTTCGGATGCCCTGCGCGAAGAATACCTTTCCATCGGGCGCAGCCTTGGCATAGCCACGCCGATCAAACGTGACCTTTTGACGCTGCGTCGCTCGGCGGTGCCCAAGCCTTCACGTAATCTGCCGCCGCGTCTGGTACCGAAAGCCGCAAAAGTGCCGAAAAATCTCAGCACTAAAGGTTGGACATATGACGCCGCGACCGGTTCGTGCAGCGCGAATCCTCTGATTATCAGCGATTCTGTCGAGATGGGTGCACACGATTTCGTCCAGGAGCACATTCCGGCAAGCGTTCAGGACAATATGGTTGGCCGTCATTTCGGCACGGGTGCCGACCTCTATCGCCAGCATCAGACGCAAGGTCAGGCCGGAAGCGTGGTTATCATGGCCCTAGGGACCAACGACAGAATCGCTGACGAACAGCAGGTGGAGGATCTGATAGGGGCGGTAGGTAACGAGCCACTGTATCTCACCACCGTCCGTTCGCCTACAGACTGGCAAGATTCCAACAATCGTATTCTGCGTTCGGTAGTCGCCAAACATAAGAATGTCGGCCTGCTGGACTGGTATTCGTTAAGTAACGCTCATCCCGAATATTTCTACGATGATGGTACACATCTGACCCCGGGCGAGGGGGGTGGCCGCGAGGCTTATGGCATCATGCTGCGTCAAGGTTTGTGCGGTCAGTGATTTCCGGGCACCTGAAGCAACCTTGCAGATGGTCGTTGACCATACCCATCGACTGCATATAGGCATACATGGTCGTCGGGCCGACGAATTTGAAGCCTGCTATTTTCATGGCCTTGCTCATATCGATTGATTCCTGTGTGACGGCAGGAACTTCCTCGCGACTTTTCGGCCTGTTCACGCGAGGGCCGTCGGGGGCAAAACTCCAGATATAATCGGCGAAGGGCATTCCCAAGTCCAGTACGACCTGTGCATTATGAATGGTGGCTTCGATTTTTCTTTTGTTGCGGATAATGGCTTTGTTCTTCATCAGCACGGGTATTTCGTCACTCATCCGGGCGACGCGTTCGATATCGAAATCATGGAAGGCCGAGTCAATGGCCTTGCGTTTGTTGATGATGGTGTTCCACGAAAGCCCGGCCTGCATGGCCTCCAGTGCAAGCCGTTCAAACAAGGCCTGTGAATCATAGCAGGGCGTGCCCCATTCGGTGTCGTGGTAAACAAGCATGTCATGGCTCAGACCCAGATATGATTCAGGCCAGCAACGTTGCAGACCTTCAGGCTTAGCCACAGATCCAGCGGCTGCTTTTTTCATTTCGACATCTGATTGCTTTCTTTCAACAGTCATCCTTCGAGAGTTCCTTTCTTGCAGTTATGTCTTTTATACTCTTGAGCCTCGGCAGTGGTGCATAACTTTTGCGACACGCCCGGACGATGTGGATAACCGGGGTCATTCGACCACAGCACTCGTTTTCAACCCGCTATTTTGCCGATAGGAGGCATAGTGGGAAGAGCGGGAACGATTTGAAACGAAATCATCAATTGAAAGGAGGAACGGTAATGTTGGATGCTAGGGAAAAGCAACGACGTAAACGTGAACGGCTGAGAATCGAAAGAGAACAGCACAGACAAAGAATTGCTGGCTTGGTTTGGGGACTGATCACGATTCTTGCCGTATTCGCTGTATTGTTTGTAGGTTTGTCCGCTGGAAGTCATGAGGCATTGGCCGCAACTAACAAGACGCTTGATGAATCGTTAGATGCGAATCTGGGCCTGGGCGAGGTTTATGAATCCTCGAAGCCGTTTCGCACCTCTTCACTGGGTGTCATTGAGCCGATTGATTCCCCAGACCCTCCGGTTCATAGTGGGAAAGGCTGCAAGGCTGATATGAGATGGCCGGTGCTGCCGCATGTGCTAATCAGACGTTTCAAAGCACCCAAAAATGCTTGGGGACCAGGCCATCGCGGTGTCGATCTCGCGGCAGTCGAAAATACGCCCTTGCTCGCACCAGCGAGCGGTTTCATCAGTTTTTCCGGCGTAGTCGCAGGAAAATCGGTGGTAAGCATCCGTCATAAAGGTCTTACGTTGACTTTCGAACCGGCGCAGACACTTTTGCCCATAGGAACACCGGTAGTCAAAGGGTTACCCATCGGTACGGTCACCGGTGTTTCGGATCACTGCACCGGAATCTGCGTGCATTGGGGAGTGAAGAAAAGCAAAAAGGAATACCGCGATCCGCAGCAACTAGCTGCAAAACGGAAGATAGTCCTGAAGCCGGTTTCGCCATAATCTTTTTCAGTGAATTTGGTCTACTGAGTCATGGCGATGCCCGCTTAGCCATCAATGACTCAAATAATCTTTACAGTAAAGCTTTCGCTGATTTTTGACAAGCTTGGTTGTCATTTAATCACAGATAATACTTACAACGGAGTAGCCAAAGTTGCACGTAATGCCTTATAAAGGCTCGCAGGGCAGCAATCTCGCCTTACAGTCCTGCATCAGCCAGCGAAATATATCCAGGTTCGATAAGCAGATGCTTGAGATTGCTGGCACTGATGGCCATCGGCTTTTCGTGGATCGTGTTCATTTTTGAACCGTTGATCGTTGCAGCCTTCACGTAGGAAAGCTCGGTCACATTTTTTCCGGCTTCGATGGCGGCGGTTGCGCCGGCTATGTCTCGGGAAAGGGTCTCGATGTTTTCCATACCTGTCATCCATTGCTTGCCATTGACCATCTCGGGCATCATGTCGGTATAAGCGCCATAGCCAGTGACTATCGGCCAAGCCATGTCACCGTCGTTGTTGGTTTGTGTTTGCGGGTCGGTTTCCTCAGTACTTTGGCTGCTGCTTTTAGGCTTTGGCGGTGCCTGCTTATCAAGGTTGTGTTTGCCGGTAAGTGTCCCCACTATTCCGGACACCTCGATTTCGGGGTTGATGTCGGCGGCGGTGCCAGTGTATTTGAGACTGGTCAGTTCATCGACCACAGCCGATGAAACGAAATCATTCATTGAGAGAATTCCGTCGACGTGAAGTGGCTTGCCATCTTTGGAAGAACCGGCCAGCCGGCTATTCAGTTCGTTTTTGATTTCCGCTGTTTTGGAGGCTTTGAATGAAACCGATTCCCAATCTTTTTCGGAACTGGTAGAGTTCAATTTCTTTGAAGGGCTGATGGCTCGGCCATCTTTGAAATAGGGCTCCAGAACACTCCATATCCCGGAAAAAGCTTCCTCGGCGAATGCTTCAGTCGTGCTGAGAGCCGAATCGTTATCTTCACCGACAGGAATCATCACCTCAATGGATTTGGGATGCATCTTGGTCGTTTTTTCCAAAGCGAGCTTCGAAACAAGCTGTTCAGCTTGTAACGCACCAATCTGACGTGGAGTTGACATGTTTATAAAAAGGTCCGGAGTGAATCCGGCCAAAGGGTTCGCGAGGATGACAGTGTGCGCTCCTGCCTTCTTTGCTAGTTTCAAGGTTTTTGCCAAACGTTTGCCGGCCGTGATCTCGTCGTTGTCTTTGTCATTTCCATTTTGCGTTTGAGACGATTTACCTGAAGATGCCGTCGACCCCGAATCGCCTGTGTTTGTATTAGCGTTGGCCGCAGTCGTGGGTTTTTCCGTGTCATAAAAAGGTGCGTCGACCGGATTGGTGACGTAATCACCGTATTGCTCGTTGCCTTTGTTTGCAGAGGTGGCCGGTGCGACAATCAGTGTCGTGTGTCGGTTAGTTTGATCGTTGGCGGTGGAAAGCTGGTTGACCACATAGTCTTGCACATCATTGCTTTGCTTGGTGAGGTTGCCGTCAGTCTTGACCTTGATGTTTTTGGATTGGAAGCCTGCATCGGTCAGCGATTTCGTAATCGCCGGGACGAACTTGGCCCATTTGTTCAGAGGCGTGTGAGACGAAACGGAGATACCGTCGGAAGGGGTGAAAATCATGACATTGCTTTTAGCAGCTGCCGAACTTAGAGAAACCTTATCGGTATCGATTGAGGTGGTTTCCGCATCTTGCTGTCCCGTGCCGCAAGCTGCCGACGTCATCGTCAGGACCGCAGCCGTGGCAAGAGCCAGGAAGCGTGCCAAGGAGTGCTTGCCGCGCGTCGTCATGAGTCATCCTTCTTTATTTTTATACGTTTCGAATCAACCAAGACCGATATTAGTCTGGGGGCAATATGAAAGCGTCGCTGCAACTGAATACTTACGATTATTGTGCAACGGCGCTGAATCAAACCTTTTACTAACGGCTAACGAGATTGACTGAGTTCTTTTTTCAGCCCTTCATCCAAAGCGTCCATGAAACCCTCGGTATCAAGCCAAGGCTGATCGGGGCCGATGAGCATGGCCAGATCCTTGGTCATCTTCCCGCTTTCTACGGTATTGATGATGACCTGCTCCAAGGTTTCTGCGAACTTTTCGACTTCAGGAGTTTCATCAAGCTTGGCACGCTGCTTGAGCCCGCCGGTCCATGCATAGATAGAGGCAATGGGGTTGGTCGAAGTCTTCTCGCCTTTGAGCCAGCGACGATAGTGTCGGGTCACCGTGCCATGAGCGGCCTCAGCTTCCACGGTCTTACCGTCAGGCGTCATCAGCACGGAAGTCATCAGTCCCAATGAGCCGAAGCCCTGCGCCACGGAATCGGATTGAACGTCACCATCATAGTTCTTGCAGGCCCAGATATAGCCGCCGTGCCATTTCATCGTGCTGGCCACCATATCATCGATGAGACGGTGTTCGTAGGTGAGTCCCTCGGCCTCGAAACGGTCCTTGTATTCGGTCTCATAGATCTCGGCAAAGATGTCCTTGAATTCGCCGTCGTAAGCCTTGAGGATCGTGTTCTTGGTGGAAAGATACACCGGATAGTGGCGCATGAGTCCGTAGTTGAAGCAAGCTCGGGCAAAGCCGCGGATGGAATCATCAAGATTGTATTGCACTTGGGCCACGCCGGCACCAGGGTAGTCATAGACCACATGCTCGATGGGTTCGCTGCCATCAGCAGGTGTGAAGGTGACGGTGAGGCGTCCCGGCTTGCCGACTTTGAAATCAGTTGCCTTATACTGGTCGCCGAACGCGTGCCTGGCCACAACAATAGGCTTCTTCCAACCAGGAACCAGTCGCGGAATATTAGAGATGACGATGGGCTCGCGGAAGATCGTGCCGCCGAGAATATTACGGATTGTCCCGTTCGGCGACTTCCACATTTTCTTCAAGTTGAATTCCTTGACACGAGCCTCGTCGGGGGTGATAGTCGCGCATTTGACGCCGACATGGTGCTTCTTGATGGCGTTGGCTGCGTCGATGGTCACCTGGTCATCGGTCGCGTCGCGGTTTTCGATGCCGAGGTCGTAGTAGTCAAGATTGATGTCGAGGTAGGGCAGGATAAGGCGATTCTTAATATCCTTCCATATCACCCTCGTCATCTCGTCGCCATCAAGTTCGGCTATCGTCCCTTTGACCTTGATTTTTTCCATGCTTGTCCTTTCTTTGCAAACGAGAATATATTGTCATTATCACGCCGAAATATGTCATTGGTGTTGCTGTGACTGACTGGCGAGACGCTGTTTTCTGTGGGGTCGGGATTCACTTGGCTCGTCACGTATGGGAAGTAATCTTGAAACCATGACTCAGGAAATTGAAATCGGTTTGGGCAAAAAGGGCCGTCTGGCCTATTCCTTGGACGATATCGCCATCGTCCCTTCCCGCAGGACTCGCGATCCGAAGGACGTGTCGACTGCTTGGCAGATTGACGCCTATCAGTTCGATGTTCCGGTGCTTTCGGCTCCGATGGATTCGGTGACCAGCCCCGCGACGGCGATTGCCATGGGCAAACTCGGCGCGCTTGGTGTGCTCGACCTTGAAGGAGTGTGGACTCGTTATGATGACCCGCAGCCACTGCTCGACGAGATCAGCCAGCTTGATGAGAGCAGTGCCACTGCGCGTCTGCAGGAAATCTATGCGGAACCAATCAAGCCGGAATTGATTACCCGCCGTCTGCATGAAATTCGTGATGCCGGCGTCACGGTCGCCGGCGCGCTTTCGCCCCAGCGCACGCAGGAATTCTATTCGACGGTCGTTGATGCAGGTGTTGATCTCTTCGTCATTCGCGGCACCGCAGTTTCCGCCGAGCATGTTTCGCAAAGCCATGAGCCACTGAACCTGAAGAAATTCATCTATGACCTTGACGTTCCGGTCATCGTCGGGGGAGCGGCCAGCTACACCGCCGCCCTTCACCTGATGCGTACCGGTGCCGCAGGCGTTCTCATCGGCTTCGGCGGCGGTGCGGTTTCCGCTACCCGTGCCACCATCGGCGTCCACGCGCCTATGGCAACGGCCATCGCCGATGTGGCAGAAGCTCGTCGTGACTATATGGATGAATCTGGCGGCCGTTACGTCCAGATTATTGCTGACGGCGGCATGGGCACTTCAGGTTCGTTCGTGAAGGCTTTGGCGATGGGCGCCGACGCCGTCATGCTCGGAGCTCCTCTTGCCCGCGCCAACGAGGCTCCTGGCAAGGGCACGCACTGGGGTGCTGAGGCCCGTCATCCTTCACTTCCACGTGGCAGGCGCACCAAAGTAGGTACGGTGGCCCCGTTGGAGCAGATTCTTTTCGGGCCAAGTCATAATGCTGACGGAACGGTGAACTTCATTGGCGCGCTGCGCCGTGCGATGGCTTCCACCGGTTATGTCGACCTCAAGAACTTCCAGCACTGCGACGTTGCGGTCACGCTCTCGCATCTAGGCTGACTAGTTCAACAATCGACTCATATCGTAAACAGGTTACCTGCGTGATCAGGTAGCCTGTTTTGTTTCATCGCCATTCGTTTGTGCGTTTTATCATCATATAAAATTCAAGGTTTTCAAGAAAAATCTGCAATAATCTTGATTTTTATCCTAATAGCCCCTTTCATCTTGACATCGTCGTAGATATCTGTTGCTCTTGAGATAGGCGTAAACCACGAAGAGAAGGCTCAATGATGACAGTACAGACACAGGCACAGACGCAACCGATGATGATAACGCAACGTGCAGGATTGCCAACCTATGACGGGTCTATCCGTATCGAATTGTCGAACCGGCCGGTTCCGTATCATATTTCACGATGCTATCCCGGAGCACTGAGTGAAGCCGAATGCCAGAAGTTCAGTCTCGCCTGCTGCAGATTGGCTTGCATGAGCTTGGATGTTGTTCGCGGACGGACGCCTCCGCAAAGTCTTCAACGTACCCTGAGCGGCCCTTGTATTCAACGTTTGGAAACATTGTCATATCTTTTGGAGAATCATCTGCGCACTCATCAGGAGCTTAAAGCCAAGTTGTGTTATCTTCCCGCCGTGCCGATGCTGGTATACACGACATTGGTCAGTCCAAATACCATAGAGGTGGTGGTAAGCCTCGCAGTCGGAAAATCAACTTATTGGGTCACGCTGGTATTCAGACGCAGCGGTTCACGTTGGATTTGCACCACAGCCGACCTAGGCTGAGTCTGCCGTAAGCGGATATTTGAACATAGTAAAAGCTACGCTATCGTAGCATTGGGGTTACGGTTGCGTATAGTTAGACCTATGTTGCGAGAATTCTATTTGGATCCTGTCACCAAAACTACGGACAAGGACACCATTTATTCCCTGTTGTCCAATAGAGCCGGAAAAGATCCGGACGGAGCCATAGCCGAATGGCTCGATGAAGATACCCAGCAATGGCACACCGTTACAGCCGGTGAAATGCTTGCCCGAGTACGCAAGGTCGCCAAGGGACTTATCGGTCTGGGAACCAAGGCGGGAAGCATGGTTGTCATCTATGCGGCCACCAGCTACGAATGGGGAGTGGTCGATTTCGCCTGCGCCGCCATCGGTGCGGTAAGCGTACCGATTTATGAAACGGATTCACCCAAGCAGGCCAAAGGTATTGTCGACGATGTCGACCCTATCGTCGCTTTTGGCGGGGATGCCGAACACACACAAACACTTGAGGAATTCCGTCGCGACCGTGATGGTCTCAAGTATGTGTTCAACCTGCAGGAAGACGGTCTCGAAGCCGTCTCGGATTTTGGCACTTCGGTGAGCGATGAAAAGCTCGATGAAGCTATTTCACGTGTGCGTGCCGACGACATGTTGACCATCGTGTATACATCTGGATCAACTGGAGCGCCTAAAGGCGTGATGCTCTCGCACCGCAATTTTGTTTCGACCGTTTTCATCGGTTGGGCCGTGCTTGACGATATGCTTTACCAACCGAGCCGACTGCTGCTTTTCCTTCCGTTGGCCCATTGCTTTGCCCGTTACATCCAGTATGTAGCCATCGGCGCCAAAGGCGTCGTCGGCTACACGCCGAGTGCCAAGCATTTGCTGACCGATTTGCGCACGTTCAAGCCGACTTATCTACTCGGTGTCCCTCGTGTGTTTGAAAAGGTCTACAACGCCGCTTCGCAGAAGGCCGGAGCCGGGTTGCAAGGTCGAGTCTTTAACATGGCCTTCGATCATTTCGTGAAGTGGTCCAAGGATCAGCAGGAAGGTCGTGGCCACAGCCTCTCCGAACGCTTGAAGCACAAGTTCTATATGAAGACCGTCGGTGCCTCGGTGCGCAGCGCTTTGGGGCCGAATCTTAAGTACGTGGCCTGCGGTGGCGCTCCGATGAACGCAGATCTTGCGCACTTCTTCAATGGCATGGACGGCATCACCTTCATCCAAGGTTATGGAATGACCGAAACCGCCGCGCCTTGTATCGTCAGCTTCCAGGACTTCAACAAGGTAGGTGCCGTCGGTCGTCCGGGCACAGGCATCGCGGTCAAACTGGCTGATGACGACGAGCTTTTGATTAACGGCGAAGATGTCTTCCTGGGCTACTACAAGCAGCCTGAACTCACGGCAGAAGCCAAGGAACCCGGCGGTTGGGTACATTCCGGCGACATCGCCCAGATTGACGACGACGGTTTTGTCTACATCACAGGCCGTAAGAAGGACATCATCATCACTGCGGGCGGCAAGAACGTGAGTCCGGCTCCGATGGAAGACACCATCGGAACTTGTCCCATCGTCTCCCATGCCGTGGTCATCGGCGATGGCCGACCCTTTATCGCGGCCCTTATCGAGCTCGACCCTGAAATGGTGCGTTCCTGGCTGGCCAACAACGGTATGGATGAAAACATGCCAATGGCAGAGATTTGCAAGAACGATGCCGTCCGTGCTTGCGTCCAGCAATACATCGATCAGGCGAACAGTTCGGTTTCACGCGCGGAATCCGTACGTAAGTTCGTCATTGTGCCTGATCAGTTCACCCAAGAAAACGGGATGCTCACCCCGAGCATGAAGGTCGTTCGCGGTGAGGTTTTGAAGCACTATGCCGACCTCATCAATACGCAGGTCTATACTCCTAAGACGCGAGTTAAGCCGGCCCCGTCGGCCGCTGCAGGATTCATCGACAAGACCGCCGAATCTGTGCGCCAGGCCACCGATGCCATGACGCCTAAGGTTCGTGAGGCCTATGAGCAGGCCAAGCAGAATGTCGGGGCACGTCTTGCAGAACATGAGACGGAGCACGCGGATGACGACCCCTGGAAGGAAGCCCCGAAGTCCGAAAAGCAAGAAAGTGACTCGAAAACCGAAAAATAAGCAGTCGTTGAAAGCATCAAGAGGAGTAGTGTTTTGGCGTTACGAGAAATAAGGGTCGTACCCGATCCGGTGTTGAGAACCCCATGTGAACCGATTCGTGAGATTACCGCCGCCGTTCGTAACATGGTGCAGGATTTGTTGGATACGGTCGACGATCCGGGTCGCGCAGGACTTTCAGCCAACCAGATTGGCATCAGCTTGCGCGCCTTCTCCTACAATATAGACGGCAAACTCGGTTACGTCCTCAACCCGGTCATCGAAGAGACCAGAGGAGAGCAATATGGCGATGAAGGCTGCCTTTCGGTGCCCAAGCTCTGGTACAAGACCAGGCGTGCGGATTATGCCCGTGTTCGCGGTATTGACCTGGACGGCAAGACCATCGTCGTAGAAGGCACCGGCATTATGGGTCGTATGCTTCAGCACGAGACGGATCATCTCGACGGCCATATCTATCTCGACCGTCTGGAGAAGGAAGAACGCCGTGAGGCCATGCGCCGCATGCGTGAAGGCCGCTGAATCAAATAGCTCAATTGAGCCTAGGTTCTGAGATTGTTCGGATGTCGATGAAGTCGGTATCCGAACATTTTTTATCACTCCATTAGCTTGGTAAGTATTTCCCATTTCTAGGTTTCGAAGACAAAACACAGCCGTCATTACGCGGATATCGAATAGTGGCCTTTTATACCAAGTTTGTGCTATTTTAAAGAACAGTGTGTTAATCGGGTTCCGAAGCGGTCACGTTGCCTAGGAATCCAATAAATATTGTCAATCAAACGCACGAATTCGCGCTATGCACGTGACGGACTGTGTCGGTCGATGGCCTCGCTTTCAAAGCGGAACCGTTGCACGCAGGCCCGCATGGCCAGGCAATAACCGACTGAAAGGTAGCATTATCATGGCTCAGATCACTATGAGCGAAATGCTGAAGGCAGGACTGCACTTCGGCCATCAGACCCGTCGCTGGAACCCCAAGATGAAGCAGTACATCTTGATGGAGCGTAACGGGATCCATATCATCAATCTCTTCAAGTCGCTCGACCTGATCGACAAGGCCTACGATTTCATCAAGCAGACCGTCGCCCACAACGGCACCGTTCTCTTCGTCGGAACGAAGAAACAGGCCCAGGAAGCCATCGCTACCCAGGCCACCCGCGTCAACATGCCTTACGTTTCTGAGCGTTGGCTCGGCGGTATGCTCACCAACTTCCAGACCGTCTCCAAGCGAGTCGCGCGCCTGAAGGAGCTGGAAGAGATGGACTTCACCGACGTTCACGGCTCCGGCCTGACCAAGAAGGAACTCCTGCTCCTGCAGCGCGAGAAGAACAAGCTCGAGAAGCAGCTTGGCGGCATCCGCAACATGACCCGCACGCCTTCGGCCATGTTCGTTGTCGACATCAACAAAGAAGCGCTGGCCGTCGAGGAAGCCCACAAGCTGAGCATCCCGGTCGTCGCTATCGTCGACACCAACACCGATCCCGACCTCGTGGATTATCCGATTCCGGCCAACGATGACGCCATCCGCGGCATCGAGCTGCTGACCAGCCTCATGGCCGACGCCGTCGCCGACGGCCTGCTCGAGCGCAGCGGCAAGGCCGAGAAGACCGAAGACAAGTCCGAGCAGCCGATGGCCGCTTGGGAGAAGGACTTGCTCAAGGACAAGGAAGAAAAGCCTGCGGAAACTGCGACGGCCACCGCCGAGACCAGCCCTGCCGAGGCCAAGTCCGAGGAGACTAAGGTCGAAGAGGCCAAGGCCTGACCGACATTGCATACAAAGGCGGTGTCGGAAACTTCCGGGTCTCCGCACCGCCTTTGGGGCATTCAACACATATTCAATAGTTTTTTACAAGGAGATATCAATGGCAGCAGTTACAGCAGCTTTGATCAAGCAAGTGCGCGACGACACCGGAGCCGGCATGATGGACGTCAAAAAGGCGCTCACCGAAGCCGAAGGCGACGTGGCACGCGCCAAGGAAATCATCCGCGCCAAGGGCATCCAGGCCGCGGGCAAGCGTGAAGGCCGTACCGCCCAGGAAGGCACCATCGCCTCCCGTGCGGTCGATACCGCCAATGGCCAGGCCGGCTATGCCGTCGAACTCAATTCCGAAACTGACTTCGTGGCCAAGACCCCGAAATTCGTAGCTTTCGCCGATGGCGTGCTCGATGACGCCATCAAGGCCGGCGCATCCACCGCTGATGAGGTTCTCGCAGCTCCGTCCGCCGATGGCACCGTCAAGGAGAGCGTGGAAGAAGCCGCGGCGCTCTTCGGCGAGCACGTCAAGGTCGGTCAGGTAGCCAAGATCGAAGGCCCGAAGGTCGAGATTTACGCGCACAAGAAGTCCGCGGAGATGCCGCCGAGCATCGTCGCCATTGTCGCCACCGATGAAAAGGGTGCCTCTGTCGCCCACGAGGCGGCGTTGCAGATTTCTGCGATGGGCGCGAAGTGGCTCACCCGCGAGGATGTGCCGGAAGATGTGGTGGCCTCTGAGCGTCGAGTAGCTACCGAGAAGTCCCAGACTGAAGGCAAGCCTGAGAAGATCATTCCCAAGATCGTGGAAGGCCGTATGAACGCCTTCTACAAAGACAACGTGTTGCTCGAGCAGGAATACGTCAAGGACACCTCCAAGTCCGTCGGCGACCTCTTCAAGCAGGCCGGTGGCAAGCTGCTCGCCTTCGCCCGCATTGAGGTCGGCAAGGGCGACGAGAAGTGATTTTCGTTTTCATAGTTTTTTGACATGAAATAAAAATGGGTTGGTGTCTTCGGATATCAACCCACATTTTATATATATAGGCGCTCTTTTTGTAACGCATAACTTATCTGATAAGCCATTTCTTTTATATAAATCTGACGACTGATTACAGAACAAGTCAATGACGACTGTTTCGATAATGAGAATTGGCCGATAAGCAGATCTACAGGCAACTTGCTGTCGTTGTGAACAGATAACCTATTAGTCAGTAATATGCCGCCGTACAAGGATAGAGAGGCCTCTGATGACTAAAGATGGCAAGGAAGATACAGCCAGACGAGTATTGCTGAAACTTTCGGGGGAGGCCTTTGGAGGTGGCCATATCGGCATCGATACAGCGGTTATCCGCCGCATCGCCCAGGAAATTCATACAGCCGTCGAGCAGGGTGTCGAAGTCGCTATCGTTGTCGGTGGCGGAAACTTCTTCCGAGGCGCTGAACTCCAGCAGGCCGGCATCGAGCGCAGCCGCGGTGACTATATGGGTATGCTCGGCACCGTCATGAACTGCCTCGCCTTGCAGGACTTTCTTGAACAGGAAGAACAGGCCACGCGCGTGCAAACCGCCATTACCATGGGCCAAGTCGCTGAACCTTATATTCCCTTGAAGGCCATCCGTCATCTCGAAAAAGGACGTGTGGTGATTTTCGGTGCTGGTGCAGGTATGCCATACTTCTCGACGGATACAGTCTCCATCCAACGTTCCTTGGAAATCCACTGCGATGCGGTTCTCATGGGCAAGAATGGTGTGGACGGTATCTACACTGCAGATCCGCGTAAGGACTCGGGCGCCAAGCGCTTCAAGACTTTGAGCTATCAGCGTGCACTGGTCGACAACCTTGCGGTCATGGATGCCGCTGCGCTTTCCATGGCCCGCGAAAACGACCAGCATATCCGTGTGTTCGGCTTGGAAGAGCCTGGCAATGTCACCAAGGCCCTCATAGGTGAACCGATCGGTACGCTTGTGTCCAATCTGGAATCAGAAATTACCCAATGATAAGTGACCATCATCTTTCCTGAGATGTATCAACCGACCAATAATCAACCAACTGAGAACGTAAAACCAAAGGCTCGTATCACGGGCCGCAAAAGGAGAACAACATGGCAAACCCTGTAGAACAAGCCAAGGAACAAATGAAGAAGTCCGTGGAGGCTACCAAGGAGAACTTCTCCGGCATCCGTACCGGTCGCGCTAACCCAGCACTCTTGAACGGCTTGGTTGTCGACTATTACGGCGCCCCAACACCGATCAAAGCCGTTGCCTCCATTGGCGTGCCCGAACCCCGCACGCTTTCCATCACCCCGTTTGACGGATCGCAGGCCAACGCGGTCGAAAAGGCCATCCGTGACTCCGATCTCGGCGGCAGCACCCGCCGCGACGGCAACGTCATTCACCTGACCATGCCGGAACTGACCGAGGACCGCCGCAAGGAATACGTCAAGCTGGCCAAGGGCAAGGCCGAGGACGGCAAGGTCGCAGTGCGCAATATCCGCCGCAAGGCCAAGGAAACCATCGACAAATCCGTCAAGGATGGCGACATGGGCGAGGATCAAGGCGACCGTCTGCAGAAAGACCTCGACAAAGTCACCAAAGAGACCACTGAAACCATTGACCAGCTCCTCGACGCCAAGGAAAAGGAAATCATGGAGGTCTGATTCGAGGTTTTTACGGGGCTTTCTGCTTTAAATTATTATGTTTTTGAAAACCGCGTGAGAAATCTTATCGGGCAGACATGAAAGAGAATGGCAATGAGCGACAAACAACGGCATGAGGCGGGCGACGAAGTGAGCGCCGCTCTCAACGACATCAACAAGAAGACCGGGCGCAACATGCCCCAGGCCGTTGCAACAGCCGTGTTCCTCATCGCCCTCATCGTCGCCTGCCTTCTCATAAAAATTGACCTCTATATCCTGTTGATCGCCGTTTTCCTGGTGCTGGCTCTGCGCGAACTCCATGTCTCGTTCGCCACTGTTCATTTGTATATTCCGCTGATTGTGCTGTGGCTGTGCTGTGCAGGTACGCTTTTATCCATCTATTACGTGCCAAACCACATATTGGCTGCTGGCGTAGGCATCGCCACTTCCGCTTTGGCAGTGGCTATTGCCGCAAACGTCCGTCATAACGTGGGCAAACGGCTTGCCGGAGCAATCGAGGGCAAGCTTGCTGCCGCGCGGGACATCGAGAAAGCCTCCGATTCTGCGGCTGTCAACAGCAGAACTGGTGAAAGCAGCATCGACAACGTTGCGGTATCAGTATTTCTGGTGCTTTATATCCTCGTATTGGCTTCATGCATCATTCTTCCTGAGACGTTCAACGGCCATCCGGTGGCTCATGCCATCATGCTGATTTTTCTTCCAGCCCTTTCCGATACAGGTGGACTTTTCTTCGGTGCGTTCCTTGGCAAGCACAAGCTTTCACCGCGCATTTCGCCTAAGAAATCCGTCGAGGGCCTCTGCGGTTCGATTCTTTTCGCTATGGTCGGAGCCTTCGTGATTTTCGCGATTACTTATCCCACCCTTTGGATGACGCACTGGTGGGTGCCGATTCTCACCGGAGTGATGGTCGGCGTCATCGGCACTTTCGGCGATTTGTGTGCCTCGATGCTCAAGCGCGACATGGGCTTGAAAGACATGGGCCACCTCTTGAAGGGCCATGGCGGGGTTATCGACCGCGTCGATTCGATTCTGCTATGTGCGCCGTTCTTCACTGTGCTGCTTTGGGCGACGGGTATGTAGGCTTCGCATACTTTAGATTTTTATACGAATTATTTTTATGGATAAGGTTCCATTTTACGGATACTAATAAAAGCATCTGGCTTATTAAATGACAATGATTATGAATGATATTGAAAAAGACGATTCAGGACTTTCCGAATCAGCACGTACTTCTTCTCCCTCTACCGAATCCGTCGAATCCGGCGTAACCGCCGGGGGAGAGAGGGGAGCTTTTCGTGATGTGCTGGCCAAGAACCATGCACGCCGTGGAAAGCCGCCGCTGCATTTCGCTGATATGACCGAAGAACAGCGCATCGAAACGGCAAAAAAGCTCGGCATGCCAAAATTCAGGGTCAAGCAGCTGGGTAACCATTATTTCGAACATTTCAACAGCGACGTCTCTACATTTACTGATTTTCCCGCTGCCAAACGTGAGCAGGCGCAGCAGGCGTTCTTCCCGACGTTGATCACTGAAGTCACCCATCAAGTCGCCGACAACGGCACCACCATCAAAACGTTATGGGAGCTTTTCGATGGTTCACATATCGAATCCGTGCTCATGCGCTATCCGAACCGCGCCACACTGTGCATCTCCAGCCAGGTTGGCTGCGGCATGGGCTGCCCGTTTTGTGCCACAGGTGGGCTTGGCTTGACGCGTAACCTTTCCACAGCCGAAATCCTCGAGCAGGTGCGCATCGCTGCCAAGGCGATGGCCAACGGACAAGTCGCCGGTGGCCCGGGCCGTCTGAGCAACGTCGTGTTCATGGGCGAAGGCGAGCCTATGGGCAATTACAAGTCCGTGCTTTTCGCCGTTCGGCAGATCAGCGCCATGCCACCTCAAGGCTTCGGCATTTCTGCACGCAACATCACTGTTTCCACCGTCGGCGTGGTTCCCGGCATCAAGAAACTGACGAACGAAGGCATTCCGGTGCGTCTTGCCGTTTCGCTTCACGCACCGAACGACACGCTTCGTGATGAACTGGTGCCGATGAACCGGCGTTTCAATTCCGAGCAGGTGCTCGATGTGGCACACGATTATTACTTGGCTAGCCATCGCCGTGTCAGCATCGAATACGCGCTCATGCGTGGCATCAACGATCAGGCCGAGCATGCTCGTCAGCTGGCCCATCGGCTCAACCATTATGGCGACAACTGGGTACACGTCAATCCGATACCCCTCAATCCCATCGAAGGCTCGAAATGGACTGCTTCGAAGCCCGAGGATGAGCAACGCTTCCTTGATATCCTGCACAGTGCCGGTATCACAGCGACCTTACGTGATACCAGAGGTTCCGATATTGACGGAGCCTGTGGCCAGCTGGCGGCGAAAAACACTCGGGCATAGGCGAAGCGCGGTTACGTTTACTAATTCAAATCTTTCCGTATATTGAAGAATTTCCGCTAGACTGCTAATTTGATACGCCTTGTGATTCGCATCAATGGAATCGCTGTTTTGAGATGGTATGTTCTCAATTCCAGATGATGAATTAGTCTTGAATGAGATATTTGACGGTTGAGTAGGAGTGGCTTTATGTCATTGGCAGTACGAGTGATTCCCTGTCTGGACGTGGACGACGGGCGCGTGGTCAAAGGCGTGCATTTCGAGAACCTGCGCGATGCCGGTGACCCGGTCGAACTTGCCGGACGCTATTACGACGAGGGCGCCGATGAGCTGACATTCCTTGATGTCACCGCTTCCAGTAGTCATCGGCAGACCATGATGGATGTGGTCACGCGCACAGCGGGCCAGATTTTTATTCCTCTGACCGTCGGCGGGGGAGTCCGCACGGTCAGTGACGTCGATGCCTTGTTGCGCAGCGGTGCCGATAAGGTCAGTGTCAACACGGCAGCCATCAATAATCCTGAACTCATCAGCCAAGTCGCCGAACGTTTCGGCAACCAAGTTCTGGTGCTTTCCGTGGACGCAAGACGTGAAAAAGGGGAGCAGCACACCAAGTCTGGCTTCGAAGTCACTACGATGGGTGGGCGACACTCCACCGGCATCGACGCTCTGTGGTGGGCGCAGCGGGCCCAAGAACTCGGTGTCGGCGAGATTCTACTGAATTCGATGGATGCTGACGGAACGGGAGATGGCTTTGACATCGAGATGCTTAAGGCCATGCGCAAGGTAGTCAGTATCCCACTGATTGCCAGCGGCGGCGCGGGCAAGCTCGAGGATTTTCCGCCGGCTGTCGAGGCCGGCGCGGATGCGGTACTTGCAGCTTCCGTGTTCCACTATGGCAAGATGACCATCGCCCAAGTCAAGCAGACGATGAAGGAACACGGCATCACAGTGCGAGAGCCAGCGACGGTTCGATAAAACTGACTGAAACATAACATAACTCAATATTCTACGGGTTGCGCTGGGAACTCATCGATAAGAGCGCAATCGTAACCTGTAGCAAAAAGAAACCAAGAAAGACTGAAGAACAAGTTGAACAACGACGATATCACTTACGACAACAGCAAAACGTTGGATCCGCGACTTGCGGCACGCATGAAGCGAGACGATAAAGGCCTTGTGGCGGCGGTCATCCAGCAGTACGACTCCAAGCAGGTACTGATGGTCGGCTACATGAACGACGAAGCGCTGCGTCGCACATTGACCACCGGCCGCGTGACTTTCTGGTCTCGTTCACGTCAGGAATATTGGCGCAAAGGCGACACCTCAGGGCATGTCCAGTATGTTAAAAGCCTCTCGTTCGATTGTGATGGCGACGCGCTGCTCGTTGAAGTCGATCAGGTGGGTGCGGCTTGCCATACGGGGGCACGTTCCTGCTTCGACGAAGGTGGGGAAGTCCCCGTCGTCGTCGGCGAGCGGAAGCCTGAAGACGCTGCCTACGACGTTTGCCGTTGAAATTCTGCAAATCACAGCGGTTATGGCCTCGGGTATGATGGCCGGCAGAGACAATATTGACGAAAGTTGCTTTGAGGGGCCATGATACAAGGATTGACACTGAATATGCTTGCAGGACGTAACCTGGCTTATATTCCATCCCCAACCATTTCAAAGGTTGTCATACCGCAGCTGAAGATCGGCAACTGGTCGATCGGCCCGATTCAGATTCATTTTTATGCGCTGTGTATTCTTACCGGCATTGTACTTGCCGTATGGATCTGTGAAAAGCGATGGAAGAAACTCGGCGGCAATTTCGATCAGGTTCTTGACATCGCATTATGTGCGGTTCCTGCCGGCATCATCGGAGCACGACTCTATCATGTGGTAACCACACCGGAACGGTTCTTTGGGCCAACTGGCGACCCGATGGAAATACTGCGTATCTGGAACGGTGGCCTCGGTATCTGGGGTGGAGTGCTTTTCGGGGCCTTGGCGGCCTGGGCATGGTGCCGTCACAAGCATTATCCGATGGCATTGCTCGCTGACGCAGTGGCTCCGGGACTCCTTGTGGCACAGGCGGTCGGCAGGCTTGGCAATTGGTTCAATCAGGAGCTTTACGGAGCTCCCACAACACTCCCCTGGGGACTGAAACTCAATATGACAGGTTCGGCCATCGGTCACGCCGAGCAGTGCTACGACGGTGAGACCTGCCCGACAGGAACCCTTTTCCAACCCACGTTTCTTTACGAAATGATCTGGAACCTCATCGGTGCGGCTCTCATCATCTGGATCGGCCACAAGACGATGAACAGGCTCAAGGCCGGAAGTCTGTTCACCATTTACGTCATGTGGTACACCGCCGGACGGACCTGGATCGAGGCGTTGCGTATCGATTTCGCACATGAAATCCTCGGTGTGCGCGTCAATGTCTGGGTTTCCATGGTCGTCTTCGTGCTGGGAGTGGTGGCCTTTATCGTCGTTCAACGGTTGGGGAGTTCGACCATAAGCCTTTCCGAGCGTCTTCGCACACTAACGGAAGTCGAGGAACAGGCCGAAGCCGATGCCCAAAAGCAAAAAGACAAGGCCGAAAAGAACTAAGCCAATCAAAAAACGCGATAGCCGAAACCATTATTATGACATCATAAATTCTGTTGTCTAAAAAGGTGGCTAATATTCTCGCAGGCTTTATTACAAGCCGTTTTCAAGTCGTTCGCCCAGCATAGGATATACAGTTATGACCATTCAAATCGCACCAAGCATTCTTTCCGCGGATTTCTGCAATCTTGAACGTGACCTTAAGGCCATCGACCATGCCGATTTGGTTCACGTCGATGTGATGGATCATCATTTCGTTCCGAATCTCACTCTCGGCGAACCTGTCGTCAAGCGCATCTGCGAGGTGACCGATTTGCCTGTCGATGTGCATCTGATGATTGAGGATCCCGACCGCTGGGCTCCCGAATACGCCAAGCTTGGAGCCGCTTCGGTGAGCTTCCATATGGGTGCCGTCCATGCCCCGGTGCGTCTCGCACGTCAGCTCCATGAGATGGGATGCAAGGCCTGCTTCGCTGTGCGTCCTGCGGAACCGGTCGAACCGATTTTCGATATCTTGGAAGAGTTCGACATGATTCTGATCATGACGGTCGAACCCGGATTTGGTGGCCAGAAGTTCCTCGACAATCAGATGGCCAAGGTCCGTCGCCTGCGTGACGAGATCACACGCCGTGGCCTAAACACCCATATCCAGGTCGACGGTGGCGTGAGCCCCAAGACGGCCGACATCGTGGCCAAGGCCGGTGCCGATGTGCTTGTTGCGGGCTCAGCGGTCTATGGGGCCGACGACCGTGCCAAGGCGATTGACGATATCCGTGCCAAGGCAGAAGCCGCATATCAGGCCTGAATAACCACCCGTCACGCTACGCAGTGCGGAAAACAACGGAGAGATAACGATGAAGACATTCGAATCACTGTTCAAAGAACTCAGTGAAAAGGCCGAGACCCGTCCGGCAGGTTCCAAGACAGTCGATGAGCTCGACAAGGGTACACATTTCATTGGTAAGAAAATCAACGAAGAGGCAGGGGAGACCTGGATCGCCGCCGAATACGAAGGCGCGGACCGCACTGCCGAAGAAATGAGCCAGCTCATCTACCATATTCAGGTCATGATGATCAAGCATGGCATCAGCCTTGAAGATCTTTATAAAAACCTTTAAAAGAGAACCGATGGCATTGCATATCGATGAATGGCAATGAAAACAGAGAAGTAAAGGAGGAAAGAAAATGCTGAGAATAGCTGTACCCAACAAAGGCATGCTCTCGGAGTCTGCATGGAGTCTCTTGAAGGAAGCCGGATACCAACTGCGTACCCAACCACGCCAATTGGTGGTCGAAGACCATGACAACCAAGTTGAGCTTTTCTACCTCCGTCCCCTGGATATCGCCATCTATGTCGGGCAAGGAGCCATCGATCTCGGCATTACCGGTCGTGACATGCTGCTGAACACCGAAACGGAAGCCAGTGAGGACATTCCGCTCGGCTTTGGAGCTTCGACCTTCCGCTTTGCAGCGCCCAAGGATTCGCCGATCACCAAGCTTGAAGACGTCAACGGCAAGCGAATCGCAAGTTCGTTCGACAAGCTGGTCGGTGATTATCTTGCGTCCCACGGTCTGCACGCCGATATCACCCATCTTGATGGGGCTGTGGAATCATCGGTTCAACTCGGCGTCGCCGATCTTATCGCCGATGTGGTGTCCACCGGTACCACGCTGCGCAATGCCGGGCTTCGCATCTTCGGCGATCCTATTCTGCATTCGGAAGCCATTCTCATCCGTTCCCCCCGTATCGCCGACAACGACAAACGCCTGCTGATCTTCAAGCGTCGTCTCGAAGGTGTGCTTACCGCCCGACGATATGTCATGATGGACTATGACGTACCTGTCAGCAAAGTCGCAGCTGCCGTGGCGCTTACACCGGGTTTGGAGAGCCCGACGATTTCACCGCTGCGTGACCAGCAGTGGTGTGCTGTTCGAGCCATGGTTGAACGCGAGAAGGTGAACCAAACGATGGATCAACTATACGATGTCGGTGCGCGAGCCATCATCGTCACCGCTTTGCAAGCTTCAAGAATCTGAACCTGACTCATGAAACTTCCAATCAATTCCAACAACCGTTACAGTCCGGACGCGCGTGATATCTACATCACCGTGCCGAACCTCATCAGTCTTCTGCGTATCATATCGATACCTTTTATTTCGTGGTTGACTGCGCAGCACAAGATGGTTGCCGCACTTGTTGTGCTTGCGGTTTCCGCCGCAAGCGACGGTTTGGATGGAATTATCGCCCGTAAATGGAATCAGGTCAGCAAAATAGGTCAGATTCTCGACCCGGTGGCCGACAGACTGCTGATATTTTGCAGTATTCTTGCACTTGGTTTGGCGGGAATCATTCCGTGGTGGATGCTCTTCATAGTAGGTCTGCGTGACCTTATCCTGTTGGTGCTGATTTTCGTTCTGGCCCAGCACGATTACGGGCCTTTGCCCGTGCATTTCGTCGGAAAAGCCGGAACTGCGTTGTTGATGATTTCAATAGCCGCACTGATTTTCGCAGATTTGTGGAATAACACATTCACGCAAATTCTTCATCTCGCTGCTTTGGCGGCAGGGATCTGGGGCATCATCCTTTATTGGTTGGCGGGATATATCTACATTCGCCAAGGTGTTACCTTGCTTCGTCGTGACTCGAGCAAATCGAACAATAAATGATGAAACCGGAACGAACACCTGCGTCCTTTTCCGTTGAAATCGACGAACAACCGAGCAAACGACGCGCGGTGTTCTCCAAAGGCGTTCAAAATGTCGGGTCTTGGCATGTCATCAGCGAAGATGATGCCTTGGCTCTTGCTTCCCGTCATCGCCGCAAGGTCGATGACGATAGTCTTCGGCTTATCGATGATCTGACCAATCGCCCGCTGGATCCTCTGTTTTCCGATGCCAGACTTACCCAGCAGAAACCACATTCGAAATTCTCCATTTGGTTCACCCGTATCATTGTCTTCATCATCTGCATTGCTGTGGGTTTTGTTGGCAGTGTTTTCGTCCGTCAGCTCAATACAGACCCGCGCAAACAGGTACGAGCAAGCCTCATCTCAGAGTTGGAAGCGCAGAACGCCAGTCTCAAGAAAGTCACCACCGAAGTGACCGACTTGCATGCCAAAGTCGTGAAACAATCCGATTCCATGCCGAATGCAGGCCCGGATTCAACACTGACTCAGGACGAAATGGCGAACGGCGCACTGCCGGTCAAAGGGCCTGGAATCGTCTTTACTTTGGCGGATCCGGTGGCATCCGGTGCCACGAACGGAGCTGCTCCTCGGGAAAACAGCACGAGTCATATTCGTGTAGTCACCGATGCGGATCTCCAAAACATCGTCAACCAACTTTGGAAGGCCGGTGCCGAGGCAATTGCCATCAACGGGTACCGTATCGGAGTTTCAACTTCGGTACGTACCGCAGGACAAACAATTCTCATAGGGGTGAATCAGGTGACAAGTCCTTATAA
Organism: Bifidobacterium sp. ESL0732; assembly: GCF_029395535.1. NCBI lineage: Bacteria > Bacillati > Actinomycetota > Actinomycetes > Bifidobacteriales > Bifidobacteriaceae > Bifidobacterium > Bifidobacterium sp. ESL0732. Next base: position 1,219,074 of record NZ_CP113920.1, on the reverse strand, counting down.
GATAGAAGCGATTGGGAATCCGAAAGACCTGTCGCAGCAAATGAGCAGCAAATCGCAACCGGACCTGTACCGTACGCTGAACGCGGCCGGCATCAATCCGCAGATATCGCGAACCTATTCATTAAAGCTTGCGGCGGCGGAAACCACCAATGTAAGTGAAGCAAAAAGGAGCAAATGATGGCAGCAGTGCTCGGTCTGATCATCGGGGTCATCATCGGCATCTTCGTGAAGCCGGATATCCCCATAGTATTGCAGCCATACCTGCCCATTATGGTGGTGGCGGCTCTCGATGCCTTGCTCGGCGCTGCAAGGGCTTACTTCGAACGTTCCTTCTCCGACAAGGTGTTCGTCATATCCTTCATCTCCAACGTCCTGACCGCCACACTGCTCGTACTGCTAGGCAACCAGCTTGGCGTCGGATCCCAGCTGCAAACCGCCGTCATCGTTGTGCTCGGCATACGAATCTTCTCCAACGTCTCCGCCATCCGCAGGTTCATCTTCAAAGGCTGATTCGTAATGGCAGACAAAAAAACTCATAACATTCTCAACCGCATGCACGTCCAGCATGCCCAGGATCGGGAAAATGACCGTACCGATACCGGCTCCTTCCCCTTGGTTCGTAAAAAGCCGAGAAAAATTGGGGGCGGCATCGCCACCCGGCTTATGACCAGCTTGCTGATCGTCCTGTTATGCGCTCTCCTCGGTTTCGGCTACGCCATCCAGCTCAACAACAAAACGTCCAGCTACGAGACGATGAGCGAAGAGGAGCTTACCAGACTCATCAGCGAGACCAGCACCCAGGTTCAGAACCTGCAACAGCGCAAAACCGAGCTGACCGGCCAGCTCAACTCGTTGAAGGCCGCAGCCAACAAGCAGCAAGAGGCCCAGCGCATCGCCGAGGAGAATGAAGACACCAGCGGCATCCTTTCCGGCCGCCTGCCCGCCGAGGGCAAGGGTGTCATCATCACGATCACCCAAGGCAGCAAGGAACGCATCGACGCTGCCACCATGTTCCAGTTGCTCGAAGAGTTACGCAACGCAGGTGTCGAGGTCATGGCATTGGACAACGTGCGTGTGGTGACTTCGACCTATATCTCAGACACCAAAAAAGGTCTGGAATGCGATGGCCAAATGTTGAAGACACCATACAAGGTCAAGGCCATCGGTGATCCGCAGAACCTGGCGAACGCAGTCAACATTGCAGGGGGAGTCGGTTCCAGATTCAAGGTGAAATTCGGTGCTGACGTCACTGTAACATCCAGCGAAAGTGTAGATATCAGCGAGACACGCGATGTCGGGCCGTATCAGTACGCGAAAACGGTAGAATGAAAATATGACTAATCCGATTCCAAGTGCAGGTGAAACGACCATCATCGGTCTGCCTGCTGTCAATATCCCTGCCACCTCTGCAGGTGACCGTCCGTTGACCCAAGACGATCTGGACACGATTACCAAATTGTCGCCGGGTTCGGCATTGCTGATTTCGACCAGGGGAGCGGTGTCCGGTTCACGCTATCTTCTCGACGAGGACGAAGTGAGTGTCGGACGCGACCCTCATGCCGACATCCTCTTGGACGATTCCACAGTTTCCCGTGCACATGCGGTCTTCCGTCGTAAAGGCAACAGCTTCGAAGTTGCCGACGCGGGAAGTCTGAACGGGACATATGTCAATCGTCAGCGCGTCGACCGCGCAACATTGCATAACGGAGACGAAATCATGATCGGAAAGTTCCGTCTGGTGTTCTTCTCGCCCTCCGCTGTGGTTGCCAGGTAAGGCTTTTGCTCTGAATCGAAACTCGTGAGGAAGAAAGGGAATTGCCATGGATGTCGCAAACAAAGTGACAACGATAGCTAGGGCTTCATCTCGTTCTTCCTCTCTTGGCAAAAACTCCAAAACTCAACGAGCAAGTTCCGCCGACTTGGTGCAGGGGGAGCTGTTCTCCGAATCAACTGATGAGGCAGCCACCCGAGGTTATCGCGGAACCGTTGCTTCCAAGGTCGCCGGCATCACCTACCGTCAGCTTGATTATTGGGCCCGCAAACAGATTGTGGTTCCCTCGATTACGCCTTCCCACGGCTCAGGTTCAAGAAGGCTGTATTCGTTCAAGGATGTCCTGATTCTGGCAGTATCAAAGAAACTGCTGGATACCGGCGTCAACCTGCAGAACGTCACTGCCGCCATCGGTTTCCTTTCGCGTCACCAAACGGCGCAATTGGAGCACATGACCATCATCTGTGATGGCCAGGATGTCAAGGAATGCGAGAATGGCGACGAAGTGCTCAAGCTGATTGATCAGGGAACGGCCGTTTTCGCGGTTTCGGTGGGGAAGTTGTGGCATCAGGTCGAAACACAGCTTGAGCAGGAGAAACACGTCGACATCACGTCTGCCGATTCATCCGTTTCAACGTTGCCGACATTGCCTATCGATGACATTGCAGCTGAACGAATGCGCCAAAAATTGAAAAACCAACGTCTTGAACGGGCTGCGGAACATTGATTTCATATTCGGATATTTATGCTACAAGCTATTAATCATAAATTATTATTCGATATTTAAATATTCGGGTTTTGAACACCTAGACTTTTTCGAAAATATCGATTGGATACCAGCGCAAAGGGTTTGAACACATGGCTGCTATACTTCCTGGATTCTTGTGGGTCTTCGCCCTGTTATGGGCCTTGGGAATCTGCGCTATCTGTCTGGTCAACGGTGCCCTGCGCAAGAAGACCGACCATCGCAAGGTCGAAACCGTTCAATGGTCAGTCATCATCATGCAAATCGTTTCCATGTTTTTATGTTGTGCACCTTATGGCGTATACAAATTGCTTTACACCCAAATCCACGCCACCACCCGCCATGTCTACGCCATGCTGGGCATCCCGTCCGCCGTCGTTCTCGGCATTTTCTTCGTGGCCGAACTGGTCCTGATGTATCTACAAGCCAAGCAAGCCCAACGCAGCATCATTGACGAGGTTCTCACCAAACGTCACCATGTGCAGTTGTAGGGGGTCACGTTATGTTAGCCAAACGAAGTTTGGGTATATAACGTGACGACGTTATGTCAAGATTTCCTCGTGCAGTTGTAGGGGCGTCACGTTATGTAAGCCAAACAAAGTTAGGGTATATAACGTGACGACGTTATGTCAAGATTTCCTCGAAATCTGACATAACGTACATTATCGGATATTCATTAACTTTGGTACTTACGTCCGTTTGTGACAACTATTCTGGAGTTATTTATCCGCTTTACGACAACCAAGGTTCTCTCAGCGCGATTCTAAGAGACGAAACCCACAAATTCCCAAACAAAAATCGGCAACCACCTGAACAATCAAGCAGCCACCGATTCATTCCAAAAATTTAGCGAGCCGATGTAAACTTACTCGTAATCCGGGAACCAACCTTCACGATGCATCTTCAAACGCTTGTCAAGCAGTTCCTTAAGCTCGTCTTCGGTACGACGTTCCATGAGCATGTCCCAATGAGTACGAGTCGGCTTCTTGATTTCGTCGACTTCGTCAGGATCGGCGTCTTCGCGCTTGGCGACCTCACCGCAACGGCATTCCCATTCGGCGGGAACTTCGGCGCCTTCGGCAAACGGAAGGATCGTACGATGGCCTTTCGGGCATACGTACACCACATCAGTTCTTGCTGCAAAATCAACATTTTCATCGGATTCGAGAGACTTGGCTCCGATACTCATACCGCGCAGGCTGCGTTCCGCCATACATTCTCCTTATTAATAGTCTATTTCTAAAGTACAGAACAGTTCGGACGAGTCGATTATTCCCTCGCCACTGTCGTTTTACGCTCAGTCAACTCCTGAATATGCAACGATACCACGGTTGACCAGTTTGTTGGCCTTTCTTGCGTTCTCGGCAAGATGCGGATCATCGGCCTCATAGTAGGCATCAGCGGTTGAAATTTGCTGGAGCACGTCGGAAAGACGCTTGGCGTTACGTACGAAATCGCCGCCGGTGAGCTCGGTGCCGTGCAGAATCTGAGCGAGGTCCTCTCCCCTGGCCCAGTCATACATGACGTCAACTAGTCCGAAATCAAGCGGTTCCAATTCGTCCAGATCCGCGTCCTCGCGCATCATCTCGACATCCGAGAAAACGTCCCGCAGCTGTCGGCAACTCGACGCCACAGGACCGCCTGGACCGCCGGGGTAGCGACGTGGTTCATTGTCTCCTCCCCTGCGAGCCTGATAGACCAATGAAGACAACGTCGCTGCCAGCTCTTCGGGCTCAAGTTCATCAAGGAAACCGTCGGCGATGGCCTCGGACAGCACCAGATCGTATTCGCTGTACAGATGGCGAAGCAACTGCCCGCGCATGGTGAGATGGTAATCGCGAGCATCTTGCACTGGCTGCGATTCAGTCGTTGATGATGAAACTGTCACATGGTTCGAATCTTGCAAATTCGACCCGTCAGTCATATCCGTCGAGAAGGAATCACGACGGTCTGCCTGCACGGAATTCTTACCGGTATTCTCTTCAGTTTCTTTCAAATATCCGAGCGAAGAAAGCACGTTGCAGATCTGGTCGAACTGACGCGCTACCACACCTGTACGTGATTCGTAGCGGCTTCGTGCACGCTGCAATTCTCTTGACTCACGTAGCCAGCGATGTCCCCATTTCAGGTGGTTCTGGAAGTCCGGGCAAGACTTGCAAGGGTGCTCGCTTTCTTCTGTTTTCAGCTCCGCGATGCGTTTGTCGAGATTCCGGAAAGCTTCGCTACGTGCCTTATCGCTCGTAAAGCTTCTCCGTTTGAGATGCCTGCGTTCCTCTTTCTGCAGATATGAAAGTTTCTGACGAATGGTCATGAATTCCTTGAAATCACCGTGCGAACAGGTGAAGGCTTTCTCGTACCCTTCGACTGCCTTTTCAAGCATCTGTATACGAGAAACAAGATCTTCGGCTGACTCATTGGCTTCCCATTGCGCGAACGAATGGTCGAGCGTATCGCGTGCAGTCTCGTAGCTGCTGGAATTGAGCAAGTTAACGGCCATGTTGAAGGTCGGTTTGAAGCTGGAATGCAGCGGATAGACGCGCTTGCTCGAAAGAGACGCGGCGGTGGCCGGCACGAAGCCCTGATGATCAACGATGACAGCATGGCCAATAGTGTCGATACCGCGCCTGCCGGCTCGACCGGTGAGCTGTGTGTATTCGCCAGGCGTAAGTGTCACATGGTCGACGCCGTTGAATTTCTCAAGCTTTTCGATGACCACGCAACGGGCCGGCATGTTAATGCCCAAAGCCAAAGTTTCGGTGGCGAAGACCATCTTGACCAGACCCTCTTCGAAAAGCCGTTCAACGATTTGGCGGAACAGTGCCACCATGCCGGCGTGGTGAGGCGCAAAGCCTTCTTCCAAGGCGTAGCGGAACCGTGCAAAACCGAGGGCTTTGAGATCGGCATGATCAAGTTCGCCTTCCACCATCTCGTCAACGATGGCACGGATGCGCATCACCTCGTCTTTGGTGGTCAGTTCAAGACCGGCGCGAAGACATTGCTCAACGGCCTCGTCACAGCCGTTGCGTGAGAAAATGAAATAGATTCCGGGCAGGAGCCCCATAAAGTTGAGCTCATCGACCACAGCCCATCTGCGTGGTATATAGCGACGTACTTGCCCAGGCCTGCGCCGCTTCTCGACTCCCCTATGACGCCTGTTTCTGCCGCCTCTCCATTCCTCATGGGCTCGCGACGCCGCTTTCCTATCGAGCTGGTCGATGCGGTCGACGAGTTTTTCATTGAGCTTGTCGGTCTGGACACCGTTTTTATTATGACGATACAGGTCGATGAGTTCGGGTTCGTGCTGGTCGTCTGATTGCACCATGACGTGCTGTTCAAGCGGCACGGGGCGTTTCTCGGAAACGACGAGCTTCGTGGCACCACGCACCGACTCGATCCAGGCGCAGAAATCCTCCACGTTGGAAACTGTGGCCGAAAGACCGATGATTTTGACAGACTTGGGCAAATGGACGATGACTTCTTCCCACACCGGTCCACGGAATTTGTCGGCTAGATAATGGACCTCATCGAGAATCACGTAACGCAATGCCCGTAACGTCTCCGAATTTTCGTAGAGCATGTTGCGCAGCACTTCGGTGGTCATCACCACGATGTTGGCTTCGGAATTGATAGACGTGTCACCGGTCAGGAGCCCGACGTTGTCGGCGCCGTATATCTCGACCAAATCATGGTATTTCTGATTGCTCAGGGCTTTGATTGGTGTGGTGTAGAACGCCTTCACGTTCTTTTCCTGGGCCAGATGCATGGCGAAATCAGCCACGATGGTTTTCCCGGCACCCGTAGGAGCTGCGACCAAAACGTTCTTGTCTGCCTCGAGGGCCTCGTTTGCTTCGACTTGGAACGGATCGAGTTCGAAAGGCAGTGTTCTCGCAAATCGTGCGGCTTCGGACCGTTCGTAAGTACTGTGTTTTTTGAATGCCGTATAACGTTGGGAAGGTGACAACGGGTGTTCTCCGGCAGAATCCTGGTCAACTGATGGGTTGAAATCCACGTTGTCCAGTTCGGAATGCTTTTTATGACGGTAATGATGTGAATGACTCATAGGGATGAAACTGTCGATTCGTGAAAGACGGATATGCTTTTAAACGTTGGCAAAATACACGTAAAAGGCAGCAGAACCGTCATCTAATTGACCTTCGATGTATTTCGATTGGTACTTTTTCGAGGCGTGTCGCTTGCAAGGTCTCAGTTTCCGCCATGATTCCATCGAAAGCTTGATTTGACGACTGGGAAACCGCTTGGTTGCTTCCTGCCGGGACGTTTCCTGTGAACGGCACGCGATTGTGCCTCCAAATGCTCCAACGTTCTGCGTGGCGATTATGCCGGGTAATCCGTCTACGTTCCACCTCGGTTTGTGCGAGACTGTAGCGACGCGCAGCGGTTGAAAGAGGCTGAGTGAACAGCGGCTTTTCATGGGTTTCATTCGACGGTGCGGATTTCTGCATCGCATTGAGATAATTCTGAATCTCTTTACCGGTATCGGCGACGCCATGAGCCGCACGAACCGCATGAATGCCGGCATAAACGAGACCAACGGCAAGAGCCGCAAGCATGATTATCGCGACGATAATCCAACCCCACCAAGGCATGTGACTCCCCTTTCCGGTTTTGCGGTTTTGTTCAATATTGAATTATTCTTTTCAATCGGTTATCGGCAATTTCGGATACAAAAACTATTTATCCTGCTGGTTGCTATTGTTCTCAAGGCTGAGTTCACGATGGGCACGAGCCACAATCATCGTAAGAAGCGGTTCCGGTGCGACCGCCGTGATGTGGCGGGCATGCGCGATGGCAAACGCGACAAACCACGAATCCGAAGAAACTGTCAGATGTACTTTTTCTCCGTCGCCACAACGCTCGACCGTCGCTCCTGGAAGCGTCTTGATGAACGGCAGATCAGGCTTGTCTGTGATGAACACCGTAGGAGTGCCGTTGTCGAAACTCCACTTGCGGAGCTCGGCCACAGGAACGTCCGGAATATCGATCTGCGTCGTGGGCTCAACAAGTTCTGCCTTCTCGATGCGGGAAAGACGCAACACCTGCCAGATGCGTGGTTCACCGGTGGCCTTGTTGATGGTCGTATCTTTGGAGACGAATTTCTTCTTGTCTTTCGGAGCGGCCTTGGCCACATCAGTCCAGACAGCTACGTAATACACACCCTCATCCACGAATATCTTGGACGGGGCGACGAGTTTGCGCCGGGTGCGGCCGGTGCCGTCGGTGTATTCCATATCCAGAAGCGAATCCGTGGAAATGGCGCGCTTCACCACGCTGAAACTGCGCGGCTCGACCTCATAACCAGTCAGCGAAAGCCATGGGGTCTCCCCCGGCTTGACATGCTGACGCAGACGGACATACAACGATTCGGCCTGCTCGCGTTGCTCCATGGGAAGCAGAGAAGAATGTGCCAGATAGCTCACGGAAGCCGTCAGCATGCTCAGATATTGCTGCGAGATACCAGCCAGACGCTCAAGACCCAAGGAATTGGTGGCCGAAACGATGCCGTCCGCGTCCAAAAGCGACCAATCGATGTCGAAGAACTGGCTGCCGGCCATCTCGCCATCGTCCGAAACTGTGGTCAGCGTGTTGATGTCCTTGCGGATGACAGCAACGCCTTTTTTCTTTTCGTCTTCGGTCTTGGGCTCGCCGATGAAACGTTCCGCAAGCTCTTCCAAAGAATATTCCTCTCCAAGATGTGCGGAAAGAAACAGCATCAGACGAAGGCGGCGATCAACTTCGCTACCGGTTTGGAACGAAGAACTGCGCTTGGAATGGGATTTGCTGTTTTCCCGATCGGCTTCGCCATTCACCGTCGTCTTGTTGATGGACGGGGTGACAATGGTCTCCCCTATTTCACCTTGGCTTTCATCGGCCAGAGTGAACTGAGTCGCGGCATTGAGTCTGCGGTTCCAAGCATCCACAGCCTCCTGGGGCGAAACCACCGAGGAACCCGGATGTTCAAGCATGAACATGGCCAGGTCATCAGAATCCGTGTAGGCGACGTTCATATGTCCGCCGTCCACATCGATGGTCGCGGCGAAACGTCGTTGATCGACCACCTTCATCAGATTGTCAGGAATCGGCTGGGTGCCAAGTCCTGGGGCAATCGAGTCAAGCCCGAGTCCCGGAGTCGGAGTCTGCGGCACACGCGGTGCGGTGCGTGAAGTGTGCTGTTGTTCCTCGTGTTTCGCCGACGATGAAGAAATCGACATCGAACGTGCCAGATAGTTCGCTGCGGCGAGCACGGGTAGGTCTTCCTGCTTGAAGCGCAGACGTACCCTCGGCTCATCCCCCAGTTGCAGACGATAGGATGCGAAATCCTGTCCCTCAGACTTCGAAGAATATTCCGGTTGACGGGATTCTATGGCAATGCCCATCGCAGCGAGCTTGGCACGATCACGCTGGAATTGTTTGGCGAATGCTGCCTTTGCCGCCTGATCGGCAAGTTCTCCGTACGAATCTGCATATGCTTTGACGCGCTGTGCTATCTGCCGTGAAGTCAACCATTGTGGGAACGCAGATGATAGGACAGCGAGCACATCCAATTCGTGCTTGCCCCACTTGTCGGAAAAACGTCGCCTTCCGTTGCTTCCTTCTGCCATTAGTCCTCACGTATCGTTAATGTTCAAGTAAAAGTGCGTGCCTTTTGACGCGCATCCTTATCTATATTAGATGCTTTTTCCAGTGAATTGCGGATTTTTGCAAATTTAATTCTTTTTCTCACGTTTTTCCGCGTGTTTTGAGCTTTTTGAAGTCAATTCATTGACAGAACACGGAAATGCATCCTACTTCCGCGATATCAATGAAACTATAAGCAACAAAAAGAACGAAATTCAACGTTTTACTGTATTGCAATTTCGTTCTCCCTGTTTAGCGAATCACCAAAGCCATTCGTCAGGTTCGATTCCCTGTGGCCCGACGAATTCCCCATTCGGCACATAGCTCGGCTTGCCCTGATCCTTCAAAACCGCATCGCCGTAGAAGACGACATCGTGTCCAAAAGTCCAGTCTCCATGGATAGTCACCGAATTGGCAGCGGCCAATGAGGGTATAGCATACGGGAAACGGTCGTTGAAGCCCTCGATATTGCGGTAATATTTCGGGTCCAGCGTCACGTCCGGGAAAAGGTAATTGCCGTCTTCCATCTCATAGGAATCGGTCAAATGGAAGCGGTCGGAACGCATAATGAAGAGGTCGTCGGTGGTCTTAACCGGCAGGAAACGCATGCGATCTACCTGCACGCAGATGGCACCGTCAAAAAGACCAATCGCGGCACCCATCGCGGTTTCCAGTTGCACCACTTTCGCGGTGTCAGGATTCGTAGGGTCGACCGTCTTGTAATTGCGGATGATTGGCAGCGGCAAAACCCCGTCATACTGCTTCAGCTTCGTCTTCAACGCGTCGATACGCACCCAAATGCTGTTGGTATTGAAGTACGGATGACGTTCGATATCTTCCGCCGCTTCCTTGTCATCTGGATTGACCTGTGTCATTTCGCGCAGAATCAGACGGCCGGACTCCTTGTCTCGCACGAAATGGCCGCCCTTGCGGTCGGCGTAGGTGCGGTTGGCGACCTCCACCATGAACGGAGCGCCCGTATTTTCGAAATACTGTGCCAGGGTACGCGAGGGACGGGCCCCAAGGTTATCGGAATTGGATATGAAAAGATATTCGAAGCCTTTGCTCTCCAAAATGTCCAGCAGACCAGATTCCCAGATGGTGGAGAACAGGTCGCCGTGCCCCGGTGGGCACCATTCCAATCCTGGATTTTCTGGAAATTCGGCTGGCTTGCCCGTTTCAATGTCGATTTTGGGTTCCTGATGCTGCACGATCTCGAGTGGAACGTCTTTCTGATGGAAAGTCTTACTTTCCGTGAGAGCTTCGATTGTGTCTTTTGAAGTGCGGAACGAGTTCATCATCGTCAGAGGAAGCGGCACGTTGAGACGCTGCCGAGCGGTGGTCACCTGGCCCATGATGATATCGATGAAACGCATGGGCCGAGCCTTGTGCCGGCGGACCGGAAGGAGAGACTTCGCCTTGTCAAGTCCCATCGAGGTGCCAAGCCCGCCGTTCAACTTGAGGAAAGCGGTTTTTGCAAAGGCATGGACAGCCTGATCGTGGTCGATGGTCTTGTACACGTCATGGAAACTCGGAACATTCTGCAGCGGCTCAACCGCATCCTCACGAATCCAGCTGCTGGCATCGTTGTGTTGCCATTCCTCGTAGAGTCTTTTGAATTGTGCAATGGCCACATCGCTCATATGCGCTTCACGCATCTTTTGCGCAGAAGATTCGAAGGCGTCTTCCAAACCGCACCTCTTTCGTAGTCGAATGTTTCATGTCTTCATCGGCAGTGCTCGGGGCTACAACCGATAAGCATAATTTGTGATTTTACTAGCTTTTCTGAAAGCTTGCTGGAAACATACAAAAGGTGGTGTCGAAATGAATCGACACCACCATAAGTGACTGTTATTGATTACTGGCGGATCATCTACTTGCGGTCGAGGCCTGAATTGACCTGCTCAATAGCCTTGAGCGCGCCATTTACATCGGTCTTTCCGGTGTAGACGTTCTGCATCTGCACGCCGATTTCGTCGTTGAGCTCCTGATGACCCGGATAGTTCAACTTTCAATTGTATGGAAAAGACAGGTCCATCTGCAGTTGCAACGAAAAACATTGTCTGGTCATTTACTCCGGGCGATAATCATGGATGACAGCCTCAACATTGTTGCCGTCAGGGTCAAGCAAGAAAGCGGCATAATAGGTTGCATCATATGCTGGTCGCGGTCCTGGGGCACCGTTATCTCGGCCTCCCGCAGCCAACCCTGCACGGTAGAATTTCCCTACTTCGTCTACATTATGAGCGTGGAAGGCCAGATGGCGTGGCGTCGGGGTTCGTCTTTCGGAGCTGCAATGACATACAGGAATCCGTCACCATCGGCAAAACGAACTTTCTCGGTGTCCTCATCTTCCACTTCGTAGCCGAGTGTCGACAGTACGGCCATATAGAAACAGTACGGCCATATAGAATTTGCATGAAACCGCAAAATCAGACACTGGAATCCTCAAATGATCAATCATGTGCATTCCCCAACAATTTTAAAGTATTATATATTTTATCATTTATCGAAAATAATAAATAGAATAATATCTATTAAAAAGTGCAATATGTTGTTTTTGGATGGCCTTCTTTATTTCGTGTCCGTCGAGGATTCGCCAGTGATGACGCGCTTGCTACAATTTAGGTTGAGCGCAAACCCGAAATTCCGTCGTATTCACCCATTGGAATTCAGACGATTTTTGTAGATCGGATGAGATTTGAACCCTGAATTACGGGTTATAGACCGAAAACGACGGAGGTCTGCGATCATCGTGTCTAATCGTGTCTGAAAACGAAAAAGCCTGAAATCCCGATGTCTTCAAAACGTTGGAATTTCAGGATTTTCTCGTCGGGTCGGCGGGATTTGAACCCGCGACCCCTTGACCCCCAGTCAAGTGCGCTACCAAACTGCGCTACGACCCGAATAGTGCAAAGCACCAAGAGATAAGTTTAGCACAAAGTCGACTTTGTCAGTGCCAACGGCGTGGCGCTACTGGTTTCGTCTAAATGGATAAAATAACTTCAAGGCTGAATATCTCTACTTTGTCATTATTGGTATTTCGCAACCTTTAGAATAAATTGATAAGAGTAAAAAAATACGAAAGGTGTAATCATGAGTATGATTTCCTGTCCAGAATGTGGGACTCATATTTCGGATAAGGCTTTTTCATGCCCCTTTTGTGGCTTTTCCGGTAGCAGCAAAGATGTTCCTATCGGGCAACAACAACATGAATCTACCGGATCAATGGAGTCCTCTTTAGTGGAGATTGAGTATTGGGATCCCACTAAAGAAGTCATAAGCCATCGAAAAATTGCAATAGACCAACCTACACTCCACCATATATTCGAGTTCTTCGGTAACTGGGAAAGAATACAAACAATCTTTCCCGCGCTTGCCCAAGTAATTAGGAAAATGGCCTTTGAGGATTCGTCTCTCAATGTTGAAGCAACAGTTCCGGCATATATCAAGAAACTCATAGACGATGGAACACTGCATTTTGCTCGCGATAAAAACAATCAGGTCCTGCCGGTATTGATGGATAAGAACAATACGATACGGAAACAAATTCGTCTTCATCAGGTTGATAAAGATGCCGAATTAATAGGTTCATTACAACATTTGGAGACTCAGGCTGCAATATCGGCAGTTTTAAATGAAATTCAAAACGTAGAGACTGGTATTGAGCAGATTGGCATCGGGTTGCAAAATGACAGACTTGCCAAGGTCGAGAGTACTTGGGAGAAATTCTCAATTGCCCAATCAACGTATGATTCAAGATTGAGGAATCAATTGTTGCTCGAGACCATTTCAACAGCTTCTGAAAGTAAATATGGTTTGATGAGGCAATGCGAAACAGATCTCGAATATATTCGAGAGCATGAACCCGGAAAAGGCCATGCAGCTTGGGAAAAGGATGAGTCCTCAGCAAAGGCACTTGAAATTCTCAATGATCTCATTTCGATTATGAACATGGTACGCGTTCAAGTCGATGGGTTCAACATGTTGGGTGAACAAGACGACAGCATCAGATGTCTCGAATCTTTCAATAGTTTCGTAGTTGATAACGAGCTAGATGAAAGAAATACGTTTGTTAGACTCAACGGAAATCTTGAAACCAAAGATAAAATTTCTCAAACGCTTATTGACGAATTTCCAACAATAGTTAAGCAGATCGTCCAGATAGGGAGAGTAAACAAAGTTGAGCTTAATCCTGCACATTTAAATGAATTACCTTCATCCGAATCACAACCGATACAAGATGAAAAACTCAATGCAAACTCTACAACCGAAAATCACGAAACAGAAGAGAATAATTCACTTGTAAAGGATAAAAACAAAGATGCTAATCAAAAAGAATAAGCATGTCGAACCTAATAGCGGACAAGTATCAGTTAGTAAAACTAATAATTTGAGTCCTGAAGATAGGCAATCTCAGAATGTTCGATATTGTAAAGAATGCGGTTGTGAATTGCCTAACGAAGTTAAAGAAAAATATTGTGCAATTCACGCGAAGAAAAGAAAAGGCAACCGTGACAAAATTGTTGGTGCAGGAGCAGCAGTAGGAGCTGCAGCGGGATTGCATTTATTAAGAAAAAACCTACCAAAAATTGAAAACTTGGTAGGCAAGGTCATACACCTATAATGTAAGTAAACAAAACCTTGAGAATGGAAAAGTCTCAGAACACATATTTTCGAGGCATACATTCCCAAGGTTTTAATTTATTTCTTCTTCGACTTGCGCTCGCGGATATGCACCGAGATCTGAATCGGGGTGCCTTCGAAGCCGAACTCCTCGCGCAGCTGGCGCTCGATGTAGCGGCGGTAACCGTGCTCGAGGAAGCCAGTGGCGAAGATGACGAAGCGCGGAGGGCGCGTCGAGGCCTGCGTCGCGAACAGAATGCGAGGCTGTTTGCCACCGCGCAACGGGTGTGGGTGGGCGGATTGGATGCGACCAAGGAACGAGTTGAGCTTGCCGGTCGGTATGCGCTTGTCCCACGAGTCCAACGCAGTGTTCATCGCCGCAAGCAGACGGTTGGTGTGCCAGCCAGTCTTGGCTGAGAGGTTGACACGTTGCGCCCAGGTGACTTGGTCGAATTCGGTTTGCCATAGACGCTCGAGACGCTGGCGATCGAAATCGTCCATCAAATCCCACTTGTTGAACACCAAGACGATGGCGCGTCCGGCGTCAACGGCCTGGCTCATCACCTTGAGGTCCTGATCGGAAATCGGCTGCGAGGCGTCAAACAGAACAAGCGCAAGCTCTGAACGTTCGATGGCCGCCTGCGTACGAAGCGACGAATAGTATTCGGCTCCGGAAAGCTTGTGCAGACGGCGCTTGATGCCGGCCGTGTCGATGAACAGCCAATCCTCGTCGCCGATGCGAATGATTTCGTCAACCGGGTCGCGTGTGGTGCCAGCCAAATCGTTGACCACGCTACGTTCCTCATGTGCTAGTTCATTGAGTAGTGAGGACTTGCCCACGTTCGGTTTGCCGATCAGGGCAACGCGACGCAGGTTGGTCGGCGTCAGGAATCCGGAGGTCTTCTTTGCTTTTTTCAAGGTATCCACGGCTACGTCGAGCAAGTCGCCCACTCCCCTGCCGTGCATCGCGGAGATGCCGTAAGGTTCGCCCAGGCCGAGCTTCCAGAAATCGGCGGCAAGATATTCGTTGGAGCCGTCGTCGATCTTGTTGACGGCCAACACCACCGGTTTGCCGCTTTCACGCAGCATCTTGACGATGCGTTCGTCAGTAGATGTAATACCAACTTGTCCGTCAACCACCAATACCACAGCGTCAGAAAGGCCAACAGCCACCTGTGCCTGCGAAGCGATGGCGGATTCAATGCCCTCGACGTCGGTTTCCCAACCACCGGTATCGATGAGTTTGAAGTCGGTTCCGGCCCATTCGGCGTCATAGCTCACGCGGTCGCGGGTCACGCCGGGAGTGTCTTCCACGACGGCCGCGCGACGGCCGAGAATACGGTTGACCAGCGTCGATTTGCCGACGTTCGGCCTTCCGACCACGGCAAGCACACCGACGGCCTTCTGCTTGGCCGCAATTTCGCCATCTACCGTCTCTCCGGCAAGCAGCACTTCGTCTTCCTCGTCAAGGTCGTAGCCTTCGAGGTTCGCGGCATACTGCTTGTACGACTGTTCCTCAACGGCCGCATCGACCAGTGAAATGAGCTTGTCAAGTGTCTGCTCAAACGTCAAGTCGGAATTATCGATAGTTGTCACGCCGTCAGCCGCTTCAAGGAAGCTGGTTGCTTTGGAATCGGCCTTGTCACGGGCTATGACATTATCGGCGCCAACGCCCGCACCGGCTGCAGACTGTCCGGTACGCCGCGCCTGACGTACTTCCGGACGCGCAGTGAGCAGCACACGGACTTCGGCATTCGGAGCGACGACAGTGGTGATGTCACGCCCTTCGGCGACGATTCCGGCACCCTTCGAGAAAGAATCGATAGACGCTTCGCGGTTGATATACGCCCGTTGCGCGGCAATTAGCAGATGCCGGACCGGAACGATATTCGAGACTTTCGAAACATGCGATGAAACGTTCGAATCACGAATCGCCTCACTGATGTCCTCGCCGTCCACCAGAACTTTCGGATCATCAGGGTCAACGCCGATATCGAAGTGGTCACCGGTGAACAGGTCCCCCACCATTTCAGTGATGGCCTGCTCGTCAACAACGTCAGCGCCGAGATCGGCGCCCTGCTTGAGGCACCACCAAGCCGCGGCACGGTACATGGCGCCGGTGTCGAGGTAGGCATAGCCGAAATACTTGGCCAACGCCTTGGACGTCGAGGATTTGCCCACACCTGCGGGCCCGTCAATGGCTACTCGAATCACAAGCCAACCTCCTTGGCAAGCGAGCGAACTTCCGTCTGCGAAAGCACACGGTACGAACCCGGCTTCAGATCGCCGAGTTTGATCGGCCCGATCTGCGTACGCACGAGTCTGCGCACCGGGAAGCCCACAGCACCGAAGATACGGCGGACGATACGGTTCTTGCCAGAATGCAGCACCACCTTGACAATGGCCTGGTCGCGCGATGAATCGATGATGGCGCAATTGTCGAGCCGGATCAGCCCGTCGTCCAGGTTAACTCCCTGAGACACGAGTCGCCGGCAGATGTTGCCGCTGATACGCCCGTCAAGCGTGGCGATATACGTCTTTTTGACCTCGTAGCGCGGGTGCATGACGTGCTGGCTCAGCTCGCCGTCATTGGTCATCAGGATGAGGCCTTCGGTTTCGTAATCGAGACGCCCCATGTGGAAAATGCGCTCGTACTTGTCACCGACAATGTCGCGAAGCGTGAAGCGCCCCTTCGGGTCGTCCATGGTCGAAAGCACCTTCTTGGGCTTGTTGAGTGCCAAGGTGATGTGCTTGTTGTTGAGTCGAATCCTCGACCCGTCGACTCGGATCTGTTGGCTCGACGGGTCGACGCGGGTGCCGAGCTCGGTCACCAGTTCCCCATCGACCTCTACCCGACCTTCTGTGATGATTTCCTCACACTTGCGCCTCGAGCCGAAACCGGCCTGCGCCAAGAGCTTCTGAAGTCTAATTCCTTCATCGTAATTATCGTGATGCGCCTTTTCGGCGTGTGAATATGCGTGTGGCATCGTTCTCCCAACGTGGCCTTGCGAAACGGCTTGATTCGCCTTTTCGTCGCGTACTGTACTCGTTGCGTATCGTCTTGAAAAACTTGTTCGAACACAACGTGAGTTATTATACAGTAGTTACTACCCCTTTGCTATTATGAAGAATTGTATGGCGTGAATTCGCCTATATAACAATAAAAGGAATAGTAATGACGGAACAACAAGCACAACATACGGAAAGCAAGACCTCGCCGGCCATTTCCATTTCTGGAATCTGCAGCGAACTCGTCGGCAGCTTCCTTATTTTTCTAGCAATCTATCTGGTATCGGCGCTTAGCCCGTCATTGTACGGTCCCAGCGCGATTCTGATCGCTGCAGCGACCGGTCTCGCCTACGCTGCCATGACCTTCATCTTCGGCAGGTTTTCGGGCGGCCAATTCAATCCGGCAGTGACGTTGGCGGCGATGCTCGTCAACAAGACCGGTATCGTAAACGGTATTTGCTATATCGTGGCCCAGGTCGTCGGCGCCATCGTGGCCGGCGGTGTAGTCAAGTTGGTATTGCCGACCTCGAAAGCCGCTCCGGCCAGGATGTGGTTCGCCAATGCAGTCAACGGCTATGATCAGGGCTCAATTTCTTCCGCCCAGCTTCAGCAGGCCGGTGTGAGTTTCGGTATTCTGTTCGCGGTCATCGTCGAAGTCATTGCCACGATTATCATCGTAGCCGCTTCACTTAGCGCGATTGATGATGATGGCAAGGCCACCAAGAACGCAGCGGCCATCATGGGCGTCGCCTATGCCGTTGGTGTCACCTTCACCTATCCGATTACCGGTGCCTCGCTCAACCCTGCACGCGCCACCGGCATCGCCATTTTCGCCAACAACGCCGGTCTGACGACAAGCCCGCTGAAACAGCTCTGGATTTTCTGGATTTGCCCGATTCTCGCCGCGGCCATCGTCGCCATCGTCGTTATCGTCGCGCAGATGCTTTCCAGCAAGAATTCCAACGATGTCGAAGCCCTCGATGTCACCGCCGATTGGGAGAAGGAAGACAGCAAGTCCGAGGCTGACAACGAGGACGAATCCTCTGATTCCGAAAAGTCCGATGATTTCCAGATGCCGTCTTTGAGCGATGCCGACAATACTTCGGATTCTGCCGATCAAAACAAGACCGATAATAATGAAACCGTCGAAAGTTTTGATATCAAGGACACCGGCACCGACAAAGATTGAAAACTAGGGTCGTTTACATCACAACATCAGCCGGATGCTGAAGTAAACGACCAGCAATCCGATTCCTAAGGCGATGCCGATAAAGGCATCGAAACCGACTGAACGGATTTTCCAAGGGCTGTTGTCTTTGAAAATCAATCTGATAAGTCCCGTAATAATGGCCGTCGCAGCGAATATCACTGTGGCGGCCATTGTGTGTCCGAGACCTGCCAGTGCGGCGGAAATGATGACCAGAACAAGCACTCCCCATTCGAACAGCGGTTTGCCTTCGTTCTTTTCGGAGACATACGGGTGCTTGTGGGACATGGCCATTCCTTTTGCAATAAAATACCGATACGTGAGCTAGTTTAGCCACGTACCGGTATTTTACTTTATAGGACTAACGGGAGCTTGATCTACAACCGCAATTCCGACTCAGTGAAATCAGTGGAAGAAGTGCCGCGTTCCTGTCAGATACATCGTGATGCCACGCTTCTGAGCGGCTTCAATGACTTCCTTATCGCGAATGGAACCGCCAGGCTGCACGATGGCCTTTACTCCGGCGTCAATCAGTGCCTCGGCACCATCGGCGAAGGGGAAGAACGCATCGGAGGCCGCTACCGAGCCTTGAGCGCGGTTCGCGCCATCGGCAAGTGTGTTGGCACGTTCAACGGCCAGATGACAGGAGTCTACGCGGTTGACCTGTCCCATGCCGATACCCACCGTCGCTTGGTCATGCGCCAAAAGAACAGCGTTGGATTTCACACAGCGAATCGCGCGCCAGGCAAACACCAAATCTTTGAGCGTATTCGTATCAGGCGTCTCACCGGATACTAATTTCCAGTTTGCTGGGTCATCACCGGTAGCATCGATCCTGTCGATGGTCTGGACCAAGATGCCGCCGTCGATCTGACGGAACTGCATATCGGTATGAGGCCGTTGCGCCACTTTGAGGATACGCAGATTCTTCTTATGAGCTTTCAACAGTTCCAGTGCCTCCGGTTCATAGTCTGGGGCTACGATGACCTCGGTGAAAATCGGGCGGACGTTCTGCGCCATTTCCAGAGTAACTTTGGAGTTCGCCGCTATCACACCGCCGTAGGCGCTCATCGGATCGCA